>NZ_JBHSIV010000008.1:0-211488 GCF_042653685.1 Actinomycetospora atypica | reverse complement strand
GCCGCCCGCCCGCGGGGCCTCCACCCGGCCCGGGTGGACCCGGCCCGACACCGCCCGACCGCGCCGGTCCCCGGCGGCCCGCGCCCACCCCGACGAGGGTCGCCCCCTCCCCCGGCGTCGAGACCCCGGAGGAGCCCGCCGGCGGCGGCCGCGCCGCCGGCGCGCAGGCCCTGCTCGACCGCGCCCGCGGACTCGGGGGCGGCCGGATCGCCGTGCTCGTGCTGGCCGCCGCCTCGGTGCTGGTGCTGCTCCTCAGCGGGGCGACCGTGCTCGTCGCGCGGACCTTCGACTCCGGGCTCTCGCGCGTCGACGTCATCTCGACGTCGTTCGGCTCGATCTTCGGCACCGACCAGAACGTCCTGCTCGTCGGGCTCGACAGCCGCACCGACAGCTTCGGCAACCCGTTGCCGAAGGACGTCCTCGCCTCGCTCAACGCGGGCGGCAGCGACGCGGGCGGCGACTCCACCGACACGATCATGGTGCTGCACATCCCCGGGGGCGGCGGCGCGGCCACGGGCTTCTCGATCCCCCGCGACTCCTACGTCGACCTGCCCGACGGCTTCGGCAAGCACAAGATCAACTCGGCCTACGCCTACGGGTCGAACGCCGCCCGCCAGGAGCTGCAGAAGGACGGCGTCTCCGGCAACGCCCTCGCCGTCCAGGCGGGGGCGGCGGGCGCCCGGACCACGATCGGCGCGGTGGAGGGGCTCACCGGGCTCACGATCACCCACTTCGGCGCGGTGAACCTCGCCGGGTTCGCCCAGATCAGCGAGGCCATCGGCGGCGTGCCGGTCTGCCTGAACAAGGCGGTGAACGACTCGTTCTCGGGGGCGAAGTTCTCCGCGGGCCAGCAGACGGTGTCGGGACCCCAGGCCCTCGCGTTCGTGCGCCAGCGCCACGGCCTGCCCGGCGGCGACCTCGACCGCGCCCGCCGCCAGCAGGTCTTCCTCTCCAGCATGGCCCGCACCGTGCTCTCGTCGGACACCATCACCGACTCGGCCAAGCGGAACGCCCTGGTCGACGCAGTGGACAAGGCCGTCACGGTCGACCGCGGGCTCGACGTCCTGAACCTCGCGTCGCAGCTGCAGGGCGTGAGCTCGGGGTCGATCGCCTTCCACACGATCCCCATCGTCTCGGCCAGCTACGACACCGAGGAGGACGGCGAGGCCGTTCAGGTCGACCCGGAGAAGGTCCAGGAGTACATCTCCGAGACCGCCTCCGGGTCCGCGGAGGAGACGCCGGCCCCGAAGGCGGGCGGCTCGTCGTCGTCGGCCGGCGCCGGGAGCGGCTCCGCCCCGGGGAGCCGCGCGCCGAAGACCAGCGCCGCCCCGGCGGTGCCAGCCGAGGACGCCGGGACGGCGGCCCCGACCGTGCCCTGCGTCAACTGAGCCTCCGGCCGTCGAGCCTGCGGCTGCGTGCGTGCGTTCCCGTCCTCCAGCACGGAGACGCACGCACGAGGCCGAAGGCCGAACTCAGCGGACCTCCTCCAGGGCCCGGCCGTTCGTCAGGGGCCCGAGCAGGCCCACGTCGAGACAGAGCACGACGATCAGCACCGCCGACCCGCCGAAGACCGCGACCGGTCCCGCCGTCGCGAGCAGGGGCACCGCGATGAACGGGAGGACCACCGAGGTGCCGCGCGAGAGCGAGTAGGCGACGCCGCTGGCGGTGGAGCGGATGGCCGTCGGGAAGATCTCGGCCTGGTAGATGTGGAACGAGTTGGAGAAGACGTTGCTCGCCGTGGTGAGCAGGAACCCGGCGAGGACGATCAGCCACGGCGTCGACGCCGCCGCGAACACGATGCCGAAGAAGCCGATTGCGAGCGCCGATCCGATGATCAGGTACTTGCGCTCGAACCGTTCCACCAGCGGCACCGAGAGCAGCGAGCCGATCGGGTAGCCGGCGAAGCTCAGGGCGGCGTACCCGAGCGACTCGGTGATCTCGAACCCCTTGCTCACCAGCACGAGGGGCGCGAGGGTGCCGAAGCCGTAGTACGCCACGGTCTGCAGGATCTGGAAGACGAACAGCATGACGGTGCGCCGGCGGTAGTCGGTGAAGGCGATCCGCAGCACCTCCCCGGTCGACCGCGCGACCACGGGGTCGACCGGGAGGCGGGGCGGGAGCTCGTCGACCGCGTGCGGGGCGCCGACCCGCGCCGCGACGTCGCGCACCACCCGCTCGGCCTCCTCGGGGCGGCCGCGCGACTCGAGCCAGCGCGGCGACTCGGGCAGCACCCGGCGCATGACGATCACGAACAGCGCCCCGAGCGACCCCGCGACGAGCAGCCACCGCCATCCCTCGACGCCCGCGATCTCCTGCGCGGCGACGAGCTTGCCGCCGAGCAGGGCCGCGACCGGGACGCCGAGGAACCCCACCGTGTAGGCCCAGGCGATGTAGCGGCCCCGGACCTTCGCGGGGAGGAACTCGGCGAGGTAGGTGTCGACCAGGACGAGCTCGCACCCGAGCCCGATCCCGGCGAGGAAGCGCAGCACGAGGAACGTCTCGATGTTCGGCGAGAACGCGGCGAGGAGGCTGAACAGCGAGTAGGTGAGCAGGTTCAGCAGGAAGACCCGCCGCCGCCCCAGCCGGTCGGCGAGCACCGAGAGGACGTTCGCGCCGACGAACATCCCCAGGAACCCGCTCGCGACCACCGCCGCCTTGCCCGTCGACCCGAGCGCGAACTCCTTCGCGAGGATCGGGGCGAGCACCCCGCCGAGGAAGACCTCGTAGAGGTCGAAGAACGACCCGATCCCCACCAGCACGACGATGGTGCGGTGCCAGCGGGACAGGGGCAGCGTCTCGAGGGCGGCGCTGGCGCCTCCCGGCCGGGCCGTCCCCGCATCCGTGGCCATGGCCGGACCTCCCGCGCTCGTCGACAACCCTGTCGTGAGCGCAAGAAACTACCCGTCGACGGCGACCAGGTCGAACTGTTCGCGGCGCCGGGCCGGGACGAGGTCCACGTAGTCGGGGTGCTTCGCGATCCAGCCCTTGATGAACGGGCAGAACGGGAGGACCGCGAGCCCTCGGACTCGGGCGTCGTCGAGCGCCGCGCGGGCGAGCCGGCCCGCGAGGCCCCGGCCCGAGTACTCGTCCTCGACCACGGTGTGGATGAAGGCGATCGTCTCCCCGTCGCCGTGCGGGTCGGTCCGCCGGGCGTACTCGGCGAACCCGGCCGTGGCGCCGTCGACGTGGAGCTCGTAGCGGTGCCGGTCGGCGACGTCGACGACGTCGGGGTCGGCGGTGGGGCGTTCGTCGGTCATCCCGGGCCTCCTGATCCGTGCTGGGCGCTGCGACCCTACGTCCGGCGACGAACGACGACGGGGGTGGCGCGGCACCCGGCCGCACCACCCCCGTCGTCGTACCGAGGACCTAGACCTCCACGGCCTCGCGCTCGGCCGCGTCGGCGTCCGAGCGGCCGGTCGCGCGTTCCGCGAGAGCCCCGAAGACCAGACCCAGCAGACCCCAGAGCAGCACCTGCGCGGTGAGCGCGTAGAGCCGGAAGGAGTAGAGCAGGTCGGGGTCGAAGCCCGGGAACACGATCCGACCCGCCGGGTCGCGCAGCGGCTGCGGCGTCTCGCCCACGGCCGGGCCGTAGGTGGCGACGTTGGCCGCGAGCTCCCCGAGCGAGGGCAGCACCGCCATGAGCACGCCGGCGAGGACGACGTAGGTCAGCCCGCCGACGAGCGCGGCGTTCCACGTCCCCACCCGGGCCCGCACCGCGCGGGCGACGAGCACGGCGACGACCAGGACGACGACCGAGCCAACGACCATGACGAGGAAGAGCGCCGAGCGGTCGCCGATCGTCTCGTCGTGTCCGACGGCCGGCGGGTTCGCCGGGTACTTGAGGAACGGGGTGGCGTAGAGGGTGAGGAACCCGGCCCCGGCCACCAGCAGCGCCAGGACGCGCGGGCGCACCGCCACCCGGCCCTGCAGCAGCGTGTAGACCACCGCGAACAGCAGCCCGAGGGCGATCCCGGTGAGCACCATGCCAGCGCCGATGCCGAACACGCCCTGCACGGTGCGGGTGAAGACCTCCGGCCCCTCGGCCGGGGGTGCGATGCCGGCGGCGGCGTCGAGGGCCTCCTCCGCCGCACCGCGGTCGGCCTCGTAGTCGATCGCCGCCTGGATGAGGGGCTCGGCGAACAGCAGCGCGAACACCCAGGAGACGAGACCTGCCACCGCTCCCGCGAGCGCCGCCCGCGGGATGACGTCCTTCGCGTGCATCAGTGGCAGGGGAAGCCGAGGAAGTGGCGGGCGTCGTGCACGAACTCGTGGACCACGGTCGTGTCGCCGAACAGCGAGGTCGCGCCCTCGTCGAACCCGATGAAGTAGAAGAGCAGCAGCCCGACCACCAGCGAACCGATCAGGTAGGGCATGTTCGTCGCCGCCGAGGTGGCGGTGACGCGAGCGCGTGCGGCGGCGCCGGCAGTGGTCACGAGGGCAGCTCCTTCGTCGGGCGGATCGAGCACGCCGACGCTAGGGCCGTCCGGCTCACATGGTCAATACCTCAGTAGGTACTGAAGTGTCGCGGTGATCATGCGGGCTCGAGGTACCAGTCGCCGTTGACCTGCTCGTAGGCCATGGTGATGACGCCGCGGGCGCGGGCCGCCTTGGCGAAGGACAGGAACGAGGCGTAGCCGTAGGTCTTCTCGCTGAAGTCGGGGCGGCGCTTGCGGACCTGGTCCTTGAGCCCCGACAGCGGCACCCCGCCGTCCCGGCGCGACAGCTCCCCCACCACCTCCGCGAGAACGCGGAACGCGTCGTCCTCGGCCGGCTCGTCGACCGGGAAGGTGACCTCCGGGTCGCCGTGCGCCGATCCCTCCCGCAGCTCGATGATCCGCTGCGACTGCAGGTGACGCAGGAGCTCCCCGAACCCGCGGAACCCGTGGTCGGCCTCGTCGAACGTGGGGTCCTGGCGCAGGATGGCCCGCTTGAGCCGCGACGCGAGCACCGGGCCGTCGCCCCGGCGGGCCAGCCCGGACAGGGTGCGCGTGACCACCCGTTCGACGGCCTCGTCGGCCGGGGCCGCGGCCTCCTCGGCCGCCGGTTCCACCTGCCCGACGACCGGCGCGGGCTCCTCCTGGACGGGGGCGGGCGCGGGGGCCGGGCTGGGGGCGGCCTCGACGAGCCGGTCGTAGAAGAGGAACTCGTCGCAGGCCGGGGGCAGCAGCCGCGAGGTCGACGAGGCGACTCCGATGCCGATCACCCGCTTGTCGAGCTCGCGCAGCTTGTGCACGAGCGGGGTGAAGTCGGAATCGCCGGTGCCGATGGCGAAGGTGGTGACCCAGGACCGCTCGTAGGCGATCTCGATGGCGTCGACGGCCATCTTGATGTCGGCCGAGTTCTTGCGGGAGCCGCCGACGCGCTGCGGGATGTCGATCAGCTCGACCTGGGCGCGGGCCAGGAGCCGGCGGTCGTCGTCGAAGAACGACCAGTCCGCGTAGGCGCGCCGCGCCACCACCCGCCCGCGCAGGGCGAGGGCGTCGGCCACCGGGCCGAAGTCGAACGGGCTGACCCCCAACCCCTCCCGGGCCCCGATCGCGAGGTTCTCGTAGTCGAGGAGCAGGGCGATGCGCTCGTCGCGCTCGTCCGGGGTGCCGGCCATGGAGTCAGCCTGGCAGGCGGCCGGGGACCGGAGGCGGTCAGGGGACGATCTGCACCTGGTCGTAGACCTGGAGGTAGTCGAAGAAGCGCTCCGACGCCTCGTGCGAGAGGTGCACGCACCCGGCCGAGTCGCGCTGCAGGCTGCCCTCGTGGAACGCGTCGCCCGGCGCGAAGAACACGGAGTTGTTCATCGGCGCGTGGTCGTACTCGTCGCTGCGGTGGTCCTTGTCCTTCCACATGACGGTGAAGGTGCCGGTGGGGGTCTCGTAGCCCTTCGCGCCGGTGGTGATCGGCACGGCGCCGTAGACGATCTTCCCGTGGCCGTCGGTCAGCCAGGCCTTCTTCGCCGAGATGTCGACGCAGGCCTTCGCGGTGACCGCGCACGGGGTGGCGCTGTGGGGCGCGGAGGCGGGGGCCGCGGCCGGCGCGGGGGCGGCGACTGCTGGGGCTGCCAGCTGCAGGAGACCGAGACCGACCCCGCCCACGGCGCCGACCACACTCCCGCCCACCCGCAGTCGCCCGCCGTGTCCCTCGATCCGGGAACGGGAGGCGCGGTGGTGACGACCCATGGTGGCTTCCTTCGCGGTCGGTGGTGCGGTGTGCCGCACCCCCAACGGTCACGGAGGGGAATCGTTGCGGCCCGGCGACGAGGAGTGTGCACGCCGAAGATCCCGCCCGACGACCGGGTACAGGTCGCTGAGCTGGGCTTTTCGTCGCTTCTCGACATCAACCGGACCTACCGCCCGGGTCGGGCGAAGGGGACGCAGAGTGATCGACGGGGGCGACACGCCGCGACTTCTGAGAGCTTCCCCAGAATGCGCGGCGCCGGCCCGACCGGGTGGTCCGTGGCGAGTGTGACTCAGGCCACGACGCGCAGGGCGATCCCGCGGACCGCGGCGCTCTCCCGGGCGCAGGCGAGGACCTTCGCCTGAGGGCCGGACAGCGGCTGCGACGCGTCGAGGTGGAGCTCGACGTCGAGGCCCGCGACAGCCGCCCGGTCGAGGGCGGCGTGCAGGCGGCAGCTCAGCGTGGCCGCGTCGGGGAGGGGGCTCCGGGCGTCGACGGGCAGGGCGACCTTCGTGGTGACCGGCAGTGCGACGTCCAGGCTCATGACGACCTCCTCGCCCGGCCGACGACGGAGACGCCGATCCCGGGGTTCTTGATCGATATACCCCGTCGTGGCTCGGGCCACACGCCGTACCGGGCGAAACGGATCCGGACCGGGCACCGGGCGCGCCGCCGGAGCAGACTCCGTGGTCGTGCCCGCCGCGTCCCGCGCCCAGATCGTCGCCGAGCTCACCGCCCCGGGCGGGCCCTTCGCACTCGGGGAGGCGGTGGTCCACGGGGTGCCGCTGCGGGTCCACGTCACCGCGCCGCAGACCCTGCGCGAGGCGCACGCGGCGACCGCCGCCCACGGCGACCGCACCTTCACGGTGCACGACGGCGAGCGGGTCGGGTTCGACGAGCACCGGGTGCGGGTGGCGACCCTGGCGCGGCGCTACGCCGAGGCCGGGCTGCGCCCGGGCGACCGGGTGGCGATCTGCCTGCGCAACTACCCCGAGTGGGCGCCGCTGTGCTGGGCGGCGTGGGTGTCGGGCCTCGTGGTGGTGCCGCTCAACGCCTGGTGGCAGCGCGCGGAGCTCGAGCACGCCGTCGCCGACGCCGCCCCCTCGCTGGTGGTGGCCGACGGCGAGCGCGCCCCGGTGCTGCGCGACGTCACCCCGGACGACGTCCCCGTGGTCGTCGTGCGCGGCGAGGGCGCGCCCTCGTTCGACGACTTCCTCGGCGAGCCCGTGCACGACCTCGGCGGCCACGAGCCGGCCCCCGACGACGACGCCTTCATCCTCTACACCTCGGGCACCACGGGACGCCCGAAGGGCGCGATCGGCACCCACCGCAACCTGTGCACCGACGTCCACAACCGCGGCCTGCTGGCCACCCTCGCGGCCCGGCGGACCGGGGTCGCGCCGCCGGAGCGCCCGGGCGTCCTGCTCGCGTTCCCGATCTTCCACGTGGCCGGGCTGTGCGCGATGGTCAACGCGACGGTGGGCGGCTCGGTGCTCGCCACGCAGTACCGCTGGGACGCCCGCGAGGCGCTGCGGGTCATCGCCGCCGAGGGGCTCACCGCCGTCGCCGGGGTCCCGACGATCGCCAGCGACCTGCTGCGGACCGCGATCGCCGACGACGCCCTCGGCGCCCTGTCGACGGTCACCGGGATCGGGATGGGCGGCGCCCCGATCCCGCCGGAGCTGGTCCGCCGGGTCGCGCGGATCGGGTCGCCGGGCAACGGCTACGGGCTCACCGAGACCACGGCCGGGATCGCCTTCAACCAGGGCGAGGACTACCTCGCCGCCCCCGACGCGGTCGGCCGCCCGGTCCCGAGCGCCGACGTCCGCGTCGTCGACCCCGACACCGGCGCCGACCTCGGTGAGGGCGCGGTCGGCGAACTGTGGTTCCGCGGCCCGAACGTGGTGCGCGGCTACTGGAACGCACCGGAGGCCACCGCCGCGGCGTTCGTCGACGGCTGGTTCCGCACCGGCGACCTCGGGCGCGTCGACGACGGCGTGGTCCGCGTGGTCGACCGGCTCAAGGACGTCGTCATCCGCGGTGGCGAGAACGTCTACTGCGCGGCGGTGGAGGCCGAGCTGCTCGAGGTCGACGGGGTGCTCGACGCCGCGGTCGTCGGGATCCCGCACCCGACCTACGGCGAGGAGGTCGCCGCGGTCGTCGTGCACGCGCCCGGGACCGTTCCCGACGAGGCCGCGCTGCACGACCGGGTCGCGTCCCGGATCGCGGCGTTCGCCGCCCCCACGACGATCCGGACGACCACCGACCCGCTCCCCCGCAACGCCGTCGGGAAGGTGCTCAAGCGGGAGGTGCGCTCCGCGCTCGTGAGCACTAGTCCGTGTCTGGACACGGATTAGTGCTCACGGGTGCTCACCATGCCCGCTCCCCCTCGCGCTCGACGAAGCGACCCGAGGGGCCGGTGGTGTCGAGGACGGCGGCGACGAGCGCGTCGGTGCCCTCGTCGAGGGTCTGCGTGCCCTGGTGGTCGTTCAGGTCGGTGGCGGTGAAGCCCGGGTTGACCACGGTGACGAGGACATCGGGCATCGTCTTCGCGTACATCACCCCGACCATGTTCAGCGCCGCCTTCGACGAGGTGTAGGGCAGGTGCGGGTGGTTGGCCCAGCGCCAGTCGGCCATGTCGGTGAACGACCCGAGGCTCGACGAGACGAGGACGAGGCGTGGGTGCTCGCCGCGCCGCAGCAGCGGCAGGAACGCCCGGGTGACGCGGACCGGTCCGAACACGTTCGTCTCGTAGGCCTCCCGCAGGTCCTCCGCGCCGGCCTCGTCGGGCGGGGTCGTCGTCCCGACGATCGCCGCGTTGTTCACGACCACGTCGAGGGCGCCGAACGTCTCCTGCACGTGCTTCACGGCGGCGGCCACGGAGGCGTCGTCGGTGACGTCGAGGGCGATCGGGTGGATGCCGGGGTGGTCGAGGCCGGTCGCGGCGGACGGCGTGCGGCAGCCGGCGAGCACGGTGACGCCGTCGGCGGCGAGGCGGCGGGCGGCGTGGGCGCCGATGCCGCGGGAGGCTCCGGTGATCAGGGCGGTGGTCATGGGCCCACCGTGCGGCGGGCCGACGGGCACCACCAGGGAGGCCGCACCCGGGGACCGGCGGTACCAGGATGGGTCCGGTCCGAGGCGGCATCCTGGGACCATGAGTCGAGGCGACCGGGCGGAGCTGGGGTCGGCCCTGCGCCAGTGGCGCGAGCGCCTGACGCCCGCCGACGTCGGGCTGCCCGCCGGGCCGCGGCGCCGCACGCCGGGGCTGCGCCGCGAGGAGGTCGCCCAGCTCGCCGGGGTCTCGGTCGACTACGTCATCCGCCTCGAGCAGGACCGGGGGCCGCACCCGTCGGAGTCGGTGCTCGGCGCCCTGGCCCGCGCGCTGCGCCTCACCCCGGCCGAGACCGAGCACCTGTTCGCCCTGGCCGGCGTCAGCATGCCGGGGCCCGACCGGGTGCGGGACACCGTGCGCCCCTCGGTGCTGCGTCTGCTGGACCGGATGCAGGACCTCCCCGCGATGCTCGTCGGGCCCCGGGAGGACATGCTCGCCTGGAACCCGCTGCTCACCGCCCTCTACGGGGACCTGACGACCGTCCCGCGCGCCCGGCGCAACACCCTGTGGCTCCAGTTCGCCGGGCACCCGGGCATCCGCACCGTCACCGACGAGCAGGGCGGCACCCGCCGCCTCGAGGTCTCGGCCGTCGCCCGGGCCCGGGCCGCCATGGCCCGCTACCCCCACGACCGGCAGCTGCGCGCCACCGTCGACGAACTCCACCGGAGCAACCCGTGGTTCGCCGAGCTGTGGGACTCCCGGCCCGTCGAGCACAGGCGGGTCGACCGGAAGCGCTACGACGTCCCCGGGGTGGGCCCGATCGTCCTCGACTGCGACGTGCTCGAGGTCCCCGACGACGACCAGCGCCTCATCGTCTACTCCGCCGCGCCGGGCACCGAGGACGCCGACAAGCTCGACCTGCTGCGCGTGGTGGGCCTGCAGGAGGTGAGCACCCGTGTGCACTAATCCGTGCTCCAGCACGAATTAGTGCTCACAGGTGTTCACCTCCCGCGGAACACCGGCTGCTGCTTGGCGAGGAACGCGTCGACGGCGCCCCGGTGGTCCTCGGTGGCCCCGAGCCGGGCCTGGGCGGACGCCTCGTGGTCGAGCACCTCGCGCAGGGAGGACACCGTTCCCATCGCCACCGCCGCCTTGATCTCGGCGAAGGCGAGCGTGGGCCCGTTCGCAAGCCGGCGGGCCAGGGCCAGGGCGGCCTCGTCGGGATCGTCGGCGATCTCCTTGACGATGCCCCAGTCGCGAGCCTCTTCGGCGGTGAAGGGCTCCCCGAGCATGAGCAGCTCGGTGGCCCGCGAGGCGCCGACGCAGTGCGCGAGCGTGCCCGAGAGGCCCGAGTCGCCCCCGAAACCGATGCCGGCGAACGCCGTCGCGAACTTCACTCCCGGCGCGGCCACCCGCAGGTCGCAGGCCAGCGCGAACCCGAGGCCGGCGCCGACGGCGGTGCCGTTGATCGCGGCGACGACGGGCTTGCGCATGGTGCCGAGCGCGGCCGCGATCCGGTTGTAGTGCTCCGGGACGGTCGAGAGGGCATCGGCCCCGATCGCGCCGTCCTCCCCGCTGCGCAGCGCCTCGGCGTGCTCGCGCAGGTCCTGGCCGACGCAGAACGCCTTGCCGCTGGAGGCGAGGACCACCGCGCGCACCGACGGGTCGTCGGCGACGGCCTCGAGGGCGTCGCGCAGCGCCACCTTGAGCTCGACCGTCAGCGCGTTGCGGTTCTCGGGGCGGTTCAGCCGGATCGTGGTCACGGCCGCCTCCCCGTCGACGTCGACGAGGACGGGCGGCCCGGCGGCGGTGCTCATGGCCGTGATCGTGACACGTGGTTGGGTGGTGGCGTGAGGCCCCATCCCGCCGCGATCACGGTGTTCGTCGCCGTGGTGTGGGTGATCGGCGTCCTGCTCGCGACCAGCTCGACGCACGGCACCGGCGCCCGCGACGTGGGGGTCCGCGCCGGCTCCGCCGCGGTCGTCGTGCCCACCGGGGACGGCTGCGCGCCCACCGTCACCAACCCGGGCGGGACCAACAACTACGTCGCGAAGGCGCCCTTCGCCGATCCCCTCGGGAGCGGCTTCACCGTCACGGGCACCGTGCGCGACGAGGCCTGTCGCCCGCTGCCGGGCGTGCGGGTGCAGGTGTGGGCCCAGACCGCCACGGCGAGCGAGCAGCGCAACCGCACCTCGGTGCGCACCGACGCCGAGGGGCGCTACCGGGTCGACAGCGACCCCCTCGTCGCGCAGTTCGGGGAGCCCAACGTGCACGTGGGCTACGACGACCCCGGTCCCTGGCGGCGGGTGTTCCTGCGCAACGTCACCCGCGACGGCGACACGGGCGCGCAGGTCGACCTGGTGCTCTCCCCGTGGTGAGGGCGGCCTTCCTGACGAGTGCCGTGCTCGGCCTGGCGGGCCTCGCGGTGGCGCTGACCTCGTCCCACCTGGCCGGTGCCCCGGTGCTGCTCGGGATCTCGACCGTGGTCGCCGTCCTCGCGGTCGCGGGGCTCGCCGCGCAGCCGTGGCTCGCCCGGGTGCGGGGCACCGCGCACGCGGCGACCGGCCTCGTCGTCGTGACCCTGGTGCTGGCCCACGTCGGGGCGCTCCTGGCGCTGTCCCCCGACGACGCCCTGTTCGCGATGTCGCCCGACGGCCCCACCCGGGCCCGCATGGCGCTGACGTCGCTGGTGCTGCTCGCGGTCGTCGTCGTGCTCGGGGCCTCGCGGCGGCGCCTGGGCTGGTCGCGACCGACGTTCCGGCTGCTCCACGGCGGGTTCGCCCTGCTCGCGGCCGTGCTGGGCATCGGGCACGCCGTGCTCACCGACGGCGCCCTGGAGGGGGTCGGGACGGCGGTGCTCGTCGCCTCCGGGGTGCTGTCGGTGGCCGGCTCGGCCGCGGGCCTGCTCAGCCGGCGGGTGCCGGCTCCGCGCGCGACACCAGCGGTTCCGGCATCGGGAACAGGTCGAGCAGGCGGTCCACCGCGGCCCGGTCCCCGGACAGGGTGAGCATCCCGTCGCTCACCGCCGAGTCGAGCGGGTGCCCGGCGTAGAGCACGGCCGCCCAGGCCTCGGGGGCCGTCGCGACGACGGTCGCGTCGGCCTGGTCGGCCTCGCCGCGGACGATGGTGAAGGCCCCGTCGTCGAGCCGGGCCACGAAGGGCTGGTCGGCGAGGACGAACTGCACCACCTCGTCGAGTCCCTCGGCCGCCTCGGCGGAGAACATCGTGCGCATCGAGAGCACCAGGGAGTCGACCCCGATGTGCTCGGCCTCGGGCAGCGCGCGGGCCGCCCACCGGCCGAGGGTCTTCAGCACGGGCTCGAGCTCGAGCCCCCACTCGGTGAGCTCGTAGACCGCCGACGCCGCGGGCGGGGGCAGGCGGCGCCGGCGCAGCACCCCGGCGTCCTCGAGCTCACGCAGCCGCTGGGAGAGCACGTTGGGGCTCGCGTGCGGGAGGCCGGTCCGCAGGTCGGTGAAGCGCTTGGGGCCGAGCATCAGCTCCCGGACCACCAGCAGGGCCCACCGCTCCCCCACGAGGTCGAGGGCGTGGGCGGCCGCGCAGCCGTCGAAGTAGTCGCGCCGAGGTGCCATATGTCGGACGGTACCCCCGACCGACCGTCCAGTCACTTTGTAGGACCGGACGTCTCCGGAACAGGACATATGTCACGTCGTGACGACCCCGTGCTCCCACGCCCAGGCGATCAGGCGGGGCCGGTCGGGCATCGCGAGCTTGTCGAGGATCCGCCCGAGGTGGGTCTTCACCGTGGTCTCGCCCAGGTGCAGCCGGGCGGCGACCTCGCCGTTCGACAGCCCCCGGGCCACCAGCGCGAGCACCTCGGACTCCCGCGCGGTCAGGGTGTCGAGGGCCGGCGGCCGGGCCCGGGCGGGGGCGGTGCGCCCGTAGGCGGCGACCACGCCGGGCACCACGTCGGGATCGAGCGCCCCCTGCCCCGCCGCCACCCGCCGGACCGCGTCGAGCAGCTGCTCCGGCGGCGCGGTCTTCAGCAGGAACCCGGCCACCCCGGCCCGCAGGGCGGCGTCGACGGTGTCGTGGTCGTCGAACGTCGTCAGGACGAGGACCCGGGCGGGCGACCCCGCCTCGGCCAGGGCCCGCGCGGCCGCGATGCCGTCGAGCCCCGGCATCCGCACGTCCATCACGACGACCGCCGCGCCGGTCCGGCGGGCCGCCTCCACCGCCGCCCGCCCGTCGGCCGCCTCCGCCACCACGGCGAGGTCGTCCTCGGAGTCGAGCAGCATCCGCAGGCCCATGCGGACGAGCGCCTCGTCGTCGGCGACGACCACCCCGGTCCTCACGGGGTCGCCACCTCCACCGCGAGCACCGGGAGGACCACGCGGACCGCGAACCCGCCGTCGGGGCGCGGGCCGGCGGCGAGGGTGCCGCCGGCCATCAGCGCCCGCTCGCGCAGGTGCACCAGGCCGTGCCCGCCGGTGGGGTCCCCGGCGCCCGACCCGCTCCCGCGGTCGGTGACCTCGACGGCGACGGTGCGGTTCTCCCAGGTCACGGTCACCTCGGCGCGGTCGGTGCCCGCGTGGCGGAGCACGTTGGTCAGGGCCTCGGCGACGATCCGGTGGGCCGAGACGTCGGTGGCGGGCGCGAGGCGGCCCGGCTCCCCCACCACGCGGACGCTCACGGTGAGCCCGGCGCCGGCCAGGCGGGCGACGAGGTCGTCGAGATCGGTCAGCGACGGGGCCGGCGAGGACGCGTCGTCGTCGTCCTCGCGCAGCACCCCGACCACGCGGCGCAGCTCGTCCACCGAGCGCCGCCCGAGGTCCTCGACGGAGCGCAGGGCGGCGACCTCGGCGTCGGCGGCGTCGAGGCGCTCGAGGCGGCGCCGCACCACCCCGGCCTGCAGGGTCATCACCGCCACGGAGTGGGCCACGGCGTCGTGCAGCTCGCGGGAGATCCTGGAGCGCTCCTCCACCACGGCGAGCCGGGTCGAGCGTTCGCGCTCCACGGCGAGCTCGTCGGCCAGGCGAGCGAGCTCCGACCCGCGCCGGGACTCGCGGCGCAGCAGCGATCCCACCAGCCACGCCCCGCCCATCGTCGCGCCGAAGAAGACGAGCTCGAACCACGGCGACCCCGAGGCGATCGACCCGCTCGCGCCCCCGAGGGCGGCGAGCACGGCCCCCGGCGCGCTCACGCGGGTCGGCAGCCGCCGGGCGCCGTGGGCGACCAGCACCATCATCGTGACCAGGGCGATGCCGCCGATACCGGGAGAGTCGGGTGCGGCCAGCACCTGCAGCGGGAACGACGCCGCCGCGCCCAGCATCCCCAGCCACGGCAGCAGCGGGGCGAGCACCACCCCGACGACGAGGGCGGCGGTCGGCAGCGCGAACAGGCCCGGTTCGACGCCGCGGTAGACGACGGTCTCGGCCAGGCAGCCCCCGAACACCACCGCGCCGGCGACGAGGCCGGCGGCGAGCCGGACGAGGTGCGGGCGCACCGGGCGCAGCGTAGGTCGCCGGGCCGCGGCGCGGGTCCTCCCGCGGGAGGACCCGAGGTGGACCGGCGGAGGAGGAAGACCGACCTCGAACACGATCCGTGACATTACGCCGGGATCTACGGTTCTCTCATCGCTCGAACAGCCCAGCGAAGTCACGAGGAGACACCATGACCACGATCGACGCCCCCACCACCACCCTCGACGTCACCGGCGCCGCGCACGCGGGCCGCCGCTCCTCTGGACTGACCAGCGCCGGGGGTATCGCGCTGCTCGCCACCCCGGTGGTGATGGCGGGCGGGATGCTCACGATCCCGCCGGGCGAGGACGGCGTCACGACCTCGAGCTACCTCGGCTCGCTCGCCGCGACCCCGTGGCTCACCGGGCTCTCAGCGGGCCTGCTGCACTACTCCTGGGTGCTCTTCGCGCTCGGGGTGCTCGCCGCGCCGGGTCTCGTCCGTGGTCGCGGCCGCGTCCTCACCGGCGCCGTCGCCGCGGCGATGTCCTTCTGCGCCATCCAGATCTCCGGGCTGCTGCTCGGTGACTGGTACGGCATGGCCCTGGGCCGCGCCCTGCCCCTCGACCAGGCCGCGGGCATCTTCGAGGCGGCCGACGCGAACCTCTGGGTCACCACCTGGATGTACTCGGGCAAGCTCGTCGGCTTCGCGGGCGTCCTGCTCGTCACGGCCGCCCTCGCCTGGTCCCGGGCCGTGAGTTGGTGGCTGGTGGCCCTGCCCGTGCTCGGGACGGTCGCGATGGCCGGGCTGGGCATGCTGCTCGGCAACCTCGGCGCCGGGATCGGCATGATCATCTCGATGGCCCCGCTGTTCGTCATCGGGGCGAAGCTGCTCCGGCAGCGCTGACCCACGCCCCCGCACACACGAACGGCCCGCTCGTCACCCTCTCCGGTGACGACCGGGCCGTTTCGTCCGTTCGGAGTCGCCTACGTCCCGGGCGCGATGAAGAACTCGAGCGCGATGCCGTCGGGGTCGCGGAACGAGATGCCCGAGCCGTAGCCCGCCTTCTTGATCCCGCCGTGGGAGATGCCCAGCTCGTCGAGGCGGGAGCCCCACTGCTCCAGGGACGCCGAGTCGGGCAGCGCGAACCCGACGTGGTCGAGCCCGGTGCGGCGCTCGTCGAACGCGTCCTTCGACTCGTTGCCGTTGTGGGTGTGCAGCCCGAAGAGCATCCCACCGTCGAGGGCGTAGACGGTGTGGTGGAACTCGCCGCCCTCCTCGTCCTCGTCGAGCACGGGCTCGGTGCCGAAGAGCCGCGAGTACCACTCGGTGGACCGCTGCAGGTCGGACACGGTGATGGCGACGTGCTGCAGACCGGGGAAGGTCATGGGGGCAGGCTCCTTTGCCTGGGATGTCGGACGGGCCGGGCTAGCGGTGCTGCCAGACCGGGGGACGCTTGGCCAGGAAGGCCGACATGCCCTCCTGCGCGTCGCAGGTCATGGCGTTGGTGGCCATGACCTCGCTCATCTCGGCGTACGCGTCGTCCTCGGAGAGGTCGATCTGCCGGTAGAACGCCTCCTTGCCGATCCGCAGCGTCACGCTGCTCGCGTCGGCGACCTTGCGGGCCAGCTCGGTCACCGCGGCGTCGAGCTCGTCGGCCGGGACCGCGGCGTTGACCAGGCCCCACTCGACGGCGGTCGCGGCGTCGATCGTCTCCCCGGTGAGCAGCAGCTGCATGGCGCGCTTGCGCCCGATCGCCCGGCTCACGGCGACCATGGGCGTCGAGCAGAACAGGCCGATCTTGACCCCGGGGGTGCCGAAGACGGCGTGGTCGGCGGCGATCGCCAGGTCGCAGGTGGCGACGAGCTGGCAGCCGGCCGCGATCGCCATGCCCTGCACGGCCGCGATCACCGGCTGGGGGACGTCGTGGACCGCCCGCATCATCTCGGTGCACACCGCGAAGACCTCGCGCTCCTCATCGAGGCTGCGGTCGACCATCTCGGAGAGGTCGTGCCCGGCGGAGAAGGCCGGGCCCTCGGAGGCGACGACGATGACGCGCACGCCCTCGGCCGTGGAGACCTCGCGCAGCGCGGCGGTGACCCGGCGCATCGTCGTGATCGAGAGGGGGTTGCGCCGGCGGGCGGCGGTGAGCACCACGCGCGCGACGGTCCCGTCGATCTCAGTGCGCACCGTGTCGGGTACCTGCGTGTCCTGGGTGTCGGTCACCGGGGCGGCCATGACCCATGGTCTAGCAGCCATGCGTCCCGGACGACAGGCCCGCGTGCGAGCCGGGGCGGGTCCGAGGGGGGCCGCCCCTCCGTCCGCAGGGGGTTCAGCGGGCGGCGCTGCCGTCGTCCTCGCGCCTCGCGAGCTCCATCCAGCGGGCCCGCCGGTCCTCGTGGTTGCGCAGCTGGTCGACGTCGGCCATCCGCCGCCGCTGGTCCTCCGAGGCGGCCCCGTTCACCAGGGCACGCGCCGCTTCGGCCATCTCCTCGTCGGCGGCCCGCTCGGCGCGGTTGCGCGGGTGCAGCGAGCGCAGGTCCTGGTCGTCGTCGGGGTCCTCGTCGCCCGCGCGCTCCTGGCGGTAGGGGTTGTCGTCCGGCAGCTTCGAGCTCACCCGGCCGTAGCTGCCGAGGATGAGCAGGACGAGGCCGGCGCCGATCGAGAAGAAGACGTTGGGCAGCCGGAAGGCCAGCAGGTTCAGCGGCGTGGCCATCAGCGCGAGGTTGACGAACGCGGAGATGATGAACAGGGCCCCGACGACGATCATCACGGTCGAGGCGATCCGTCCGCCCCGGATCGCGGCGGCCACCAGGATGAGCGCGGTGACGATCGAGATCGTCGACAGCGCCCCGTTGGTCGACAGGCCGAGGACCGGCGTGCCCTGGGTGTCGAAGAACGAGAGCCCGCCGATGAACCCGAGCACCCCGAACAGGGCGATCACCACGGCGACCACGACGGCGCCCACGCGGTGGACGACGATCACGCGGTGGTCCGTCCGCTTCTCGGTCGGCTGGCTCATGGGTCCTCCTGGCGCGGGGGCGTCCGGGCCCCTCCGGCCGGTGCGCTCGGCCGGGACGGGGCGGTGCAGAGGCATCCCCGCTCCCCGGCGCGTCAACCCCCCGGTTCGTGCGGACCGGAGCGCCGTCACCCGCTCGGAGGCAGCCGCCGGCCGGGGTACGTTCGCCCCCGGGAGCCCCGAGCGGGAAGGCGGTCGTCATGCCGGTCCTCGAGATCCACCTCGTCGAGGGCGACCACGTACCGGAGAAGCTCGAGCGGCTGCTGCGCCGGGCCTCCGACCGCTGCGCGGCTGTCCTGGAGCTCCCGGTGACGACCGTCCGGGCCTTCCTGACGATGCATCCGGGCGAGCTGTGGGCCACCGGCGGCGTCCCGGCCTCGGTCGACGGCGACCCGGCGCCGTGGTTCGTCGTGGCGGTGCTCGAGGGGCGGCCGGTCGAGCAGCGGCACCGCCTGCTCGCGGAGATCACCGACGTCGTCTGCGACGTCCTGGGCGCCACCCGCTCCCGGGTGCAGGGACGGGTGGCGCAGGTGCCGCGCGACGACTGGGCCGTCGGCGGGGTGCCGGTCCCGGCGGGCCGCCGTCCGGAGGTCGTCGCGCGGTCTCCCCTCGTCTAGCTACAGCGAGGGCACCTGGCCGCCGTCGCAGCGGGTGGCCGTGCCCGTGACGAACGAGGCGGCGTCGCTGCACAGGAACGTGGCGACGGCGCCGAACTCCTCGGCCCGCCCGTAGCGCCGGGCGGGGATCTGCGACGTCGCGCGCGCCTGCGCCGCGGCCACGTCGATGCCCTCGCGCTCCGCGGTGGCCGCGTCGATCGACTCGGTGCGGGCGGTCGCGATCCGCCCCGGCAGCAGGAGGTTCACCGTGACCCCGTCGGCGGCCACCTCGGTCGCCAGCGTCTTGAGGTAGCCGCCGAGGGCCGCGCGCCCGATGTTCGACAGCGCGAGACCGGGGATGGGGGCGACGACCCCGGTCGAGCCGACCCCGAGGATCCGGCCCCACCCGCGGGCCCGCATGCCCGGGAGCACCAGCGAGACGAGGCGCTGCTGGGCGAGCAGCAGCGGGACCAGCGCGTCGCGGATCTGGTCGGCGTCGACGTCGGCGGCCACGCTCGGGGGCGGCCCGCCGCTGTTGAGCACCAGTACGTCGACCTCGCCCGCTGCCGCGACGAGCCGGTCGGGCCCGTCGGGATCGGTGAGGTCGACCCCCACCGCCACGGCGTCGTCGAGCTCCGCCGCGATCGCCTCCGCGCGCTCGGTGCGGCGGCCGCTGACCACCACCCGCGCCCCCTCGGCGGCCAGGGCCCGGGCGGTCGCCTCGCCGAGTCCGGAGGTGGAAGCGCACACGACGGCGGTGCGCCCGGTCAGCCCGAGGTCCATTCCGGGAATCATGCCCCGACGGAGATCGACGACCACACCTCGCCGGCCGTATGCCTGGACAGACATATGCTTGTCGAGGAATATCTCCGGGGTGACGACCACCTGGACCGCGCTCGCCGACCCGACCCGGCGCGCGATCCTCGACCTGCTGCGCGAGCGCCCGCACGCGGTCGGCGAGGTGGTCGACCGGCTCGACCTCACCCAGCCCGCGGCGTCGAAGCACCTCGCGACGCTGCGCCGGGCCGGGCTCGTCCACGCCACCGTCGACGCCCGCCGTCGGGTGTACGCCCTCGACCCCCGCCCGATCGCGGAGCTGGAGGCCTGGCTCGCCCCGTACCGGGCGCTCTGGTCGGCCGCTCTCGACCGCCTCGACGACCACCTGGAGGACCGATGACCACCGGCACCTACCTCGAGATCGACTCCCGTCCCGCCCTGCGGTTCGTCCGCGAGTACCCCGACCCGGTCGAGCGGGTGTGGGAGGCGGTCACCGACCCCACGGAGCTCGCGGTGTGGTTCCCGGCGCGGGTGGCCTTCCCCGACGGGGGCCGCCCCGAGCCGGGCGCGACGGTGCGGTTCACGTTCGAGGTCGACGGCGACGGAGGCTCCGGGACCGTGCTCGCGTGCGAGCCCCCGTCGCGGCTGGTCCTGACCTGGGGCGGCGACGAGCTCCGCTTCGAGGTGACCCCGCTCGTCGCGGGCAGCCGGCTGACCTTCACCACCCTGCTCGAGCGCGCCGACACCGCCGCCCGCAACGCGGCGGGCTGGGAGGTGTGCCTCGACGCGCTCGACGCCGCCCTCGCGGGCGGGAGCCCCGAGGCACCCGGCGGGCCGACGCCGATCTGGCGGCGCCACCTCGACGACTACGTGGCCGCGGGCGTGCCCTCGGGCGCACCGGTGCCGGAGTGAAAACCGCTCGCGCCGCACCGCGGCGGTGTGAGTGGATGACGTCGTCGGCGTGGGAGTCGCCGACGTACCGAGGAGTGCCTGTGCCGACCGTCGCCCGCCCGGGGGCGCGCTCCGTCGCGCCCGCCCGCGCCCGCACCCTGCGCTGAGGCTCTCTCGCGTGGGGTGGACCACCCCACGACCGGAGCCCCGCGTTGCGCGACCGCACTCCCCGTCGTCGGCGATTCGACGACGACGACGACCTCCCGACCCCCGTTCCGTACGAGCCCGACGAGCCCGACGACGGCCCGCCCACGGGCGACCGCTGGTCGACCTGGGCCGCCTCGGCCCACGGACCCGACCCCGTCCCCACCTGGGTGGTGACCGCCGAGGGCGCGGTCGACACCGAGCTGGGTGTCCTCAAGACCGGCAAGGAGGCCGACGTCCACCTCCTCGAGCGGGCCGTCCCCGGGGGACCGTCCTGCCTGCTCGCCGCCAAGCGCTACCGCTCCCCCGAGCACCGCGCCTTCCACCGCGACGCCGCCTACCTCGAGGGGCGCCGGGTCCGGCGGTCCCGGGAGACCCGGGCGATGGCGCGGCGGACGGCGTTCGGCCGCGACCTGCTCGCGGGCCGGTGGGCGGCCGCCGAGTTCGACGCCCTCGGCACCCTGCACGCGGCGGGGGTGCCGGTCCCGTACCCGGTGCAGCTCGACGGCACCGAACTGCTGCTCGAGTTCCTCGGCACCGCGGACGGCGTCGCCGCCCCGCGCCTCGCCGCCCAGCGGCCGGGACCCGAGCGGCTATTGGACTGGTGGGCGCAGCTGACGGAGGCCCTCGTCGGGCTCGCCCGGCTCGGGTGGACCCACGGCGACCTCTCGCCCTACAACGTCCTCGTCGACGACGGCCGGCTGGTGCTCATCGACCTGCCCCAGGTGGTCGACCTGGTCGGCAACCTGCACGGCGAGGAGATCCTCGTGCGGGACGTCCGGCGGGTCGCCGAGTGGTTCACCGCGCGCGGCGCCGACGTCGACGCCGGGGCCCTGTTCCGCCGGCTCGTCGCGGAGGCGGGCCTGGGGTGAGGCGGGCAGCTTCTCCCGGACGACCCGGAGGGGAGCCCGTGACTGTCGGACCCCCGGGGCACCATGGTGGGAACCGGGACGCCGCTGAGGCGTCCGACGAGGTGCGCCGATCGGCGGGGTCGGCGCGGGCGAGACGTGGTGGGGGTAGTGGCATGGCACTCGGGCGCGCGGTGCTCGGGCTGATGGTGGCGTTCGCGGTGGCGCTGGCCGCGATCACGGTGTGGGGCACGGTGAGCAGGGCGAGCGGTGCCCCCGCCCCGGGCGGCGGGTCGGAGACCGCGACCGAGGCGGCGGCGCCCCCGGCGCAGGTCACGCTCACGCCGGCCGACGGGACGGCGGGCGTGGCCCCGGCCGCGCCGGCGGTCGTCCGGGTGGCGCAGGGGCGGCTCACCGACGTGGCCCTCGTGGGTCCCGACGGCAAGGGCGTGCCCGGGCAGGTGACGCCCGACGGCTGGGCCTCCACCGGCGTCCTCGCCTACGGCAGCACCTACACCTGGAAGGGCGCGGTGGCCGACGACGGCGGGACGACGCGGCCGCTGACCGGGTCCTTCACCACGGTGACCCCGCAGCGCAAGGTGGCCGCCAACCTCAACATCGCCGACGACGCGACGGTCGGCATCGCCGCGCCGGTCGTCGTGCAGTTCAACGGCGAGGTGACCGACAAGGCCGCCGCGCAGCGGGCGCTGTCGGTGCGCACCTCGGTGCCCACCGAGGGCTCCTGGGCCTGGCTGCCCGACGCGGAGCAGGGCTCGCGCGCCCACTGGCGCCCGAAGGAGTACTGGAAGCCGGGCACCACGGTCGACGTGGCCGCGAACCTGGTCGGGGTCCAGGTCGCCGACGGCTCCTGGGGCAGCGCGAACGTGACGTCGCACTTCACCATCGGGCGCTCGCAGATCGTGAAGGCCGACGTCAACTCGTTCCAGATGGTCGTGGAGCGCGACGGGCAGACGGTCATGACGGTGCCGGCCAGCTACGGCCTCGGGTCCGACCCCAACCGCAACACCACCAACGGGGTCCACGTCGTCATGAGCAAGGAGGCGAACAAGCTCATGACGAACCCGGAGTACGGCTACTTCAACGTGCCGGAGAAGTGGGCGGTCCGGATCTCGAACAACGGCGAGTTCATCCACGCGAACCCCCTGTCCACGAGCGCCCAGGGCAACGACAACGTCACCCACGGCTGCGTGAACCTGTCGACGAAGGACGCCCAGGCCTACTTCGACACGGCGATGTTCGGCGACCCGGTCGAGGTCACGGGCAGCCCCGTGCCGATGCCGCGCACCGACATCTACGACTGGTCGCTGACCTGGTCGGAGTGGCAGTCGATGTCGGCGCTCCCGGTCTAGCGGCGGACTCCGCGGGGCGCGGGGCGAGCGCGGTCACGGTGCCGGGACTCAGGGAGTCAGCACCACCTTGCCGGTGGCGTGGCCGTCCTCGACGAGCGCGAGGGCGGCCGCGGCGTCGGCCAGCGGGCGGACGTCGGTGACGTAGGGGTCGAGGCGGCCGTCGGCGACGTGGGCCGCCAGCCGCTCGAGCACCGCGGTCGAGCGGTCCCGGACGATCTGCTGTCCGCCGAGCTCGGTCGACAGGCCGTAGTCGGCGATCGAGATCAGCCGCTCCGGGGCCGTGAGCAGGCTCGCGACGGCGCGCAGCGGGTCGCCGCCGACCATGTCGAAGATGCCGTCGACCCCCTCGGGCTCCACCTCGCGGATCCGCTCCACCACGCCGTCGCCGTAGGCGACCGGGATCGCCCCGAAGTCGGTGAGCAGGCCGTGCTTGGCGGGGCTCGCGGTGGCGATCACCCGCAGGCCCCGGGCGACGGCGAGCTGGATCACCGGGACGCCGACCCCGCCCCCGCCGCCGTTGACGAGCAGGGTCGCGCCCTCGGGCAGGTCGAGCTGGACCAGCGCGTCCCAGGCGGTGCCGGCGGCCACCGGGAGCACCGCGGCGTCGGGGGCGGAGACCCCGTCGGGGCGGCGCGCGGCGAAGCCCGCGGTCACCCGGGCCCGCGGGGCCCAGCCGCCGAGCATGTCGGGGCACCCCCCGAACACCTCGTCGCCCACCGCGAAGGCGTCCACGCCCGCACCGACCTCGAGCACCGTCCCGGCCACCTCGCGCCCGAGCACGGCGGGCCCGGCGGCGGCGCCGTAACCGCCCTCGCGGACCTTCCAGTCCCCCGGGTTCACCCCGGCGGCGCGGACCGTGACCAGCAGCTCACCGGGCCCCGGCCGCGGCTCGTCCACCTCGACGAACGCCTGCTGTTCCGGCCCACCCACCGCGACGAACCCGTAGCCCTGCACGGGGCCGCATCCTGCCGCTGCCGTCGGACGGGCGCACCATGGACCCTGTGCTGATGCCGATGGGGCCGACCCCGGGCCCGGCCTGGGCCGACGTGTTCACCACGTGGTCGCCCGCGTGGGGGGTGAACGTGGCCCTCGTCGTGCTCGGTGTGCTGTACCTCGTGGGCGCCTCGCGCCACGGCGCGTGGCCGGTGCGGCGGACCGCCTCGATGCTCGCGGCGCTGGCCTGCGCGGTCGTCACCTGGAACTCGGGGATCGCCGTGTTCGGCCACGCCGCCTTCGCGGTGCACATGGTCATGCACCTGATGCTGATCATGGTGGTGCCGGCGTTCTGGGTGGCGGCGCACCCGCTGCAGCTCCTGCGGTCCTCGCTGCGGGGGCGGGCCGCCGCCGGGTTCGACGCCGCGCTCGAGAGCCGGACCGCCCGCGCGGTGTTCTTCCCCGGCACGGTCCTGGTCTTCTACGCGCTCGTCGTGGTGCTCACCCACCTCACGGGCTTCATGGAGACGATGGCGGCGTCGACGGCGCTGCACTACTCGGAGCAGGCGCTCTACCTGGTCGCCGGGCTGCTGTTCTTCCACGTCGCGATCGGGGTCGACACGATCCCGCGCCGGCCGGCGTACTTCTCGCGCTACGTGCTGATGGCGTTCGCGATGGGCGTCGACACGCTCGTCGGCGTGGTGCTGATGCAGGCCCCGGCCACGATGTTCCCGTCCTACGACCTCGAGGGCGTCCACCTCGGCGGCGCCCTGATGTGGGTGGTCGGGGACGCCCTCATGATGGTGATCATGGTGATGCTCGGGCGGCTGTGGGTGTCGGACACCTCCGCGAAGATCGACTTCGGCCCGTGGCTCGAGTCGGCCCGCAGCGCGGCCTACACCGACCAGACCGGCGACGCCCGCGACGGGACCGGCGACCTCGACGAGGACGACGACGCCCTCGCCGCCTACAACCGCATGCTGGGCCGGCTCGAGCGCGGCGAGCAGTCCCACCACTAGTCCCCGCGCCGTAGCAGGATGGACCGGGTGGAGGGCTTCGAGTACGGCAACGACGGACCGTCCCTGATCCTCGCCGCGGTCGACGGGTCGGTGACCTCGCTGCGGGCCGGCGCCTACGCGGCAGGCCTCGCCCGGCGCCAGCGCTCCGAGCTCGTCGTCATCACCGTGACCACCACGCCCGCACTGTCGGCGATGGCCGCGGACGCCGTCACGGTGCTCACGCAGTCGGCCCAGGAGCTGGGCCAGGAGCTCCAGCAGTGGGCGAAGCAGGAGATGCACCGCCTCGAGCTGCAGGCCCGCTTCGTCCTCGTGCACGGCGACCCGTACCTGGAGATCGTCCGCTGCGCCGACGAGCTGCGGGCCGACGCGGTCGTCGTCGGGGCGTCGACGAAGGCCGGGCACCGGCTCGTCGGGTCACTGGCCGGTCGGCTGGTCAAGGCCGGGAAGTGGCCGGTGACGGTCGTCCCGTGAGGGGCGTTCCTCGGAGAGGTGCAGCCGGCCCAGGACGATCAGGCTCGCCCGGGCCACCACCACCGCCAGCGGGAGCTCGACGAGCAGGGCCGAGCCGATGCTGATCGCGTAGCCCGTGGGGTGCGACGTGGTGATGTCGAACCAGGCGTCGGCGCACAGCAGCGTCGCGCAGGCCGCGGCCACCGGGACGACGAGGCGTCGCCGCCGCCAGGCGAGCAGCGCGGTGGCGACGAGCGCCACGAACAGCGCCACGTCGAAGCCGACCCAGGTCAGGGTCCAGTTCGTCGCGACGCAGCGCCCGGGCAGGGTGAC
This sequence comes from Actinomycetospora atypica, assembly GCF_042653685.1. Lineage (NCBI taxonomy): Bacteria > Bacillati > Actinomycetota > Actinomycetes > Pseudonocardiales > Pseudonocardiaceae > Actinomycetospora > Actinomycetospora atypica. The sequence goes on along the minus strand of NZ_JBHSIV010000008.1, from coordinate 186,410 downwards.
CGCGAGCACGACGATCCAGGGGACGAGCAGCAGCGAGCACACCGCCGCGATCGCGACGAAGCGGTTCCGCCGCCGCCGACGGACCTCGCCGGCCGGCGAGTCGTCGACGAGCAGCCGGTCGGCGAGCGCACGCCGCTCCGCCCACGTCAGCCGGGCGATCTGGTCGTCGCTGAGCAGCGCGGTCACCCGCCCCGACTACCCGTTCGGAGCCGGGGCCGGTCAGTCCCGCAGGTCCACGACCAGGGCCCGGTGGTCGGAGACCGGGGTGGCCACGGCGGCGGTGTGCACGACGCCGGGCAGGAGGTGCCCGCGGTCGTCGCGGACGAGCACGTGGTCGAGCTGGATGCGGGGGTCGTCGGCCGGGAAGGTGGTCTCCCGCACCAGCGACCGCCAGCCGGGGAGCACCGCCGGGGGCACCGGTCCGGGGAGGTTGAGGTCGCCGAGGATCACCACCGGCGAGGGCGCGTCGCGCAGCGCGCGGGCGAGGCGCAGCAGCTGCACCACGTTCACGCCGGGCGCGAACGACAGGTGCACCGCCACCACGGTGCCCACCGCCGAGGTGTCCGCCAGCTCGGCGGCCAGCGCCACCCGCGGCTCGTCGCGCACGAAGGCTGGACGCCGGGCGTCGATCAGCAATGGCAGCCGGGCCGGGGAGGTCCCGAGCGGGATCCGGCGCCACCGCGCCACCGGGAGCCGGCTGACCAGCCCCACGCCGTAGGACGGCCGGGTGGTCTCGTCACCGTCGTCCGCCGGCCGCCACTCCTGCCCGGGGGTCCCGACGAGGGCCGGGGCGAAGCGGGCGTGCGCCGCGTCGAGGCTGCGGGCGACCAGCGCGGTCTGGTCGACGTGCCCGGACCGGTCCTGGCCGAGGTCGACCTCCTGCAGGGCGAGGACGTCGGCGTCGAGCGTCGCGACGGCCGCGGCCAGCCGGTCGGGGTCGACGACCCCGTCGGCCGGCGAACGTCCGTGCAGGAGGTTGAACGTCGCCAGTCGCACGGCCCGCACGGTATGTGCCCGGCGCCGCGTGAGCACGTCGCGGGGCTATGGCCCCCGACGTGCTCACGAGCGCTCGCGCACCTCACTCCCCCGGCGGCGTCGGGTCGGCGGCCTCGCGGGAGTCGTCGTCGTCCTGGTCGGCGGGCACCGTGTCGAGCGGGCGCTCCTCGGCGCCGTCGTCGGAGTTGGTCGGGTTCGGGCTGCTCATGCCCGGGGATGGCCGCTGTGGCCCCCATCTCAACCACCGGGCCCCGGGCGTTTCGCGCCCACCGGGGGGCGGGGAGCCGCCGCCATGACCGACCGACCTCTCGCCCTGGTCACGGGCGCCTCGAACGGCATCGGCGCCGAGCTCGCCCGGATCTTCGCCGAGCACGGACACGACCTGATCGTCACCGCCGAGGACGCCTCGATCGGCGACGCGGCCGAGCGGCTGCGCCGGCACGGCACCGACGTGACCGCGGTGCAGGCCGACCTCTCCGTCCCCGACGGGGTGGAGGTCGTCGACGTCGCCGTCACCACCGCGGGCCGGCCCCTGGCGGCCGCGGCCCTGAACGCGGGGATCGGCAGCGGCGGCGCGTTCGTCGGGTCCGACCTCGCCGACGAGCTCCGCGTGATCGACCTCAACGTGCGCTCCACGGTGCACCTCGCCCACCGCGTGCTCTCCGAGATGGTGTCGCGCGGCGAGGGCCGGGTGCTGATCACCTCGTCGGTCGTCGCGATGATGCCGGGCTCCTACCAGGCGATCTACAACGCCTCGAAGTCGTTCCTGCAGTCGTTCACCGAGGCCGTCGCCGACGAGCTGCGCGGCACCGGGGTGTCGGTGACCTCGCTGATGCCCGGGCCCACGGCCACCGACTTCTTCCGCCGCGCCGGCAGCGTCTCGCGCAGCATCATGGGCCGGATGCCGAAGGACGACCCGGCCCTCGTCGCTCGCCAGGGCTACGACGCGCTCATGGCCGGGCGGACCGCCGTCGTCGGCGGGTCCCCGCTGGTCCAGGCCCAGGCCGTCCTCGCGGGGGTGCTGCCCGACCAGGTCAAGACCGTCGCCCACCGGGTGATCGCGCGCCCGAGGTGAACACCTGTGAGCAGTAATCCGTGTCGGGACACGGATTACTGCTCACGTGGGCTCCGTCCACCTCAGAAGTCCCGCGCCACCTCGGACGGCATCCCCTTGGTCAGCTTGTGCAGCTGCACCCGGCGGGCGAACCGGATCGCCGGCCGGATGCCGAGCTGCACACTGCCGATGACGAACAGCGTCACGCCGAGGTTGAACAGCTCGTGCCAGTAGAACGCGATGCTGCCGACGGTGAAGAAGAGCGCGATGCCGATCTCGTTGATGATGCTGATCAGCTCGAACCGCTGACGCAGCACGATCTCCTCGTTGCCGAGGGTCAGCGTGATCGCGTCGCCGCCATCGCCGTCGGGGTTGTCGTCCGTCTGCGTGTCGGACTGGTCCTGGCTCATGAGGGCGCTCCGTGGTGGGTCAGGGGGCGGCAGGGCTCGCCGAGGTACCCGGACCGTCCGAGCGCCACACGGGCACTTCACAATTCGGTCACCAGGTCAGGGGCAGGCTCCGCATCCCGTAGATGAACGTGCCCTCGCGGAAGTCGGCGCGGGCGATCTCGGTGGTGGTCGCGAGCGTCGGGAACCGCTGCAGCAGAGCCGGGAACGCGGTCGCCATCTCCATCCGGGCGAGCGGGGCGCCGAGGCAGTGGTGCACGCCGTGCCCGAAGGCGACGTGCGGGGCCGCGGCGCGCCCGACGTCGAGCCGGTCGGGGTCGTCGGCCAGCGCCCGGTCGCGGTCGGCCGCCGCGAGCTGGACCAGCACGAGGTCGCCGTCGGCGATCGCCTGGCCGCCCACCTCGGTGTCGACGATCGCGACCCGCGGGACCGCGGCGTGCACGATCGACAGGAACCTCATGAGCTCCTCGACCGCGGGGGCGACCGCGTCGGGGTCGTCGCGCACCAGGGCGGCCTGCTCGGGGTGGCGCAGCAGGACCAACGTGCTCAGGGCGAGCATGTTCGCGGTGGTCTCGTGGCCCGCGATGAGGAGCAGGGAGGCGATCCCGACGAGCTCCGAACGCGTCACGTCGTCGCCGTGCTCGCGGACGAGCATGCCGAGCAGGTCGTCGCCCGGCTCCGCCCGCGCCCGGTCGACGAGCTCGCCCATGTAGGCACGGGCCTCGGTGAACACCCGACCGCGCTCCTCGATCGGCAGCGTGAGGTCGATCTGCTTGCCGGCTCGGGTCTGGAACTCGTCGCGGTCGGCGTAGGGCACCCCGAGCAGCTCGCAGATCACCAGGCTCGGGACGGGCAGCGCGAAGTCGTGCACGAGGTCGGACGGCGGGCCGGCCGCCTCCATCGCGTCGAGGGCCTCGGTGACGATCTCGGCGATCCGCGGCTGCAGGCGGCGGATCCGCTTCACGGTGAACTCGCCGGTGAGCAGGCGCCGCAGGCGGGTGTGCTCGGGCGGGTCGAGCGCGAGCAGCTGGCCGGCGCGGGCCTCGTCGGGATCGACCCCGGGCATCTCGACGCTCGGCACGCGGGAGTTCGAGAACCGGGTGGCGTCGCCGAGGACCTCGCGCGCCTCCTCGTAGCGGGTGACGAGCCAGGCGGCCCGCCCGAGGGAGTCGGTGACCCGCTCGAGCCCCGGCTTGTCGCGCAGGGCGTTGATGCCCGCGGGCGGGTCGAACTGGTCGCGCTGGACGTGCAGCGGCAGGTCCTGGACCTCGACGGACACGGTGGTGACTCCTCACGACGACGGCATCACCGACCGTAACACCACAAACGGCAGCCCGCTCCCGTTTCGACGGGTGTCAGCGTCCGGCGCGCGCCAGTCCGACGGCGGCCCCCAACGCGGCCAGGCAGCCCGTCGCGACGGCGAGGTTGGGGTCGAGCCCGAGGACCTTCGGGGTGTCGAACTCCTCGTCGACCAGCTCCGTCCCCGGGAACGCCGCGGCGCCGTACATGCCGAGCCACGGCGTGGCGGAGATCGCTGCAGCCGCGAGCAGGTTGCGGTCGGGATCGCCGCGGCCGGTGGTGACGAGGCGCAGCGTCATGCCGCCGAGCAGCATGCTCATGACGATGTACTGCGCGTCGTGGAACTTCGCGTGGCCGGGCCAGCGCGGGTTGCGCAGGTGCTGGCGGGCGGTCGCCGGGACGAGTGCGTCGGCCGCCAGCGCCCCGCCGGCCGTCATCGCCCCGACCAGTCCCACCAGCGTCCGTGCCGCGATCCGCGTCTTCGTCACGGGCCCGTCCTACACCCCGACGGACAGCGACGGCACCGCGACGCCGATGAGGCAGTCGCGGGTGACGAGGGCGAGCTGCTCGTCCTCGCTCAGCGCCTCCACCCCGGGCGGCGCCATCGGCACGACGAGGTAGCGGGCCTCGGCGCTCGCGTCCCACACGCGCACCTCGACGTCGTCTCCCAGCACGGTGCCGAACTCGGCGAGCACCCCGCGCGGGTCGCGCACCACCCGCGACCGGTAGGCCTCGCTCTTGTACCACCCCGGCGGCGGGCCGAGCCACGCCAGCGGGTAGCAGGAGCACAGGGTGCAGACGACGACGTGGTGCACCTCGGGGGTGTTCGCCACGGCGTGCAGTCGAATGTCGGACGAGTAGCCGCCGCCGGCCACCCCGATCTCGGTCGCCGCGGCCCCGGCGTCGTCGAGCAGGCGGGCGCGGTAGGCCTCGTCGTTCCAGGCCCGCACCACCATCCGCGCGCCGTTCAGCGGCGACACCGTGGTGCCCAGCGCCTCGAGCCGCTCGTCGACCTGCGCCCGCGTGACGATCCCCCGCTCCTCGGCCAGTGCGAGCAGCACGTTCACCCGCGCCTGCAGCTCGCCGTTGCGGTGATGGCCGCTGCCACTCATGTCGGCTCCAGGTAGCTCACGAACAGGTCCACGTGCACACGGTCGCCGGGGTGCGCGTCCGCGCCCCACAGCTCGGTGCCCTCGAACGCCACGGTGACGATCTCCTCCCGACGAGCGCCGTGGCCGGCGTACGCGGCCTCGTCGGGAAAGCGCCCGTCCCCCACCCGGCGCACGACGACGCCGCGGCGGCCCCGCACGTAGCGCGGGGCCCGGTTGTGCGTCGGCGGGTTCATCGTCCGGACCCGCACCCGGTCGCCGGGGTTCACGGCAGCAGCCGTTCGACGGCGTTCAGCCAGCGCTCGAAGTAGGGCATCCCGTAGTACTCCGAGGGCGGGAACTGCTCCATCGTGTGCCGGAACTCGTCGAGCGTGTAGACCCCGGCCGCGACGCACGCCTGGTTGAGGACGTAGATCTCGGCCTCCCAGACCGACTCGAAGGTCGGCCCCTCGGGCGCGAGTTCGCCGAACCCGTGCATGCCACCCACGTCGTTCGCGTACGCCACGTGCCGAGTCTCGCAGTCGCGGTCCGGCCCGCACCATCGACTGATCCGTCAGTCAGACTTGCGATCCGGGCAAGGAGTCGCCTAGCGTTCTCCCCGTGACCGAGGGCCTCCCCGACCGCGTGCGCCGGGCGATCGAACGCACGGGCGCGACCCGTCGGGAGATCGCGGCGGCGATCGGCCTCGAGGAGACGAAGCTGTCGAAGTCGCTGGCCGGACGCCGGCGCTTCACCCCCGACGAGCTCGCGGCCATCGCCACCCACGTCGGGGTCGGAGTCGGCGAGCTGCTCCCGCCCGTCACCGCCGAGCCCGGCCCGGCCGTGCGCACCGGGGCGGCCGACGACCCCGACGGCGCCCGCAAGCGGATCCTCGACGCCGCCTGGACGCTCATCGCCGAGCGGGGCTACCACCACGTGCGGGTCGCCGACGTCGCGGCGAACGCCGGCACCAGCAGCGCCGCTGTGCACTACCACTTCCCCGGCAAGGAGGCCCTGCTCGGCGAGGCGCTGCGCCACGACGTCGAGCTCGCCTACGACCGGCAGTCCGCCGCCCTGGCCGGCATCGCCGACCCGCACGCCCGGCTCCTGCGCCTGCTCGAGCTGCAGCTGCCCGAGGGGCCGGTCCTCGAGCCCGAGTGGTCGATCTGGATGCAGGTCTGGGTCGAGGCCACCCTCGACACCACCTCCGACCACGGCCGACGCGGGCTCTACCGCGAGGCCCAGGACCGCTGGGCGCGCACCGTGCTGATGACCCTGCGCGACGGGGCCGCCGCCGGGGTGTTCCGGTCCGGCGACCTGGAGCTGCGCGCCCGCCAGCTCACCGCGCTGGTCGACGGGCTCGGCATCGGCGTCATGACCCGCACCTCCACTCCCGGGGCCATGCGCGAGGCCCTCCACGACTTCGTCGAGCACTCGATCCTGGAGCACCCGTGAACCGTCACGTCGTCATCACCTGCGCCCTCACCGGCGCCGCCGACTCGACCGGCAAGAGCCCGCACGTCCCGGTGACCCCGCAACAGATCGCGGACGACGCGGTCGCCGCCGCGCAGGCGGGCGCCGCCGTCGTCCACGTGCACGTCCGCGATCCCGAGACCGGCCGCGGGTCCCGCGACGTCGCGCTCTACCGCGAGGCGACCCGGCTCATCCGCTCCAGCGGCGTCGACGTCGTCCTCAACCTCACCGCGGGCATGGGCGGCGACCTCGTCGTCGACGACGAGGACCCGCTCAAGCCGGTCGACGGCACCGACCTCGTCAACGCCATGGACCGGCTCCCCCACGTCGAGGACCTGCGCCCCGACATCGCGACGCTCGACTGCGGCTCCTACAACTTCGGCGACGGCAACGCCCTCTACGTCTCCACCCCCGACATGCTGCGCACCGGCGCGAAGCGGTTCCAGGAGCTGGGGGTGAAGCCCGAGCTGGAGATCTTCGACACCGGGCAGCTGTGGTTCGCGAAGGTCCTGCACGACGAGAGCCTCGTCGACCCGCCCGCGCTGATGCAGCTCTGCATGGGCGTCCCCTACGGCGCGCCGGCCGACCCCGGGCTCCTGCAGGCGATGGTGAACCTCCTGCCCGACGGCGCCCAGTTCACCTCGTTCGCCCTCGGGCGCGACCAGCTGCCGTGGGTGGCGCAGTCGGTGCTCCTCGGCGGCCACGCCCGCGTGGGGCTCGAGGACAACCTCTACCTCGCCCGCGGGGTCAAGGCGACGAACGCCCAGCTGGTCGACCGGGCGGTGACGATCGTCGAGTCGCTCGGCGCGCAGGTCGCCACGCCCGACGAGGCCCGCTCGATCTTCGGGCTGAAGCGGTGATCGCCTGCATCGGTGCCGGCGTCATCGGCGGCGGCTGGGCGGCCTACTTCCTCGCCCGCGGCCACGACGTCACGGCCTGGGACCCCGCGCCCGACGCCGGGGACCGGCTCCGCACCATCGTCGAGGCCGCCCGGCCAGCCCTGAACTCCCTCGGGTTCCCGGACGAGGCATGGGGCGGGCTGACCGTCGCGGGCTCCCTCGCCGAGGCGGTGGCCGACGCCGAGTTCGTCCAGGAGAGTGCCCCGGAGGACCTCGACCTCAAGCGCCGCCTGCTCGCCGACCTCGCCGCGCTCACCGGTCCCGGCACGATCGTCGCGAGCTCCACCTCGGGCTTCCCCATGTCCGACATGGCGACGCTGGCCGAGGACCCGACCCGCCTCGTCGTCGGGCACCCCTTCAACCCGCCCTACCTGATCCCGCTGGTCGAGGTGGTGGGCGGGTCCGCGACCTCGCCCGACGTGGTCGAGGCCGCCGCCGCGTTCTACCGCAGGCTAGGCAAGTCGGTGATCGAGATGGACCGGGAGGTGCCGGGCTTCGTCGCGAACCGGCTGCAGGAGGCGCTCTGGCGCGAGGCGCTGCACATGGTCGCCAACGGGGAGGCGACGGTGGAGCAGATCGACGCCTCGATCACCGAGGGCCCGGGCCTGCGCTGGCCGGTGCACGGGCCGTGCCGGACCTTCCACCTCGCGGGCGGCGAGGGCGGGATGGCGCACATGCTCGACCACTTCGGCCCGTCCCTGCTCGCCCCGTGGACCCGGCTCGAGGCGCCGGAGCTGACCCCGGAGCTGCGGAACGCGATGGTGGAGGGCACCGCGACCGACCGCTCCTTCGGCGAGCTCGTCGCCGAGCGGGACCGGGCGGTCATCGCGATCCGCCGCGCGGTGGAGGGCACGCGCTCCGCGAATGCCGGGAGGCCGGGGCCGAGTGGGCGCTCATGGTCGTCCGACGAGCCGCCAGCGCCCACTCGATGAGCCACGCCGACCCGCTGAGGTTGAACCTTCCACGATCGGGCCATCCCCCCGGGATCGTTCCCGACCCCCGAGGAGTTCCGCGCGTGCAGGCCCTGTCCCGTCCCCTGATCGTCGGGGTCACCGGTATCGCCGGCCAGGCCCTCGCCGAACGGCTCACCGTCCGCGGCGGGCACGTCCTCGGGCTGTCGCGGTCGAGCACGTCGTCGGTACCCGAGGTCGAGGCGCTGCACGCCGACCTGACCGACGCGGCGCAGCTGCGCGAGGTCATCGCGGGGACCCGCCCGACCTCGGTGTTCGTCACCGCGTGGTCGCGTCAGGAGACCGAGCAGGAGAACATCCGGGTCAACGGCGGGATGGTCCGCGACGTCCTCGCGGCCGCCGGCGCCGAGGGCACGGTCCAGCACGTCGCGCTGATGACGGGGCTCAAGCACTACCTCGGCCCGTTCGAGGCCTACGGCCAGGGCGACATGCCCGAGACCCCGTTCGTCGAGACCGAGGACCGCCTCGACTACCCGAACTTCTACTACGCGCAGGAGGACGAGCTCTTCGCCGCCGCCGCGGAGCACCGCTTCTCCTGGAGCGTGCACCGCGCCCACACGGTGGTCGGCTACGCCGTGGGCAACGCGATGAACATCGCCTCGACGCTCGCCGCCTACGCCGCGCTGTGCCGCGAGACCGGCCGGCCGTTCACCTTCCCGGGCTCCGAGCAGCAGTGGAACGGGGTCACCGACATGTCCGACGCCGGGCAGGTCGCCGAGCACATGATCTGGGCGACCGACTCGCCGTCGGCGCACGACCAGGCGCTGAACATCGTGAACGGCGACGTCTTCCGCTGGCGCTGGATGTGGCCGCGGCTCGCCGAGCTGCTGGGCGTCGAGGCCGAGGGCTTCGACGGGACGGTGCGCCCGCTCGAGGACCAGGCCGGGGGCATGGCGGAGCTCTGGACCCGGATCGCCGAGCGGGAGAACCTGCGCGAGACCGACCTGTCCCGCGTCGCGTCCTTCTGGCACACCGACGGCGACCTCGGCCGCGACATCGAGTGCCTCACCGACATGAGCCGGTCCCGCCTCGCGGGGTTCACCGGCTACGTCCGCACGCTCGACGCCTTCGCGACCGTGTTCGACCGCCTGGCCGCCGACCGGATCGTCCCGCACGTCGGGACGTGACCTTCGCCCGCCCAGGTGCGGTAGCGAACGTCGTCGGGAACACGGCGATGTGACCTGGAACCGGAAGAACCTCGGGGGCGTCGAGACCCTCGCCCCCTCGGCGAGCGTCTACCTCACCCCGGAGCGCCTGGAGGTCCAGCGCGTCGCGCGGGAGTTCGCCATGACCGAGGTGCTCCCGGTCGCCGACGAGCTCGACCCGCAGCGCGGCGAGATTCCCGACGAGCTCCTCGCGCGGCTCGCCGAGCTCGGCTACTTCGGCGTGATGATCGAGAAGGAGCACGGCGGGCTCGGGCTCGGCGTCTTCGAGTACACCCTGATCTGCGAGGAGCTGGCGCGCGCCTGGATGAGCGTCGCCAGCATCATCGCCCGCGGCAACGGCACCGGGTGCGCGGGGCGCCCCGACCTGATGGCGCGCAGCGCCCGCGGCGAGTGGATCGGCGGCATCGCCTTCTCCGAGCCGTCGGCCGGCTCCGACCTGGCGAACGTCGGCTGCACCGCGGAGCGCGACGGCGACGAGTACGTCATCACCGGGACGAAGCGGTGGGTCGGGCACGCCCTGCGCGCCGACTTCCTGCACCTGCTCGCCCGCACCCGCGAGCCCCGCGAGGGCCACGGCCGCTCGGACGGGCTGGAGCTGTTCCTCGTGGAGAAGGAGCGGGGGTCGTTCCCCGAGGGCGTGACCGGGACCCCGATCGACAAGATCGGCTACTACGGGCTGACGACCTGGGAGCTGCAGCTCGACGGGCTGCGCGTGCCGGCCGCCGCGCTGCAGGACACCGGCCAGGAGGAGGGCCAGGGCTTCAAGGAGAGCCTGCGCTGGCTCGGCCCGGCGCGGGTGCAGACCGCGGCGCGCGCCGTCGGGCTCGCCCGGGGCGCGGTGGAGGACGCGATCGCCTACACCCACCAGCGGGTCCAGTTCGGGCACCCGATCGCCGACCACCAGGTGATCCGGCACGCGATCGCCGACATGGCGGCCGACGTCGAGGCCGCCCGCCAGCTCTACATGCACGCGGCCTGGCTGGTCGACAGCGGCGCGGCCGACCGGCAGACCGTCGACGTCGCGACCTCCGAGGCCAAGCTCTTCGCCTCCGAGACCGCGGAGCGGGTGACCAGCCGGGCGCTGCAGATCTTCGGCGGCAACGGCTACACCACCGAGTACTCCGCCGAGCGGTACTGGCGCGACGCCCGCCTCACGACGATCTTCGAGGGCACCTCCGAGATCCAGCGCAAGATCGTCTCGGACGCCCTGGTCGGCCACTGAAACACTGGGGGACGTGCGCCCCCCGCCCTCGCTCCCGCCCCGCCTCGGGCTCGATCCGGCGCGGATGCGGCTGCCCGTGTCGAGCGAGTGGGCGACGATCCGCGACCACGTGGTGACCCGGGTGCCGCTGCCCGCGGCCGCCGTCGACGCGATGTTCGACGACGGCCGCTTCCACGACCAGGACGGCCCGCTCGCCCCCGACGCGCCGTACGTCAGCGGCGGGTCGGTCTGGTTCCACCGCGACCTCCCCGACGAGGCCCCGGTGCCGTTCGCGATCGACGTCGTCCACCGCGACGCCGAGGTGCTGGTGGCCGACAAGCCGCACTTCCTCGCGACGATCCCGCGCGGGCGCCACGTCCGGGAGACCGCGCTGGTGCGGCTGCGCGAGCAGCACGACCTGCCCGACCTCTCCCCCGCCCACCGCCTCGACCGCCCCACCGCGGGCCTGGTGCTGTTCGTCGTCGTCCGCGAACGCCGGGGCGCCTACCAGAACCTGTTCCGCGACCGCCGGGTCGACAAGACCTACGAGGCGATCACGCCCTACGACCCGGCCCTGCCGCCGCGGCAGATCGTGCGGTCCCGGATCGAGAAGGAGCGCGGCATCGTCACGGCCCGCGAGGTCGAGGGCGAGCCGAACGCGGAGACCCTCGTCGAGCTGGTCGACCACCGCGACGACCCGGTGCTCGGCCCGATCGCCCGCTACCGGCTCACGCCGCGCACCGGGCGGACCCACCAGCTGCGGCTGCACCTCGCCTCGCTCGGCGTCCCGATCCTCGGCGACTCCTTCTACCCGGTGCTGCACGACGTGCCGCTCGACGACTTCCGCGCGCCGCTGCAGCTCCTCGCCGCGCACCTGGCGTGGCCCGACCCGCGGACCGGGGAGCGCCGGTCGGTGTCCACCCGGCGGACGCTGCAGGCCTGGGACGATCCGGACGGCTGGCTGGCGGGTACCGCTGGTCCGTGAAACCCGACCCGCTCATCGTCTCGGCCGTGCTGAGCCCCGACGCCCAGGACGACATCGAGGCCCAGCGTCGTCGCTGGTTCCCCGCGGAGCGCCTGCAGGTCGGCGCCCACGTCACGCTCTTCCACGCCCTGCCCGGCGAGCGGCTCGAGGAGCTGCAGGCAGCGCTCGCGAAGCTGGTCGAGCGGCCGCGGCCGCCGCTGCACGTGGGCGAGCCGTTCAAGATGGGGCGCGGGGTGGGGCTGCGGCTGCAGTCGTCGGCGCTCGAGGGGCTGCGCGGCGCGATCGCCCGCCGCGTCGCCGACGACCTCACCGACCAGGACGCGCGGCGCTGGCGCCCGCACGTGACGATCCAGAACAAGGTCACGCCCGAGGAGGCGCGGCGCACGCTCGAGGCCGTCCGGGAAACGCACACCGAATACGACACCCACGTCGATGCGCTCGCCCTGTGGCACTACCGTGGCGGGCCGTGGGAGGCGGCGGGGGAATTCCGGTTCGGCGACGGTTGAGGCACCGGTGAGCCGGCTCCCGGTGGTGGCGGCGCCCATGGCGGGCGGGCCCTCGACGCCGGCGCTGGTCGCGGCCGTGGCGGCGGCCGGGGGCTACGGCTACCTCGCCGCGGGCTACCTCACCGCCGAGAGGCTGGCCGCGCAGATCGCCGAGCTGCGGGAGCGCAGCACGGCGCCGTTCGGCGTCAACCTGTTCCTGCCCGGGCCGCCGGAGGAGCGCGACGTCCGCCGCTACGCCCGCCGGATCGCCCCGGAGGCCGCGGCGCTCGAGGTGGAGCTCGGCGACCCCCACCCGTGGGACGACCCCGACGTCGGGACGCGGCTCGACGAGAAGATCCGGGTGCTGCGCGACGACCCGCCCGACACCATCAGCCTCACCTTCGCCCTCCCCGACCCCGACCGGCTCGCCGCCCTGCGCGCCACGGGCGCCCGGCTCACGGCCACGGTGACGAGCCCCGAGGAGGCCGCCGCGGCCGAGCGGCTCGGTCTCGACGGCCTCGTCGTGCAGGGCACCGACGCCGGCGGGCACCGCGGCATTCACGACGTGGGGATCGAGCCCTCCGACGTCGACACCCTCGACCTGCTCGTCGAGGTGCGGCGCCGGACGGGCCTGCCGGTGATCGCGGCGGGCGGGGTGCACGACGCCGCGGGGGTGCGGCGGGCCCTCGACGCGGGCGCGACGGCGGTCCAGCTCGGCACCGCGTTCCTGCGCACCGACGCGGCCGGCACCTCGGCCACCCACCGCGACGCCCTCGCCGACCCCGACGTCTCCGGCACCCTGGTCACCCGCGCGTTCACCGGCCGCCCCGCCCGGGCGCTGACCAACCGGTTCGCGGTGGAGCACGGGCCGCTCGCGCCGGCGGCCTACCCCGAGCTGCACCACCTCACCAGGCCGATCCGCGCCGCGGCGGCCGCCGCCGGGGACACGTCCCGGCTGCACCTGTGGGCGGGCGTGCACTTCCGCCGCGCGGACGACGGGCCGGCCGCGGAGGTCGTCCGCCGCCTGACGCCCTGACCGAGCGAGTTGCTACCGCCGGGTAGATCCGTGGTGCGTCCGACGCATCGCACTGGGCCGAGTCGGGTACCTCGCGCTCGATCACCGGGAGGTGGACCCATGGCCGACAGTGCCGATCCGAGCGACACGAGCAAGGCGGGCCGCGCGGGCGAACGACTCGCGGGTGCGGTGAAGAAGGCCGCGGGGAGCGTCGTCGGGAACGACGCCCTGCGCGCCGAGGGCGAGCTGCAGTCCGAGAAGGCCGACGCCACGAAGGAGGCCCAGCGCGCCGAGGCGCAGGCGGAGCAGAAGCGCGAGGAGGCCGAGGCCGAGGCCCGCGCCGAGGAGCTGCGCGTCGAGCGCGAGCGGCTCGCCGCCGAGGACACGCGCCAGGAGCGCGAGGAGCGCGCCGAGGCCGACCGGCAGACCGAGGCCCAGCGCGCCGAGGCCGAGACCGCCCGCAAGCAGGAGTCCGTCTCGCAGGCCACCCGGGCCCGCGAGCAGGAGACCCGGCGCGACGAGGTCGAGGCCGTGCGCGAGCGCGGCGAGGCCGAGACCCGGGTGCGCGACGAGGAGGCCCGCGCCGAGCAGGCGCGCGGGGCCGCCCGGACACTCGAGAAGGTCGAGGAGGAGCAGCGATGAGCAACCCCGTGTCAGCCGTGGCCGGACCCGTGATCTCCCTGGGATTCGGGGTGGCCCGCCTCCCCGTGGGTCTGCTCGCCCAGGTCACGGGCAACGCCCGCAACCCCGAGTGGGGTCCCGTCCTCGCCTTCGACAGCGTCGAGGCGGGAGTCCGGCAGGTCCTCGGGTCGCTCCTGGGCGACCCGGAGCTCGCGCGCACCGGCGAGGTGAAGGACGCGCGGGTCTCGCAGCGCACGGAGGCCGCCGAGCGCGACCAGGCCGCCCAGGCCCGCCGCGACGTCGCCGACCAGCGGATGCAGCACCGCCGCGAGCACGACCAGAAGGTCCGCGAGGAGGCTCGCGAGCAGGAGAAGCAGCAGAAGCAGAAGCTCGAGCAGGAGAAGAAGCAGCGCGAGCAGCAGGCGCGCGAGCGCGAGCAGAAGCGCAAGGAGGCGGCCGAGCGCGACGAGAAGCGCGCGCAGGAGGCCGCCGACCAGAAGGCGCACGAGGCGAAGAAGACCCGGGTCGAGGCCGAGAGCGAGGCCGTCGAGGCCGAGCAGAAGGCCGCCGCCCGCAAGGCCGAGGCGCTGAAGAAGGCCGAGGCGGCCGACGCCGCCAAGGAGCAGCGCTAGCACCCACCGGAGGGGGGCCGCGCACCGCGCGGTCCCCCTTCGCTGTGCCGTGACCCGGCCGGCGGGCGAGAACCCCGCCGGGCGGGTACGCAGTGATCATGCTGGCGATCGAGGACCACGCCGTGATCGGCGACCTGCGGACGGTCGCCCTCGTCGGCACCGACGCCAGCGTCGACTTCGCGTGCATGCCCGACTTCGACTCCCCCGCGGTGTTCTCGGCGCTGCTGACCGAGGAGGGCGCCGACGGCGGCCGCAGCGCCTTCACCGTGACGCCCGGGTCCCACTCGCGCACCAAGCAGCTCTACCTGCCCGACTCCAACGTCCTCATGACCCGGTTCCTCGACGTCGAGTCGGTCTCCGAGGTCGTCGACCTGATGGTGCCGCGCAGCGAGCGCACGGACGCCGGGAGCGGGGCGGGGCATCCCGACGACGACGGCACCTCGCGTCCGCTCGTGCGGACGGTCCGGGTGGTCCGGGGCCGGCAGGCCTTCACCGTCCGGTGCGCGCCGGCGTTCGACTGGGCGCGGGTCGGGCACACCGTCGAGCTGGTCGACGGGGTGGGCGCGGTGTTCGTGCCCGACGACGAGGCGGCCGGGCACCTGCTGCTGCGGTCCACGGTGCCGCTCGAGGTGGCCGAGGACGAGGGGGCGACCGGCCCGGCGGCCACCGCGTCGTTCGAGCTGGGCCCCGGCGAGCAGGCCGACTTCCTGCTGACCTGGCACGAGTCGCGGCCCGACCGGGGCAGCGTCCGCCCGGTGGGCGAGCACGAGGCGGACGGGCGCCGCGACGCCACCATGGAGTACTGGCAGCGCTGG
Source organism: Actinomycetospora atypica (assembly GCF_042653685.1). Taxonomy (NCBI): domain Bacteria; kingdom Bacillati; phylum Actinomycetota; class Actinomycetes; order Pseudonocardiales; family Pseudonocardiaceae; genus Actinomycetospora; species Actinomycetospora atypica. The sequence goes on along the minus strand of NZ_JBHSIV010000008.1, from coordinate 171,303 downwards.
CTCGCCCGCTCGAACTACTCGGGGCGCTGGCGCGAGATGGTCCACCGCTCGGCGCTGCTGCTCAAGCTCATGGTCCACGACCCCACCGGCGCCCTGATCGCGGCGCCCACCGCCGGCCTGCCCGAGGAGATCGGCGGCGAGCGCAACTGGGACTACCGCTACGCGTGGCTGCGCGACGCCGCCTTCACCTCCTACGCGCTGATGCGCCTCGGCTTCGTCGAGGAGGGCCGCGCGTTCCTCGCCTGGCTCGAGCAGCGGATGGCCGAGGCCGACGACACGGCGGGGCTGCTCCCCGTCTACACCGTCCACGGGGCGCCGCCGCCGGACGAGACCGAGCTGGGGCACCTCTCCGGGTACCGCGGGTCGCGGCCGGTGCGCATCGGCAACGCCGCCGGGTCGCAGCGCCAGCTCGACACCTACGGCGAGGTGATGGACTCGGTCTACATCGCCAACAAGGAGACCCCGATCTCCTACGACCTGTGGACCCGCGTCCGCAGCTCGCTCGACTGGCTCGACCGCAACCGGCACCTGCCCGACCAGGGGCTGTGGGAGTCGCGCGGCGAGCCGCAGCACCACACCTACTCGCGGGTGATGGTCTGGGTCGCCTTCGAGCGGGCGCTGCGCCTGGCGCGCCAGCGCGGCCTGCCCGCCCCGGTCGCGGCGTGGGAGCGGGCGGCGGCGGAGTCCTACGAGGAGGTCCAGCGCGACTGCTGGCGCGACGACCTCGGGACCTACACGCAGTACCCGGGCACCGACCAGGTGGAGGCCGGGCTGCTGATCCTGCCGCTGGTGAAGTTCTCGGGGCCGACCGACCCGCGCTTCCTCTCGACGCTGTCGCACCTCGAGGACGACCTCGTCGTCGACTCCCTCGTCCAGCGCTACCCCGCCGACGGCTCGGACGGCCTCGACGGCGGCGAGGGCACCTTCAACCTCTGCTCGTTCTGGTACGTCGAGGCGCTCACCCGCGCCGGGCGGCTCGACCGCGCCCGCAACGTGCTGGAGAAGGCCTTCACCTACGCCAACCACGTCGGGCTCTACGGCGAGGAGCTCTCGGCCTCGGGTGAGCACCTGGGCAACTTCCCCCAGGCGCTCACCCACCTCGGCCTGATCAGCGCGGCGGTGAACCTGGACCGGGCGCTGGGCTGACCGCCGCCCGGTCGCGGGCGGCGGCCCGGAACCAGGCGTCGGTCGACGGCCGGAAGAGCAGGACCAGCAGCGCTCCGTGGAGCGCCAGGCCGACCAGCGGGAGCAGGATCGTGTCGTCGACCAGGCCGAGGGCGGCACACAGCAGGGCGCCGAGCCCGGCCAGGACCGCGAGCAGCACCCGGGCGCCCGGGTGGCCCGCGCGCATCCGGGCGGCGGCCGCGATCCAGGTGCCCACACCGAGGGTGATCGGGACGCCGATCACGGCGACGACACCGACGGCGCTCGCGACGTCGGCGGTGGCCCCCACCATGAGGCCGGCCAGGCCGAGGGCCACGAGGCTGCCGACGATCCAGAGGGCCGCGTGGGTCATCGCGAGGCAGAAGGCGGCCGTGACCGTGCTCGGCCGGGGCGGCAGGGCGGGGAGACCCGGCGGCGCACCGCGGGGCGGGACCGGGGCTTCACCCGGCGTCCACGCGGGCAGCACCGTGGTGGCGTCGAAGGTGGAGTGGCGGCCGGAGTACGCGTCGAGAGTCATGTCAGGAAACTAACTCTGCGTACATCAACAGGCCAGGAAGATGCGGGAAATCGCGGCGTTCGGCTACTGTGCGTGGACTGCGCGGCACCCGTCCCCCTCGCCGGGGACGGGTGTGCGCATCGGATTCCGGCGCCCCCGCGCCGGGACTAGAAGTAGGTCTTGCGGCCACCCACGCCACGGCCGACGGCGCCCAGGATCGTCAGGATCAGGCCGATGACGGCGAGAATGATCCCGATGTACGTGACGATCTGAATGCCCAGCAGTGAGCCGACGATGATCAGGATGACGCCGAGGACGATCATGACTCTCCCTGTGTAGACCCGGCCGGACGGCCGGGAACTGCCATGTACCCCTGCGTCACGTGGATCACACACACTGCACCGCAATCACCGGACCGGGTGACGGCTCCGGTCACGAACCGCTGCGAGATGAGACAGAAGTGACGGACGTGACTCCGGCCGACGCCTGGACCACCCATGACGTGACGACGGTGTGGAGCGCACCGATCGCCGTCACGACCGACGACGACGACGCCTCGGTGCGCGTCGACCTGCACGAGGTCACGGCCCCCGAGGGCGACCGGTTCGACTACCCGGTGATCCACCTGCCGAGCGTCGCGGTGGCGCTCGTCGTGAAGGACGAACAGGTCCTCATGCTGCGCACCTACCGCTACCCGGTGGGGCGCTACGGCTGGGAGCTCCCCGGCGGCGGGGTCGACGAGGGCGAGGACCCCGCCCTGGCGGCGGCCCGGGAGGCCGCCGAGGAGACCGGGTGGCGGCCGGTCGGCGAGAGCCGCGAGGTGATCACGTTCGAGCCCCTGCCCGGGGGCGTGGCGACCCGGGTGCACGTGCACCTGTGGACCGACGCCGAGGAGAGCGACGAGCCGCTCGACCGGCACGAGCCCGGCGTCGCGCGCTGGCTGCCGCTGGCCGACGTGCCGGCCCTCGCCGCGGCCGGCGAGCTGCTCGGGGCGGGGACGCTGGTCGCGGTCCTCATGTACCTGGCGGCCCGCGGGCAGACGGGAACTGCTCACAGGCCGTAGGAAATACTAGGACGTCCTACTATCGTGGGCCGGGTATCCCAGCCCGGGACTTACCGACGACCGAGGGCGATCCGAACATGGCCGACTCAGAGCTGCACGTGCCGACGAACCCGATCCGCGTGGTCACCGCGGCGAGCCTGTTCGACGGGCACGACGCCGCGATCAACATCATGCGGCGGATCCTGCAGCGCCAGGGCGCCGAGGTGATCCACCTCGGGCACGACCGCTCGGTCGACGACGTGGTCTCGGCCGCGGTCGAGGAGGACGCGCAGGCGGTCGCCATCAGCTCCTACCAGGGCGGGCACGTCGAGTACTTCTCCTACCTGGTCGACCTGCTGCGCGAGCGCGGCGCCGGGCACGTCCGCGTCTACGGCGGGGGCGGCGGCGTCATCGTCCAGCGCGAGATCGACCAGCTCCACGCGCACGGCGTGGCCCGGATCTTCTCGCCGCAGGACGGCCAGCAGCTCGGGCTGCCCGGCATGATCAACACGATCATCCGGGAGTGCGACGAGGACCTGTCCGCGCGGGCGCCGTCGTCGTGGGACGGCCTGTTCACCGGCGAGCGCGCCGTGGTGGCGCGGGCGGTGACGATGGCCGAGGCGGGGGCGCTGCCCGCCGACGTCCGCGAGCGGGTCGACGCCGCGAACGCCGAGCGCACCGTGCCGGTCCTCGGGATCACCGGCACCGGCGGCTCCGGCAAGTCCTCGCTCACCGACGAGCTGGTCCGCCGCGCCCGGATGGACCGCGAGGACAAGCTCAAGGTGGCCGTCCTCGCGGTCGACCCGACGCGTCGTCGTGGGGGCGGCGCCCTGCTCGGCGACCGCATCCGCATGAACTCCCTCGGCGGGCCGGTGGCCTTCCGGTCGATGGCCAACCGCGGGTCGGGCACCGCGCTGCCCGAGCGACTCGGGGACGTCCTCGCGGTGCTGCGCGCCTCGGGGGCCGACCTGGTGATCGTCGAGACCCCGGGCATCGGCCAGGGCGACGCGGGCATCGTCGAGTTCGCCGACGTCTCGCTGTACGTGATGACGCCCGAGTTCGGCGCCGCGTCGCAGCTCGAGAAGATCGACATGCTCGACTTCGCCGACGTCGTCGCGATCAACAAGTTCGAGCGCCGGGGCGGCGACGACGCCCGCCGCGACGTGGCCCGCCAGATCCTGCGCAACCGCGACGAGTGGGGCGCGAGCTGGGAGGACATGCCCGTCTACGGGACCTCCGCGGCCACCTTCCACGACGAGGGCGTCACCGCGCTCTACGGCAAGCTCGTCTCGCTGCTCGGCGACAAGGGCCTGCCCGAGGGCGCCGGACACCTCGAGATCCCCGACACGACGGTCTCCACGTTCGCCGGGTCGGCCATCCCCGCCGACCGCGAGCGCTACCTCGCCGACATCGCCGCCACCGTCCGCGGCTACCACGCGCAGACCGAGGAGATGGTGGCCGCGGCCGGCCGCCGGGCCGCGCTGCGCCAGGCCAGGGAGGTCCTCGGCGACCGCGACGCGGGCGAGCTGCCCGTGGTCCTCGAGGAGGCCGAGCGCGCGCTGCCGCTCGAGGCGGCCGAGCTGATCGACGGCTGGGCGCGGACGAAGGAGGACTACGCCGGCGACGAGCTCGTCGTGCGCGTCCGCGACAAGGAGCTGCGCACCCGGCTCACCCGGGAGACGCTCTCGGGCTCGAAGGTCAACCGGGTCGCGCTCCCGCCGTTCACCTCCGACGCCGAGGTGCTGCGGTTCCTGCGCCGCGAGAACCTGCCCGGGCACTTCCCCTTCACCGCGGGCGTCTTCGCGTTCAAGCGCGAGGGCGAGGACCCGGCCCGCATGTTCGCGGGCGAGGGCGACGCGTTCCGCACCAACCGCCGCTTCCACTACCTCTCCGAGGACTCCGACGCCAAGCGGCTCTCCACCGCCTTCGACTCGGTCACCCTCTACGGCCGCGACCCCGCCACTCCCCCGGACGTCTACGGCAAGGTCGGCACCTCCGGGGTGTCGATCGCGACGCTCGACGACATGAAGGTGCTCTACTCCGGGTTCGACCTCACCTCGCCGACCACGTCGGTGTCGATGACGATCAACGGCCCGGCGCCGACACTGCTGGCCTACTTCATGAACACCGCGATCGACCAGGTCGTCGACACCTTCGTCGAGCGCGAGGGCCGCGACCCCTCGGAGGAGGAGCGCGCCGACCTCGTCGCGCACGCCGTGTCCGAGGTCCGCGGCACGGTGCAGGCCGACATCCTCAAGGAGGACCAGGGCCAGAACACCTGCATCTTCTCCACCGAGTTCTCGCTGCGGATGATGGCCGACATCCAGGAGTGGTTCATCGCGCACAAGGTGCGCAACTTCTACTCGGTGTCGATCTCCGGTTACCACATCGCCGAGGCCGGGGCGAACCCCATCTCGCAGCTGGCGTTCACGCTGTCGAACGGCTTCACCTACGTCGAGTCCTACCTCGCGCGCGGGATGTCCATCGACGACTTCGCCCCGAACCTGTCGTTCTTCTTCTCCAACGGCATGGACGCCGAGTACTCGGTGATCGGCCGGGTCGCCCGCCGCATCTGGGCCGTCGCGATGCGCGAGCGCTACGGCGCCAACGAGCGCTCGCAGAAGCTCAAGTACCACGTGCAGACCTCGGGCCGGTCCCTGCACGCGCAGGAGATGCAGTTCAACGACATCCGCACCACGCTGCAGGCGCTCTGCGCGCTCTACGACAACGCGAACTCGCTGCACACCAACGCCTACGACGAGGCCGTCACCACGCCCTCGCAGGAGTCGGTGCGCCGGGCGCTGGCCATCCAGATGATCATCAACAAGGAATGGGGCCTGTCGCTCAACGAGAACCCGCTGCAGGGCTCGTTCGTCATCGACGAGCTCACCGACCTCGTCGAGGAGGCCGTGCTCGTCGAGTTCGACCGCATCGCCGAGCGCGGCGGCGTGCTGGGCGCCATGGAGACCGGCTACCAGCGCGGCAAGATCCAGGACGAGTCGATGCTCTACGAGGGCCGCAAGCACGACGGGACCCTGCCGATCATCGGCGTCAACACGTTCCTGCCGCCGCCGGACGCCGAGGGCGAGGGGCCCAAGGAGATCGCCCTCTCCCGCGCCAGCGAGGACGAGAAGACCTCGCAGCTCCGGCGGCTCGACGACTTCCAGGCCCGGCACGCCCAGGAGTCGACCGAGGCGATCCGGCGCCTGCAGGCGGCCGCCACGGCCGGCGAGAACGTGTTCGCCGAGCTGATGTCGGCCGCCCGCGTGTGCTCCCTCGGCCAGCTCACCGACGCGTTCTTCGAGGTGGGCGGGCAGTACCGGCGTTCCATGTGAGTACTCGTGAGCACTTTCCGGGGCTATGGCCCCGGAAAGTGCTCACGAGGCCGCTAGGCCACCAACGCGGCCCCCAGCTTCTCGGCCGCCTCGTGGGCCTCGGCGCGCTTCTGCGCGGCCAGCGGGCGCAGCGACTCCATGGCCGGCACCACCTCGGCGAGGGTCAGCTCGGCCTCGACCACGGTGACGTCGGCGCCCCACACGTCGCCGAGGATGCGCACGAGCCAGCCGGTGCCGTGGTCCCAGCCCTCGCGGGGCGTCCCCGGGCCGTAGCCGCCGCCGCGCGAGGCCACGACCACCACGGGGCGGCCGGCGAGCGGGCTGGTGCCCGGCGCGAACCGCGGGTCGGTGATGAGGATGTCGATCCAGCTCTTGAGCGACGCCGAGATCCCGAAGTTGTAGAGCGGCGAGCCGATGACGACCGCGGTGGCCCCGACGAGCTCGTCGGCGAGCTCGCCCGCGACGGCGACCGCCGCGCGCTGCTCCTCGGTCCGCTCGTCCTCGGGCGTCGCGCCGGCGGCGATCGCCGCGGCCCAGGTGCTCGCCGGGATCGGGTCGCGCCCCAGGTCCCGGCGGACGACGCCGGTCCCGTCGTGGGTGTCGGCGTAGGAGCGCTCGAGGCTGTCGAGGACCTCCCGACTCACCGAGCCCTGCGTGCGGATGCTGCTGTCGATGCGGAGCAGGCTCATGACGACCTCCGGTGTGCTGCTGTCGAGACGTTCTGCCCAACAGACTATCTGTCACACAGATTCCCCGCGCAACGGCCTATCCTTCGGGGTGTGAGTACGCCGCGGCAGGTGGAGGCCGACCTGGGCTGGGCCCTCGGCCGGGTCGCGCGGGCCCACCTCCGCACGGCCCAGACCGTGATGGGCGGCCTCCCCGGTGGCCCGCGCGGCTACCAGGTGCTCGCCGCGGTGGCCCGCGGGGAACCGAGCACGCAGCTCGCCCTGGCCCGCAAGCTCGGCGTCGACCGCACCGTCATGACCTACCTGCTCGACGAGATCCAGGCCGCCGGCCTCGTCGAGCGCCGCCCCGACCCGGCCGACCGCCGCGCGCGGCGGGTGGAACTGACCGACGCCGGCCGGGCGCGGCTCTGCGATCTCGAGCGACGCCTGGGCGACGCCGAGGCCCACCTGCTGGCCCCGCTCGAGCCCGCCGAGCAGGACACCCTGCGCGGCCTGCTCGCCCGCCTCGCGGCCGTCGACCCCGACCAGGCCTCCGCCTGCCAGGTCGCCCAGGACATCGCGGCCTGCGACGCGGACGCGCCCTAGGGCACGAGCACGATCCGGCCGAACACCTCCCCCGCGTCCATCCGCCGGTGCGCCTGCGCGGCGTCGTCGAGCGGGAGGACGTCGTGGACGACGGTCGCCAGCTCGCCGCGGGCGGCGGCGGCGAACTGCTCGGCCGTCGCGGCCCGGAGGTCCGCGCGCGGAACGGTGTCCGCACTGAAGGTGCCGACCGACAAGGAGCGACGGAAGCCCGCGAGGAGCGCCGTGCCGAAGTCGGCCGGCGGCATCCCGCCGACGATGCCGACGAGGACCATCCGGCCGTTCGGCGCGAGCCGGCCGACGAACGACGGCACGTCGGGCCCCGCGACGACGTCGACGACGACGTCGACCTCGGCCGGGCCGCCGTCGCCGGCGCGGTCGAGGACGTCGGTCGCCCCCAGCACGCGCAGGCGCTCACCGCGTTCCGGGGACGACGTCGTGACGGCGACCCGGGCCGCCCCGGCCCGCCGGGCCAGCTGCACGGCCGCGATCCCGATGCTGCCGGCCGCCCCGCGGACGAGGACGGACTCGCCGGCGGCGAGGTGGGCCTGCGCCAGGGCGAAGTGGGCGACCGGCCCCGAGCTGCCCAGGGTCACGGCGTCGACCCCGCCCAGCCCGTCCGGGAGCGCCACCACGTCGGCGACCTCCGCGACGGCCTGCTCGGCGTAGCCCCCGCCGGTGCCGCAGAAGGCCCAGACCCGCCGCCCCACCCACCCCGGGTCGACCCCGTCGCCGACCGCGCTCACGGGGCCGGCGACCTCGCTCCCGGGCACGAAGCCCGGCTCGAAGCCGTACCCGGAGGCCGTGCCGCGCCGGATGACGGCGTCGACGCCGCCGACCCCCGCCGCCTCGACGTCCACGACGAGCTGCCCCGCGCCGGGCACGGGGGCGGGCCGGTCCACCAGGACCAGGCCGTCGGCCGGCGAACTCCCTGATCTCGATCGTCTTCACGGCGCCGGACGCTAACGGACGGGGGCGTCCGGTTGGCTAAGGTGAGAGCCGTGGGCGACGAGATGACTCGGGTGCGCCGGTCGGACGCCGTGGAGAACCGGTCCCGGCTGCTCGCCTCGGCCCGGGCGCTGTTCGCCCGGGACGGCCTCGAGGTGCCGATGCGCGAGATCGCCCGGGACGCCCGCGTCGGGCCGGCCACGCTCTACCGCCACTTCCCCACCAAGCAGCATCTCGCCACCGAGGCGTTCACGGCCGAGATGCAGGCGTGCCGCGCCGTCGTGGACGACGGCCTCGCCGACCCGTCGCCCTGGCGGGGGTTGTGCCGGGTCATCGAGCAGCTGAGCGTGCTGCACGCCCGGAACCTCGGGTTCACCGAGGCCTTCCTGGCGACCTTCCCCGACGCCGTCGACCTCGCCACGGAACGCCGGGCCGCCCTGGACGCAGTCGCGGAGCTCGCCCGCCGGGCCCGGGCCGACGGCGACCTGCGCCACGACTTCTCCCCGCAGGACCTCGTCCTGACCCTGATGGCCACCCGCGGCCTCGACGCCCTGCCCGAGGCCGCCCGGGCGTCGGCGTCACGGCGCCTGGCCGCCCTGGTGATCGACGGCCTGCGCTCCCCCGGGCGCGCGTCCGCCTGACGCGTCCCGCGATGCACCGTTCCGTGAGTTCGGTGTGTGCCTTTCGTCCGGGTCGGGTATCGCGGGACGCCCCGGCCAGAGAGGTCGACGGCGTGACGGGAAGGGGGCGGGGTGCACCACACGGTCGAGGTCTCGTTGCCGAGTGAGGCGACGGACGGCACGCTCAACACGCTGGCGAAGCTGGAGGGCGTGCTCTCCCTCTCCGTCGAGCGCGGCGCGGGCGTCAAGCCCGAGGGCGACGTGATCACCGTCCACGCCCTGAACCGCGCCATCGACGACGTCCTGGCCACGGTCGCCGACGCCGAGCAGTACGGCCCGATCGCGGTCGCCACGGGCGGCGTGAACAGCCTCGTCGCCACCGGCGCCCAGGGCGCGATCGACGACGACGCCGACGAGTCGCCGTGGGAGGAGTTCGAGCGCACCCTGCGCCACCACGGCCGGCTCTCGATGAACTACCTGCTCCTCATGACGATCGGCGGCGCCATCGCCGTCGCCGGGCTGCTGTCCCCACCGGTCCCCCAGGCCCTCGCGCTCGCCGCGTCCGCGATCCTCACCCCGGCCTTCGAGCCGGTCGGCGAGCTCGCCGCGGCCCTCGTGCGGCGGAGCACCTACGCGATCCGGCGGGCGCTCGTGTCGGTCGCCGTCGGCTACACGCTCATGGCCTTCGGCGGCGGGCTCGCCTTCCTCGTGCTGCGCGCACTCGGGCTCGCGTCGCCGAAGACCATCGCGAGCAGCGAGGGCATGCACCTCATCGTCGACCCCACCGCCTCGGACTGGCTGGTCGCCGCCGGGGGCGCCGTCGCCGGCCTGCTGATCATCACCTCGTTCCGCGAGGCCGTCCTGGCCGGAGCGCTCATCGCGCTCGCCCTGGTCCCGGCCGCCGGCGTCGTCGGGATGGGCATCGTCTCCCTCGACGCCGGGCTCGCCCTGGAGGGGCTGCAGCGGCTCGGGGCGGACGCCGCGCTCGTCGTCGTGCTGGGCGGGCTGGTGATCATCTTCAAGGACCGCTTCTTCCACCGCGGTCGACGTCCGCTGGCCTGAGGGGTGCGCTGCGCGCCCGTGAGCACTAGTCCGTGCCCTGGCACGGAGTAGTGCTCACGGGGCACGGAGCGCCACCTCCACCTCAGCCCGGCGACCGCAACGCGTCCAGCTCGGCGTCGAGGCCCTCGGCGAACCGGTCGAGACCCTCCTCGCCGCCGATCAGCCCGAGGTCGGCGTCGATCCCGAGCCGCACCCGCCCCGCGTAGGACAGGATCGAGACCCCGAGCCCGAGACGGGCCGAGCACGGGACCCAGAACATCAGGTCGCGGACGTGCACCGCACCGATGGTCAGCTCCTCGAGCGGCCCCGGGACGTTCGAGATGATCAGCGACCCCGCCCGGGCGTAGCGCGCGACGAGCTTCTGCGTGTGGGCGCGGGTGCCGAGTCCGGCCGCCGCGATCCCGGTGAAGCTGGCCAGCGCCTGGTTGGTGCGCTTGATCGTGGCCATCGTGTGGTGCATCCGCTCGATGCGCCGCGTCGGATCCGGTTCGTCGGTGGGCAGGGGCGGCAGCACGAGGCCGAACTCGTTGCCCAGCTCGACGGAGACGGGGCGGTCGAGCGGGCGCAGGTTGGTCGGCATCACCGCCCGCAGCCTCGGCACGTCGTCGCCGAGATGGCGGCGCAGCGCCCCCGCGATCGCCGCGCAGAGCACGTCGTTGACGCTGCCGCCCGCGGCCTTGCCCGCATCCTTGACGACGTCGAGCGGGACCTCGCGGGTCCAGCGCGCACCCTTGCGGACACCGGGCCGGCCCTGCAGCGGCGACGGCTTCTCGCGCGGCGGGCTGGCCAGCAGGGCGGCCGAGTTCCGGATCGCGCGGCCGGTCGCGCCGAGCTCCGAGGCCCCCTCCGGCGTGCGCGACCGCCGCACCGTCGCCCAGAGGGACGACACGCGCTCGCGGACCTCGCGCCGGAAGAGGTGGACGTCGTGCGCCGCCCGGCCCGGCTGCGGTGGGTCGACGTAGGCGGCGGGGGTCCGGGGGTCGGAGACCGGGTCGGCCAACGCGTGGAAGAGGTGGTTGAGCGCGACGCCGTCGGCGAGTCCGTGGTGGATCGCGACGTGCACCGCAGTCCCGTCGTACCCCGTGATCGCCTCGATCCGCCACCACGGCCGGTCGGTCGGCAGCGGGGTCGACATGAGCTCGCCGATCCGACGGGCCAGGGCCTGGTCGTCCCCGGGCGCCGCCAGCGCCATCGTCGTGACGTGAACGGTGAGGTCGGGCGGCGCGTCCACGAACCGGGCCGGCCCGAGCGGACCGGTGGGCCAGGTGGGCCGCTGGCGGAACCCCGGGTAGACGTCGACCCAGCGCTCGCGGACCCGCGCCCGGAGGTCGTCGAGGTCGACGACGCCGTCGCAGAACAGCAGGCCGTGCACGACCATCCGATTGGTGTCCTGCTCGAGCTGCAGCCACGCGGTGTCGATCCCGGACGCCCAGCGGTCCATCGTGGTCCCTCCGAAGTGTGAGGTACGCACGGTACCGGGTGACCTGGGTCGCCCCGCGGGGGGACCCGGCAGACTGGTGACCATGAGCAGCGTTCCCGTCGACGACCAGGGCACCACCGTCGAGGTCCCCGAGAAGGTCCGCCGCGTCGTCAGCCTCGTCCCGTCGCTCACCGAGGCCATCGGGGTGACCGAGCCGGCCCTGCTCGTCGGCGTCACCGACTGGTGCACCCACCCCACCGACCTCGACGAGGTCGTCGCGAACCCCCCGCTGCGCATCCGCGGGACGAAGAACCCCGACGTCGAGGCGATCGTCGACCTCGCGCCCGACCTCGTCGTCGCGAACGAGGAGGAGAACAAGCCCGAGCACATCGCGGCCCTGCGCGCGGCCGGCATCCCGGTCTACGTCACCGACATCCGCTCGGTCGACGGCGCCTTCGCGAGCCTCGACGGGATGCTCGCGGCATGCGGACTGGAGCGCCCGGCCTGGCTGGAGGGCGCGGAGAAGGCGTGGGCCGGCATCGCGAAGGTCCCCGACGACGACCGCCGCACGGCCCTGGTGCCCATCTGGCGCAAGCCGTGGATGGCGGTCGGGTGCGACACGTTCACCGGCGCGGTGCTCGACCGGCTCGGGGTCGACAACGCCCTGGCCGACGGCGGGCCCGGGGCCGAGCGCTACCCGCGCTTCGACCTCGCGGACCTGCCCGACCACGACCTCGTCGTGCTCCCCGACGAGCCCTACCGCTTCACCGCCGACGACGGCCCGGAGGCGTTCGACGCGCCGTCGGTGCTCGTCAGTGGCCGGCTGCTCACCTGGTACGGGCCGAGCCTGCTCGAGGCGGCCCTGACGCTGCCAGGTGCCCTCCAGGCCGGTGAGCACTGATCCGTGCCTGGACACGGAACAAGGGGAGCACGCCGATAGGGCTCACAGGCCTCCGGCACCTCACGAGGTCAGCAGACCGCCCTCGACCGGCAGCGTGATGCCGGTGACGTAGGAGCCGGCGTCGGAGCAGAGGAACACGAGGGCGGCGGCGAGCTCCTCGGGGTCGCCGACGCGGCGGGCGAGGATGCGCGGGAGCTGCGCGTCGAGGTAGCCGTCGGCGTAGCTGTCGGTCATCTCGGAGGTGAAGAAGCCGGGTGCGAGGGCGTTGACGCGGATGCCCCGGCGGGGGGTCCACTGCTGGGCGAGGTCGCGGGTCAGGCCGATCAGCCCGGCCTTGGACGCGGAGTACGCGGCCTGCGGGAGGCCGGCGGTCGTCAGGCCGAGGACGCTCGAGATGTTGACGATGGAGCTCCCGGGCTCCATGACCTGCGCCGCGGCCTGGGCCATCCAGTAGCAGCCGTTGAGGTTGATGTCGATCACCTCGCGGAACTGCTCCGGGGTCTCCTTGAGCGCGGGGACCGCGGTGCCGACGCCGGCGTTGTTGACCAGGACGTCGACCTTCCCGAACTCGGTCATCGCCGCGTCGATCAGCGTGCGGCAGTCGTCCGGGGAGGCGACGTCGGTGCGGACGGCGAGCGCGCGCCGGCCGGCCTCCTCGACCGCGGCGCGCGTGTCGTCGAGCTTCTCGATGCGCCGGGCACCGAGCACGACGTCGGCCCCCGCCTCGGCGAGGGTCCGGGCGAACACGGCGCCGAGCCCGGAGGAGGCGCCGGTGACGACGGCGACGCGGTCGTCGAGACGGAAGCGATCGAGGATGCCCACGGCGGCACCGTAGACGAATCGCGCCTACGCCTCGATCGCGACGGGGACCTCCTCCTCCACCGGCTGCGGCTCGGGGTCGAGCGCGCCGGGCTCGGGCTCGGGCTCCGGCTCGGGCCAGACCCGCCCGCCGAGGCGGCCGAGCCGGGTCTCCTCGGGGTCGGCGAAGATGTGCAGGCCGAAGCGGTCGGAGAGCTCGCGGAACACGTTGATGCCGCGCACCGAGTTGCCGTGCATGTCGAGGCCGGGCGAGAACACCGAGAGACCGACCTGGTTGGGGATCGCGGCCATGATCCCGCCCGACACCCCGCTCTTGGCCGGGATCCCGACGTCGTTGGCCCACTGGCCGGCGGCGTCGTACATCCCGCAGGTGAACATCACGCCGATCACGTCGCGCACGTACGTCCGCGCCATGGCGCGCTCCCCCGTCCGCGGGTTCAGCCCGCCGTTCGCGAGCGTGGCGCCCATCTCGGAGAGCTCCGCGGTGGTGACGTGCACCGAGCACGCGGAGAGGTAGACCCGCAGGATGTCCTCGACCTCGCTGACGAGCATCCCCAGCGAGCGCATGTAGTAGCTGATGCCGAGGTTGCGGTCGGCGTCGGCGAGCATGGCCTCGAGGAGCTCCTGGTCGACGTCCAGGTCGGGGTTCCCGGCGTAGATCCGCATCCGCTCCAGCAGGCGGCCGACCTTCTCCTCGACGTCGGCCCCGCCGAGGATGTCGGCGGCCACGAGGGCGCCCGCGTTCACCATGGGGTTGTGCGGCCGGCGGTTGACCTGGTCGAACTCCAGGGCGTTGAAGGGGTCGCCGCTGGGCTCGACGCCGACGCGGGTCAGCGTCGCCTCGCGGCCGTTGTCCTCGAGGGCGAGCGCGTAGGTGAACACCTTCGAGATCGACTGGAGCGGGAAGCGGTGGTCGCAGTCACCGACCTCCCACTGGGTGCCGTCGACGTGCGTCCCGGCCAGGGCGAACAGGTCGCGCTGGGCGATCGCCTCGGGCGGGTAGTAGGTGACGACGTCGGAGTGGCCCAACCTCGCCTGCCGCTCCAGCAGCTGCTCGAGCTGCTCGCGCGCGCGTCGCTTCTCCTGCTCGGTGAGCGTCTCGTCCCAGGACACGATGCGCATGATGGCCTGCGGCATGGCGGGTCGTCACGGCGGGGAACCCCCCTTTTGTGGACCACGGCATCATGATGTTCCCGACCGACTACGCCATCGACCCGGCCACGCTGGCCAAAGAGGTGGAGGACCGCGGCTTCGACTCGCTGTGGTTCCCCGAGCACTCCCACATCCCGGTCGCCCGGCAGTCGCCCTACCCCGGCGGCGGCGACCTCCCCCGGATGTACGTCCACACCTACGACCCCTTCGTCGCCCTGACGGTCGCCGCCTGCGCGACGACGACGCTGAAGGTGGCCACGGGCATCTGCCTGGTCATCCAGCGCGACCCGATCCACACCGCCAAGGAGGTCGCCTCCCTCGACCGGCTCTCCGGCGGCCGCTTCCTCTTCGGCATCGGCGCCGGGTGGAACCGCGAGGAGATGGCCGACCACGGCACCAACCCGAAGACCCGCATGCGCCGCATGGGCGAGCAGGTCAAGGCCATGAAGGCGCTGTGGACGCAGGAGGAGGCCTCCTACGACGGCGAGTTCGTGCAGTTCGAGAACTCCTGGGCCTACCCGAAGCCGCTCACGCAGCCCCACCCGCCCGTGATCGTCGGCGGCATGGGCCCGGGCGTCGAGGACCGGGTGCTCGAGTTCGGCGACGAGTGGCTGCCCCAGCGCGTGGGCCCCGACAACATCGACGAGTTCGCCGCCCGCGCCGACGCCCTGCAGCAGCGGGCCGCCGACGCGGGGCGCGGCCGCATCCCGATGTCGCTGTTCGGGGCCGAGACCTCGCAGGAGGCCCTCGACGGCTACCGGCGCATCGGCCTCGACCGCGCCATCTACGGGGTCTCCAGCGGCGACCGGGACACCGTGCTGAAGGAGCTCGACGAGCTGGCCCCGCTGGTCTCGGGCTGAATCGCGTGCTTCCCGACGATGCGCGGCGCCGGTTCGCGGCGTCGCGCGTCGCCCGGCTGGCCACCGTGTCGGCGACCGGGGACCCGCACCTGGTCCCGGTCGTCTTCGCGGTGGCCGGCGACCGGGTGCTCGTGGCGATCGACCAGAAGCCCAAGAGCACCCGGGACCTGAAGCGGCTGCGCAACGTCGCCGACCACCCCGCCGTGTGCCTGCTGGCCGACGGGTACGACGAGGACTGGTCCGCCCTGTGGTGGGCCCGCGCCGACGGTTCGGCCGTGGTACGCCATGACGCCGCGGCCCTCGACGAGGCCCGGGCGGCCCTCGGGGCGCGCTACCCGCAGCACCTCGCCGACCCGCCCGAGGGGCCGGTCATCGAGGTGACGGTGACCCGCTGGTCGGGGTGGTCGGCGTCCTGACGAGCGCCGGGTCCTCGTGCGCACATCTCGGCACCGCCGGGGAACATGATCACGAGTTCTGCGGCGTGTCGCCTCGTCGCTTGGGCGTGTCGCCACTGAGATCGTGATCATGCTCGGGGCAGCCCGCACACACGCCAGAGGTCCCGGAGCGCGCGCAGCGCACCCCGGGGCCCCTGACGACGGTCAGGCCGGGACCGGCTCCGCGGGCACGTCGTCGCGGGTGCGCTCCCGCCGGGCCTGGACCTGCAGCCCGCCGCTGACCAGGAGCACCACGAGCCCGGCCACGGCGAGGATCGCGCCCACGAGCGACGGGGCGAGCAGGCCGAAGCCGGCCGCGATGACGATCCCGCCCAGCCAGGCGCCGAGGGAGTTGGCGACGTTGGAGGCGGACTGGATCGCGGCCGAGGCCATCGTCGGGGCGTCGCCGACGATGTCCATGATCCGGGTCTGGATGGCCGGTCCGAGGGCGAGCGAGAACATCCCGGCGCCGAACAGCGAGGCGACGGCGAGGGCCGGGGTGGAGATCGTCAGCGGGAAGGTCACGAGCACCACGGCGAGCGCGACCAGGCAGCCGCAGAGGGTCTTGAGCGGCGCCCGGTCGGAGAGGTGCCCGCCGAGCACGGAGCCGGCGGTCATGCCGAGCCCGACGACCGCGAGCAGCAGCGTCACCGTGGCCGGGGAGAAGCCGCCGACCTGGGTCAGCATCGGGGTGACGTAGGAGTAGCAGGCGAACATGGCGCCGAACCCGAACACCACGGCGCCGAGCGAGAGCAGCACCTGCGGGTGGCGCAGCGCCCCGACCTCGGAGCGCAGGGCGGCCTTGCCCCCACCGCTGGGGGCGGCGTCGGGGACGAACGCCCACACCGCGGCGATCGCGAGGAAGCCGATGACGCCGACCGCGGCGAAGGTGGCCCGCCAGCCCAGCGCCTGGCCGAGCAGGGTGCCGAGCGGGACCCCGGCGACGTTGGCGATCGTCAGGCCGAGGAACACCCGGGAGACGGCGGTGGCGCGCTTCTCGCGGCGGACCATCGAGGCGGCCGCGACCGAGGCGGCGCCGAAGAACGCGCCGTGGGGCAGGCCCGTCACGAACCGGATGAGCAGGAGCGAGCCCATCTCGGGGGCGAGCGCGGAGAGCAGGTTGCCCGCGGCGAAGGTGCCCATCAGCGCGATGAGGACCTGGCGGCGGGGAAAGGCGACGCCGGCGCCGGCGAGCAGCGGCGCCCCGACGACGACGCCGAGGGCGTAGGCGGAGATGAGGTGACCGGCCTGGGACACGGTGACACCGAGCCCGGCGGCGACCTCGGGCAGGAGACCCATGAGCACGAACTCGGTGGTCCCGATGCCGAAGGTGCCCACGGCGAGGGCGAAGAGCGCGAGCCCTGCGGAAGGACGACGGAACACGGGGAGAACTCCAACGGGATCGATCCAGCAACGACTCGATCCAGAGTTGGCCCGTCTTTGCCATAAGTCGAAGAAGCAGAGGATGTCAGTCCATAAGGTCAGCTTGTCTATCCTGGTGGGATGCCCACGCTCCGACAGTTCGAGGCTTTCCTCACCGTCGTCGACGAGGGCTCGTTCACACGGGCCGCCCAGCAGCGGCAGGTTTCGCAGCCCGGGTTGTCGCAGCAGATCGCGGCGCTCGAGTCGGAGCTCGGCGCCTCGCTCTTCCACCGGCTCCCCCGCACCGTCACGCTCACCCCCACCGGGCGGGCGCTGCTCCCCCACGCCCGCGCGGCCGTCGACGCCGCGGCCCGGGGCACCACGGCGGCCCGGGCGGTCGTCGGGACCGGGGCCGGGGAGCTACGGATCGGGACCGTCTACTCGACCGGGCTCGGCCTGCTCCCGGGGGTGCTCACGCAGTGGCGGACCGAGCACCCCGACGTCACGGTGCGCCTGTACGAGCACCGCACCACGGAGGGGCTGACCGCGGCGACCGCCGCCGGGCAGGCCGACGTGGCGGTGGGCCCCACCCCGCCGGGCTGGCGCGGGCGCGTGCGGGTGCTGGGGACCGAGGAGTTCGTCGTGCTGCTCCCGCCCACCGGCGGGCCCGACGCACGGAGCGGCGAGATCGCGCTCGAGCGGCTCGCCGAGGTCGCGTGGGTGCAGTACGCGGCCGACCACGGGCTGGCCGGGGAGCTCGACCGGGCCGCCCGCGACGCCGGGTTCCACCCGCGGGCCGCCGTGCGCACCGAGCAGACGGCGATGGCCCCGCTGCTGGTGGCGGCGGGCCTGGGACCGGCGCTGGTGCCGGCCGGGATCGTGCCGTCGTCGTTCGGCGGCCGGATCGCCCGCCCGGTGCCCGCGATCACCCGCGAGCTGGCGGCCACCACCGGCGCCGAGCCCGACGCGCTCACCTCGCGCTTCGTCGCCCTGGTCTCCCGGCGCGCGGTGCTCATGCCCCCGCACGTCGCCGCACGTCTGGGGTGACGGGGCCGAGGCGGGCCGCGGTCGTCGTCGGGATCCCGTCGGGCACCTGCAGCGGCGGCAGCTCCCCGACGGCCCGGGTGAGGAGGAGGTCGGCGAGCGCGGGGTTGCGGGCGAGGACGGGTCCGTGGAGGTAGGTCCCGACGATGCCGCCGCCCACCACGCCCTCGGCGCGGTCGGCGGTGCCGTTCCCCGCGCCGGCGCCGCGGACCCGGGCGAGCGGGGCGGCGCCCGGTCCGAGGGTGGTGACGCCGCCGTGGTTCTCGAACCCCGCCAGCGGGCCCGCGAGACCCGGCACGAGCGGGTCGGCCAGCACGTCGCCGATCCGGCGCGGTCCGCCGCCGGGCCGGGTCTCGACGTCGAGCACCCCGAGGCCCGCCACCCGGGAGCCGTCGGCGACGGTGAACCAGTGGCCGAGGACCTGCAGGCCCGCGCACACCGCGAGCGTCGGGGCGTCCCGGCCGAGGGCCCGGCGCAGGCCGATCGAGTCGCGCAGCCGGTCGGCGGCGAGGACCTGCGCGGCGTCCTCCCCGCCGCCCAGCACGTAGAGGTCGCCGTCCGCGGGCACCGCGTCGGCCCAGCCGACCGTGACCACGCGCGCCCCGATCCCCCGCCACCGCAGCCGGGCGGCGAGCACCGCGGCGTTGCCGGCGTCGCCGTAGGTGCCGAGCACCTCGGGCAGCAGCAGGACGACGTCGACGTCGCTCACGACAGACCCCGCGCGGCGTCGTGGAAGGCGGTGTAGTTCCCGACGAGGTCCACCGGCCCGACGACGTCGCGGGTCGCGGCCACGGCGTCGTCGGCCACCCGGTGGGCCACCCCGGCGTAGGCCAGGCGGACCGACACGTCGGCGGCCCGCTCCCCGGCGACGACGAGGGGGTGCCCGGCGAGGCGTTCGAAGGGGACGTCCCAGAGCCAGGAGACGTCCCGGCCGTCGGCCTCGCGGGAGTTGACCGCGACCACCACGGGCCGGGGCGGGCCGTCGGCGAGCAGGTCGAGCACCTGCGCCCAGCCGGCCGGGTTCTTCGCGAGCAGCAGCCGAGTGCTCCCGCCCGGGCGCGACACGGTCCGGTAGCGACCGCCGACCTGCTCGAGCCCCCGCAGCCGGGCCGCCGCGACCGCGGGCTCCACGCCGAGCTCGGCGCCCACCGCGAGGGCGAAGGTGGCGTTGAGCCGGTTGGCGTGCCCGGGGAGGGCGAGCTCGAGCGGGGTGGACGTGCCGTCGGGGCCGGTGACGGTCGGGCCGTCGTCGTGCAGCACCCAGTCGGCGGGCGGCCGGGTCAGCCCGCAGCCCCGGCACGTCCACCGCGCCCCGGCGTGGGCGACGGCGGCGTCGCAGCGCGGGCACACGCCGGCGTCCCCGGTCCAGCGGGCGGACCCGGCCCACCGGGCGGGGTCGGCCGAGACCCACAGCGGCCGGGCGGCACGCAGCCCGGCCCCGGCGCAGAGGACGTCGTCGGCGAACGCGACCACCGTCGCTCCCGGGTGGGCCGCCACCGCGTCGCCGACCCGCCGCGCCACGGTCCGCACCTCGCCGACGCGGTCGAGCTGGTCGCGGCTGAAGTTGAGCAGGACGACGACCCGCGGCGCCGTCGCGGCCGCCACCTCCGCGAGGTAGGACTCGTCGACCTCCATCACCGCGACCCGGGCCGCCGGGTGGTCGAGCAGCGCCGTGGTGATCCCGTCGGGCATGTTGGCGCCGAGGTGGTTGGTCGCCGCGCCGCCCCCGAGGACGCGGGCGATCATGGACGTCGTCGTGGTCTTGCCGTTGGTGCCGGTGACCAGGACGACCGTGCGGCCGGCCGCAAGGCGGTGCAGCACGCGGCGGTCGAGCAGGGTCGCGACCCGCCCGCCGAGGACCGAGCCGTGCCGTCCCGCGCGGCGGGCGACGGTGCCGACGACGCGCGCGAGACCGACCGCGATCCGCGCCCGCCACGGCAGTTCGGTGGTCACGGCGACGATGCTGCGCGGGGTCGGGTTAACGGTCGGCAAGACGGGCCGCAGACGTAGCCTCCTGCGCTGTGGCGCTGCTGTGGGTCGTCGAGGACGACGACACGATCCGGGGGGTGCTCGCCTCGCGGCTGGAGGCCGAGGGCCACCGGGTCCGCGCCTTCCCCGACGGGTCCTCGGTGCCGGTCCGTGCCGCCGACCCGCCCGACCTGGTCCTGCTCGACCTCGGCCTGCCCGACCTCGACGGCACCGAGGTGTGCCGGCGGCTGCGCCTCGAGCACCCCGACGCGGTCGTCGTGGTGGTCACGGCCCGGGCCGACGAGATGGACGTCGTGGAGGCCCTGGAGGCCGGCGCGGACGACTACCTGACCAAGCCGGTGCGCTTCACCGAGCTCGCCGCCCGCGTGGGCGCCCACCTGCGCCGCGCCGGGGCGGGCGGCGGCGACCGGATCGTGCTGGGCGGGCTCACCGTCGACCGCTCGGCCCGCCGGGTCAGCCGGGAGGGCCGCGAGGTGGCGCTGCGGGCCAAGGAGTTCGACCTGCTGGCGCGGCTGGCGGCCGAGCCCGGCGTCGTCGTCACGCGCGAGGCCCTGATGAGCGACGTGTGGGACGAGCACTGGTCGGGCTCGACGAAGACCCTCGACGTCCACATCGCGGCGCTGCGGCGCAAGCTCGGGCCGGGCCCGGCGATCGCGACGGTGCGCGGGCACGGGTACCGGCTCGAGCGGGGCTGAGTGCGCGCCCGCATCGTCCGGTTCGCGGTGGTCGTCTCGATGGTGGCGATCACCGTCTTCGGGCTGCCGCTGGCGGTGGGGGCCGCGCGGTACTACGTCGTCGACGAGCAGAGCGACCTCGAGGGCGACGCGCAGGCGGCGGCCGACGGGATCGCCCCGGTCCTCACGGCCGGCGACGTGCCCGCCGACGTGTCCCCGGTGTCGGCCGACAGCCCGGCCGCGGTCTACGGCCTCGACGGGCGGCGCGTCACCGGCGACGGGCCCGACCGCCTGGAGCCGGCCCTCGCGGGGGCGCTGACCGGGCGGGTGGTGCGCACCGGGAGCGGCGGGCAGTTCCTCGTCGCCGTCCCGGTGCTCGACGGCGACCGGCGGGTCGGGGTGCTGCGGGCCTCGCGCGAGCAGGCCGACGCGGTGGAGCGCACCGCCGTCACCTGGGCGGTGATGGTGCTGCTCGGCGTCGCGGCCGTCGCCGGGACCCGGCTCGTCGCGCGCCGCCTCGCGAGCCGGCTCTCCGCGCCCCTCGAGGTGCTCGCCACCGACGCGGCCCGCCTCGGCGACGGCGACTTCACCGTCTCCGCGCCGCCCGCGGGCGCCGTGCCGGAGATCGACGCGGTGCACCACTCCCTCGCCCGGACCGCGGGCCGCCTGCACGACCTGCTCGCCCGCGAGCGGGCGTTCTCCGCCGAGGCCTCCCACCAGCTGCGGACCCCGCTCGCCGGGCTGCGGCTGCGCCTCGAGGAGGCGGCCGCGAAGGCCCCGGGGTCGGCCGGGCTCGCGGACGCGCTGGAGGCCGCCGACCGCCTCGACCGCACCGTCACCGAGCTGCTCGCCCTCGCCCGGGAGCCGGTCGGCACGGCCCGGACCGAGCTCGACGTCGCCGACCTGGCCGCCCGCGTCGTCGCCGAGGTGCGGGCCGACGGGGTGCCCGGGGGCCGCACCCTGTCGGTCGTCGTGGAGGCGGAGGCGTCCGCCCTCGCCGCCGAGGCCGCCGTCCGCCAGATCCTCGCGGTGCTGCTGGAGAACGCGGTCGTCCACGGGACCGGCGCGGTGACCGTGACGGTGCGCGAGGTCGGGCCCGCGGTCGCGGTCGACGTGGCGGACGAGGGGACGGCGGCGGACGAGGCGATGCTCGGGGCCGGCCACGGGATCGGCCTCGTGCTCGCCCGCCGGCTCGCCGAGGCCCAGGGCGGGCGGCTGCGGGTGCGCTCGACCTCCCCGACGACGGTCACGCTGCTGCTGCCGTCCGCCCCGGACTGACCCCGACCGTTCCCGATCGGCGTGCTGCCCCCGTTTTCCGGGAAGGCACCGCCCATGGATCTGGGACTGGCAGGAGCACGGGCGATCGTCACCGGCGCCTCACGCGGGATCGGGCTGGCGTGCGCGCAGGCGCTCGCGGCCGAGGGCGCCCGGGTGGCGCTCGTGGCGCGCACGGCGGACGACCTGACGACGGCGGCCGCGACGATCGACGGGGAGACCCTCGAGCTGACGGCGGACACCACCGACGACGCCGCGGTCCGCGCCATGGTCGCCGCCGTGACCGACGCGTGGGGCGGGGTCGACGTGCTGGTCAACGCGGCGGCGCGCCCGGCGGGCGGGGCGTCGATCCCGTCGCTGGTGGACCTCACCGACGAGGCCGTGCAGGTCGAGTTCGACACCAAGGTCATGGGCTACCTGCGGTGCGCCCGGGCCGTGGCGCCCTCGATGATCGACCAGGGCTCGGGGCGGATCGTGAACATCAGCGGGCTGAACGCCCGGAAGACGGGGTCGATCGCGGGGACGATCCGCAACGTCGCGGTCGCGGCGCTCACCGCCAACCTCGCCGACGAGCTCGGCCCGCACGGCGTCAACGTCACGTGCGTCCACCCCGGCATCACCGACACCGAGCGGATCCCGGCGATGCTCGCCGACCAGGCCGCGAAGCGCGGCGTCAGCGAGGACGAGGTGCGGGCCGGCCTGGAGGCGACGACGAGCCTGCGCCGGATCATCACGGCGGCCGAGGTGGCCGACGTCGTGACGTTCCTGGCCTCGCCCCGGGCGGTGGCCGTCACCGGGGACTCCCTGGGCGCCGGCGGGGGCCAGCCGGGGGTCGTGCACTACTGAAACGACTCCGGGAACGCCACGACGGCGCCACCCCCTGCAGTTCGGGGTGACGCCGTCGTGGTCTTCGAAGGGGTTCTGGTTCGGGACCCGCACTTCTCGCGGCTCACCGCTCGTGGGGTTGCGCTCTCTCGGCGTCGCCGCGGCCGTGCCTCTCGGGCTACGGGCGGCCGGTGTCCGTCGAGCGGCACGAGCCGGTCGAGTACGGGCTGGTCCCTGCGGTCAAACGGTCACCTGCCTCCTCGTCGGAACTCGGGCCGCCGTCGTGGGATCGATCCACACGGACTCTCGGTACGTGGGCTCACACCGTGTGATCAAGACCACATCGACACCCCTGAACGTACTCAGCATCGGCCGTCTGTCAACGGCTCCGTTCGCCCGTCGTTCGGGCGCCGTTCACGCTCGGTCCCCGCACCCACGTGCGTGTCGGCCCTGGTCAAGGGCTTGCGTCGCCGCGCCCGGTCGACGTCCCGCCGTTCCCGACGACCGCCGGTGACCCCGGCGCGCGCCGGACCACCCGCAGGGCTGGTCCGGGGTCCGGGAGGAGGAGAGGATCGGCGCATGACCTGGAGCGTCGAGTACCCCCGCGTCCTGCCGGCGCGGCGCCCGCCCGGCCACGAACCGCGCGCCCCGCGCTGGACGCTCGTCCTCGACGCCCCCACCTCGCTGCTCACCGCGGACTACCTCGCGATCCAGCTGCCGGCCCGCGGCGGTCCCGACGAGGACCGCTTCCTCGAGCTGGCCCGGGCGAGCGCGGCGGGGCCGGGGTCGACCGAGCTCCTCGTCGCGACCGGGCCCGAGGGGACGGTCGAGCTCGTCCACCTCGCCTACTTCACCGACCCGACCGCGCACGAGCGCTGGCTGCACGACGCCCCGCTGCCCGGCTGGTTCTCCCGCCTCGACCCGGCCGACGTCGGCTTCGGCGCGTGGCACGAGGTGCTCCAGTGCCACCCCGACCGGTTCGAGACGATCTACTCCGACCCCCGTTGGGAGTTCGGGTTCGGCGGCTGCGCGGGGACCGCCCGGGAGCCCATGACGACCAACGGGTACTTCGGCGCCGCCCGCGACCGGTTCCCGGTGTCGGCCATCGACCCGCTCGAGCCGGTCGGGAAGCAGGTCCGGCGCGACGACGTCGCCTCGCGAGGGCGCCGGTTGCGGGTGGAGTCGGGCCACGACATGGCGGTGATCCGCTCGGGCCAGTTCTGGGAGCCCGCCGAGGGCGAGCAGCTGGTCGACTACGAGCACAACCTGCAGTCCAAGCTGCTCACCGGCATGGCCCACCTCCGCGACAACCCGGCCGACACGGGCACGCTGAGCCTGCGGATCCTCACCTCCCTCGACCCGGCCTCCCTCGCGCCGCGGCGCGAGACCTCCGTGCTGGGGCACTTCCACAGCCTCGGCGAGCTCGAGGAGTGGGCCGCGAGCCACCACACCCACCTCGCGATCTACGAGCACGCGATCGAGGCGAAGCGGCACTGGGGCGACGCCCGGTCGGTGGTCACGTGGCACGAGGTGGTGGTGCTGCCCCGCACCGCCCGCTCCGAGTACGTCAACTGCGTCCCGACGACCGGGCTGCTCCCCTGGGCGCCGACCCTGCTGACCGTGGAGTGACTCCTCAGAGGCGCTCCGCCACGTAGTCGCCGAACGTCCGCGCCGGGTGCCCGCTGCGGCGCCCGACCTCGTCGGTCACGGGGGCGGCCACGCCGTCGGTGGCGCGCCAGTACCGGAAGAGCGAGTCGACCATCGGCGCCGGCATGAACCGCGCCATCCGGTCGCGGACCTCGTCGGGATCGGCCGCCCGCGCCTCGACCGCCCGGCCGAGGTGCCGGGCGATCACCCCGACCTGGTCGGCCAGGGTCAGCGACTCCGGCCCCGTGAGGTGCGGGGACTCGTCGGCGGGGTCGGCGAGCAGGGCCGCCACCGCGACGTCGGCGATGTCGCGCTCGTCGATCGGCGCGGTGGCCGACCGCGGGTACGGCAGGTCGACGACGCCCGCCTCGAGACCGGCCGACCACTGGCGGACGTTCCCGCAGAACGCCCCGGGACGCAGGGCCGTCGTCGGGATCCCCGCCCCGCGCAGGGCGGCCTCCGCGTCGGCGTGGTGCGCGGCGATCCCGCCGGGCTCCGGCTCGGGCTCGAGGAGCACCGCCTCCGAGGAGAGCAGCACCGCGTGCCGCACCCCGGCGGCCGCGGCGGCCTCCGCGAAGGGGCGGAGGTCGTCCGGGACGTAGACGAACACCCGGTCGACGCCGTCGAGGGCGGGGCCGAAGGACGACGGGTCGGCGAGGTCGAGCAGGACCCGGTCGCCCTCGGGGAGCGTCTCCGGATCGCGACCGGCCGCCCGGGCGGGGACACCGGCCGCCCGCAGTCCGGCGAGGACGGACGAGCCGACGGCGCCGCGGGCGCCGGTGACGAGGACGGTCATGCGAGGGCCTCCTGGGGTGTGGTGGTGGAGTTCCCCGCCGGGAGGGCGAGGACGCAGAGGGCGGCGGGGACGGCGAGCACGGCGACGACGAGGGCGGCCGCGGCCAGGCCGGCCGACCCGGTCGTCGTGAGGTAGACGGTGCCGAGGACCGCCACGCCGACGGCGGTCCCGATCTGCTGGACCGCCTCGAGCGAGCCCGAGGCGCTGCCGACCTCGTCGGGCCGCAGGCCGGAGAGCACCGTGGAGAACAGGGGCCCGAACACCGCGCCGAGCCCCAGGCCGACGACGAGGGCCGGGCCCGCCAGGGCGGGCACGCCCCCCGCCGCGGCCGCGACCGCGGCCAGACCGAGCGCCCCGAGGGCCTCGACCCCGAGCCCGAGGAGCAGGACCGAGCGGCCGAGTCGCCGGGTCAGCACGGGCGTCGCGACGGCCGACACCGCGATCCCCAGGGCGACCGGCGCGGTCCCGAGTCCGGCGACCAGGGGCGACGCGCCGAGGTCGAGCTGCAGGTGCAGGCCGTAGACGAGCATCAGGCCGCCCATGCCGCTGGTGAACACGACGACGGTGCCGAGCCCGGCCACGTAGGTCCGGGAGCGCAGCAGGGACGGGACGACGATCGGGTGCGCGGCGCGCCGCTGGCGCCAGGCGAAGCCGACGAGGGCGACGGCCGCGCCGGCGAGCAGGGCGAACGACCACGCGGGCCATCCCGACTCCGGCCCCTGGATCAGCGGATGGACGAGGAGGCCGCAGCCGGCGGCCACCAGGGCCGCGCCGAGCCAGTCGAGACGGACCGCGGGGTCGGGGGCGTCCCGGGGCATCCAGCGCAGCGCCCCGGCGATGACGGCCAGCCCCACCGGCAGGTTGATCAGGAAGACGAACCGCCAGTCGAGGGAGGTCAGGACCCCGGCGACGACCGGCCCCGCGACCGCGGACAGCCCCATCACCGGCCCGAACGTGCCGAAGGCCGTCGGGCGCTCCTCGTCGTCGAACACCGCGGTCAGCACGCCCAGACCCTGCGGGATCATCAGCGCCCCGAACCCGCCCTGCGCGAGGCGCGCGGCGACGAGCAGCGTCGCGCCGGGGGCGAGGGCGCAGGCGGCGGAGGCCGCGGTGAAGCCGACGGCCCCGACGAGGAACAGCCGCCGGCGTCCGTAGCGGTCCCCGAGCCGCCCGCCGACGACGAGCAGGACGCCGAACGCCAGCGTGTACGACGCGGTGAGCCACTGCAGCAGGGCCGGGCCACCGCCCAGGTCGCGCTGCACCGACGGCGCGGCGACGGTCATCACGGTGGTGTCGACCAGGTCCATCACCTCGGCGGCGATCACGACCCCGAGCAACCACCAGCGCCACGGGGGACGGTCCACGGTGCACCTCCAAGATAACGAATGCTGTTCGTGACGAACACCGTACGTCGCGAACAGCATTCGTCAAGCGGTAGGCTCACCCGGTGCCCCCGACCACATCCCGCCGGTCCCGCCCGGCCAAGCCCGACCTGACGCTGGAGGGCATCGTCGGGACCACCCTGGCGCTGGTCGACGAGCACGGGATGGACAACGTGAGCCTGCGCCGGGTCGCCCAGGCGCTCGAGACCGGTCCCGCGTCGCTCTACGTCTACGTCGCCGACCGGGCCGAGCTCTTCGAGCTGGTGCACGACCGGGTGCTCGGGGAGGTCGAGCTGCCGGGCGAGGCCGACGGCGACTGGCGCGACCGCCTGATCCTGCTGCTCGAGCGCACCGTCGCGGTCCTCGGCCGCCACGGCGGGATCGCCTCGGTGGCGCTGGGGCGGGTCCCGACCGGCCCGAACGCGATGCGGTACGCCGAGGAGGTGCTGCGGCTGCTCCGCAGCGGCGGGGTGAGCGACGAGGGGTGCGCCTACGGGGTCGACCTGCTCTCCCTCGTCACCTCGGCCGCGGGCTACGAGGAGGCCGTGTACCGCTCGCCCGAGTGGCAGGGGCGCACCGAGGAGTCGGAGGTCGCGCGGATCACGGCGACCTACGGCTCCGTCGACCCCGCCCGCTTCCCGACGATCGCCGCGCTCGCCCCGGTGCTCACGCGCGGCGGCGGGGAGGAGCGGCTGCGCTGGGCGTTCGAGGTGCTCGTCGACGGGCTCGCCCGCCGCTGAGCCTCAGCGCCCCGGCACGACGATGCGGGCGAGGAGCGCGCGGTGGTCGGTGCCGGGGACGTCGAGCACCTCCGCGTCGGTCACCGTGGGTCCGCCGTTCACGAGCACGTGGTCGATCTGCACGCCGAACCAGCGCGGGAGGTTCGTCGGGAAGGTCGCCACGGTCCCGGCCCCGACCGACGGCAGCGCGTCGGTGCACCCGCCCGCCGCGGCGCGGAACGCGCGCTGGTCGGCGGTGGCGTTGAGGTCGCCCGCGACCAGCACCGCCGCGCCCCCGGGGGCCGCGCAGTGCGGGGCGACGAGGCGCTCGAGGTCGGCGCGCCAGAGCGGGACCTGCCCCGGGACGGGCGCCGCGGTGTGCACCGCGACGAGCCGCGTCCCGTCGGGCAGGGTCGCTTCCAGCGACCCGAAGAGGGCCCCCCTCGTGGGCGTGACCCGCAAGTCCACGGTGCTCAGCAGGGTCGTCGAGCCCCCGTCCTCGGTGGCCGGGGCGCTGTACCCGCGGTAGCCGGGGAGCAGGGGCAGCAGCCGGGCGCGGTAGGCGTCGCCCGCCTCGGGCAGCACGACGAGGTCGGCGCGCCGCTCCCGCACGAGCGCGGCGACCGCGGCGACGTCGGCCCCGCCGTGGTCGACGTTGAGGCTCAGCACCGCGAGCTCCGGGCTCCCGGGCGGGGTGGGGGGCGGGTCGTCTGCGAGCAGCCGGCTCCCGACGATGCCGGCGGTGGTCAGCCCGACGACGGCCGCTCCCATCATCGCCGCGAAGCCCACGGCGAACAGCCGGGGCCGGCGCTCGTCGAGCGGCGGGCCCTTCCGGCGCACGAGGACCCCGGCGAACCGGCCGACGAACGCCGACGCCATCACCACCACGAGCAGCGGCGGTGTCAGGGCCGCGAGCTGGGTGAACGGGGTGGCGCGGTCGAGCCCGACGTAGCCGGGCAGCAGGACCGCGAGGGCGACGACCACCCCGACGACGAGGCCCGCGACGATCGGGAGGGCACGGCGCACCGGGAGATCATGGCCGACCGATGGTCACACCCCGCAGACCAGCACCCCCGTGACCGAGCCCGGGTAGGCGCCCGGCGCCTCCAGCTCGGCGAGCCACTGCGCGGTCCGCTCCGGGTCGAGGCGGCCGTCGGCCACCGCGTCGTCCACCGGGGCGCGGACCGCCGCGGCCCACACCGGCGGCGGGATCGGCAGCGCCACGGGCACCTGCTCGACCACCCGGAGGCCCACCGAGGTCAGCAGCAGACCCAGCGACCGGCCCATCCGGTCGCAGGAGACGGTCCCGCACACCACGGCGAGCACCTCGTCGGCGATCTTCGCGTCGCCGCCGAGCACCATGGCCGCGTAGTCGAGCTCGAACAGCGCGACCCGCCCGCCCGGGCGCAGCACCCGCGCCATCTCGGCGACCGCCGCCGGGACGTCGTCGACGTACATGAGCACCCGCTCGGCGAGCACGGCGTCGACCGAGTCGTCGTCGCGCGGCAGCGCCTCGGCCGACCCGGCGAGCCACTCGACCCCGGGGTGGTCGCCGGCCTGGTCGATCATCGCCTGCCGGTCCAGCCCGACGACGGGTCCCGGGACGCCCGTGGCGGCCCGCTCGGCCGCGATGGCGGCGGCGTGGGTGCCGAGCCCGCAGCCGACGTCGAGCACCGTCTCCCCCGCCGCGGGCGCGAGGTGCCCGCGCATCCGGGCCCGGTAGGCGGCGATCGGCCCCATCGCGTCGGCGGCCCGCAGGAACTCGACGGCGGGGCGTGGGGAGGGCACGCGCCCGACGTCGTGGAACACACGGTGGATGTCTTCTCGACGCTCCGTCACGTCGACCATGCAACGCGACGGCCCCGTCCCTCGTCAGCGCCCGGACGGGTCAACGTCGGATCTTGTGTGCTCCCGGGCGAAGGCCAGCACCGCCGGGCGGGCGACCTGCGCACCCGGGGAGCCGTAGGGGTGGTCGAAGACGTGGTCGGCGTAGGGCACCTGGAGGAGCCGCCCCGGCACCCCGGCCGCGCGGAGCTGCGCGTCGAAGGCGCGGACGAGGTCGGCCCGGATGAAGTTGTCGGCGGCGCCGAGCACGAGCAGCGTGGGCGGGAGCCGGGGGTCGACGAGGTCGCCCGGCGAGGCGGCCCGGGTGAGCCCCTGGTGCTGCGCGGTCGGGCCCCCGAACACCGCGTCCTGCAGCCCGGGGGCCACCTGCCGCATGTCGACCACCGGGTAGAAGGCCACCGTGGCGACGGGCGGGCCGGTCGTCGCGCCCCCGGGCAGCGAGGCGCCGGCCGTCCCGGACAGGGCCGCCGCGGTGGAGAGCGCGAGGGTCGCCCCGGCCGACTGTCCCCCGAGGACCACCGCGCCCGGGTCGAGCCCGCGGGCGGTGCCGGGGCCCCGCACCCAGGCGATCGCGCGGGCCACGTCGTGCCGCTGGGCCTCCCCCAGCGTCGAGCCCGGGAGGGCCGGGTCGGCGGGGAGCCGGTACTGCACGGCGGCCACCGCGAGCCCGTGGTCGGCGTACCAGCGGTTCGCCCGGGCCCGGTCCGCGGTCGTCCCCCGCACCCAGCTCCCGCCGAAGACCCACACCATCACGGGGTGCGGCCCGGGTCCGGGCGGCAGGTAGAGGTCGAGGTGGAGCCCGGGCTGGTACTCGACCGTCTCGTCGGGCGACGCCCCGGACTGGTCGAGGGCGGTGAGCGTGAGGCCCCAGTCGACGGTCACGCCCTCGGCGCGGGCGGTGGCGCGCTGGGCGCCGAGGACGGTGAGGGTCCCGACGACCGCCAGGACGGCCACCACCGTGACGACGACGCCGGTCCGGATGGCCCCGAGCGCCAGCAGCCCGGCCCCCGCGACGACGCCGACCACCGCGCCCAGCGCCGCGTGCAGGGGGTACTGCCCGGAGACGAACGACCCGAGGAACCCCACCACGGGCGTCCGCGGCACGAAGGACCCCAGCACCACGACGACGAGCGCCCCCGCCAGCAGGCACCCGACGACCCCGAGGACCACGCGGCCGATCGTCAGGAGGGTCACTCGCTGATCTTCGCGCGTCGCGGTTGCGGGGGCGCCCCCAGCCGGAGTGAGGTCGTCGGCCGCTCGCGCCCGGCGCGTCAGCCGAACGCGGCCGCCAGGCGCTCGCGGGACCGGAGCACCCGCCGGACCACGGCCGCGACGACGACCACCGCGGCCAGCACCGCCGCGATCACGACGAGCACGGGCCGGCCCGCGACGACGATGCCGCCGAGCGCCCACACCACCGACGCCGCGTAGGCGACCGGGGCCGGGCCCGCCGTCGCGACGGCCGCGGCGATCAGGCCGGTGACCAGCACCATCACGATCCCGAGGATCACCGCGACCGCCCCGGTGGACGGCAGCCCCGCCCACGCGCCGGTGGCGGCGGTGCCGACGACGGTCGCGACGCTGACCCAGCCGGTGTAGAAGGCGATCGGGGCGTGCAGGGTCCACCGGTCGGCGACGGTCGCGGGGAACGTCGCCAGCCGGGCCATCACCACGGCGAGCGAGACCAGCAGGACGATGATCGCCACCTCGGCCCAGCCGACGAGCAGCGAGGAGAACAGGACGATCCACGTCGCGTTGGCCACGGCGGCGAGCACGAGCCACCAGCCGGTCGCCCGGTGCTCGGGGCGGGCCCACTGCGAGGGCAGGGCCTGGCGGACCGCGAGCACCAGCACCCAGGTGTAGATCACGCCCCAGATGGCGAAGGCACCGCCCGCCGGGACGATCGGGGTCTCGTTGGCCGCCGAGACCTCCCCTATCGGCCGACCGAACGCTCCCGATCCACCGATCGAGCCGATGACGAACTGGACGACGGCGGTCAGCAGCACCGCCCCGGCCCGCACCCGATCGAGGGTGGTGGCTCGGGAAATCATCTTGGTCACCAAGAGGATATGCCCGGCACGTAGCCGGACGAAACGACCTCGGTGATTGACTGGTGCCGTGATGCCCCGACGACGACCGCCGTGGCTCGTCCCGGCCGCCCTGGCCGCCGTGGTCCTGGTCGCGCTGGTCGTCCTCGTCGTCGTCATCGCGAACGGAGGCTCCGTGACCCGCGCGACCTGCACCGTCACCGCTCCGGCGAACTCGCCCGGCCTGCGGCCGACCTGGAGCGGCTCGCCCGAGCAGATGGACAACGCGGCGACGATCGCCGCGGTCGGGCGGGCCATGGGCGCCCCCGACCGCGCGATCACCATCGCCCTGGCCACCGCGATCCAGGAGTCGACGCTCGCGAACCTGCGCGGCGGCGACCGCGACTCGGTGGGCCTGTTCCAGCAGCGCCCGAGCCAGGGCTGGGGCTCGCCGGCCGAGCTGCTCGACACCGTCACCTCGTCCACCAAGTTCTACGACGCGCTGCTCGCCACCCCCGGCTGGGCCGGCATGGACGTCACCGAGGCCGCCCAGCGGGTGCAGCGCAGCGGCTTCCCGGAGGCCTACGCCGACCACGAGCCCGAGGCCCGCACCATGGCCGTCGTCTTCCTCGGCCAGAACCCCGGTGGCCTGACCTGCACCGGCCTCGACCTCTCCGAGCCCCCGGCCGACACCGTCGCGGGCCTCGCCCGCGCCGAGCTCGGCGACGCCCGGCTGTCCGGGGAGCAGACCCAGGAGAACGGCTGGGCGATCGCGTCGTGGCTCGTCGCGCACTCCACGCGCCTCACCGTCGACCGCGTGACCTACGACGGGCGGACCTGGACCGCGGAGTCGGGCACCTGGGAGCAGACGGGGGCGGCCGACGGCACATTGTCGTTGCACCGCGTCGGCGACCCGTGATGATCGGAGCATGACCCGCACCGCGTCGCACTGGGGCGTCTACGACGTCGACCCCGACGGATCGGTGCGGGCGCCCGCCTCCGACCCGCACCCGCCGGGCCTCGTCGCGGGCCTGCCGGAGCTGGCGGGCTCGCGGCTGCGGATCGACCGGCCGCATGTGCGCGAGGGCTGGCTCCGGCGGCGCGATCCGAGCACCCGCGGGGCCGACCCGTTCGTCCCCGTCGACTGGGCTACCGCCCTCGGGCTGGTCGCGGACGAGCTCACCCGGGTGCGGGCCGAGCACGGCGACGAGGCCGTCTACGGCGGCTGCTACGGCTGGGCGAGCGCGGGCCGGTTGCACCACGCCCCGAGCGTGCTCAAGCGGTTCCTCGGGATGAACGGGGGCTACGTCGACAAGGTCGGCAACCACAGCTTCGGGGCCGCGCTGGCCGTGCTCCCCCACGTCCTGGGCCGCGGCGACGTCATCGCGCTGACCCCGACCTGGCCCGAGGTCGTCGAGCACACCGAGCTGGTGGTGATGTTCGGCGGCGCGCACCTCAAGAACACCGCGGTCGACTCGGGCGGGGCGCTCGACCACACGAACGCCGACTGGTTCGACGAGGCCCGCGCGGCCGGCATCCGGTTCGTCACCGTCGGCCCGGCGCGCGACGACGTCCCCGCCGCCGTCGACCCCGAGTGGTTCCCGCTGCGCCCGGGCACCGACACCGCGCTGATGCTCGGGCTCGCCCACACCCTGCACGACGACGGCGCGGTCGACCGGGCCTTCCTGGCCCGGTACTGCGACGGGTACGACGAGTTCGAGCGCTACCTGCTCGGCGACGCCGACGGCATCGTCCGGAACGCCGACTGGGCCGCCGGGATCACCGGCGCCGACGCCGGCCGCATCCGCGACCTGGCCCGGCGGATGGCGGCGAGCCGGACCCTGGTGACCACGAGCTGGTCGGTGCAGCGCGCGCAGCACGGCGAGCAGCCGGTGTGGATGACGGTGGCGCTCGCGGCGATGCTCGGCGGGATCGGGCTGCCGGGCCGCGGCTTCGGGATCGGGTTCGGCAGCGTCCGCGGCAACACCCTCCCCCGCACCGAGGAGATCCCCCGCCCGACGATGCCGCTGGGCGCCAACCCGGTCGACGTCGCCGTGCCGGTGGGCCGCTTCACCGACATGCTGCTCCACCCCGGCGAGGAGTTGGAGTACGCGGGCGGGCGGCTGACGCTGCCCGACGTGAAGCTCGTCTACTCCGCGGGCGGCAACCCGTTCCACCACAACGCGAACCTCAACCGCCTGATGGCCGGGTGGCGGCGCCTCGAGACGGTCGTGGTGCACGAGCAGTTCTGGAACCCGCCCGCCCACTTCGCCGACGTCGTGCTGCCCGCCACCACCACGATGGAGCGCAACGACGTCCTCGCCCACGAGTTCGCGCCGGCCTGGGTGGCGATGACGCAGGTCCGCGCGCCGCACGCGCAGTCCCGCCACGACCTCGACGTGTTCGCCGAGCTGGCCGACCGCCTCGGGTTCGGCGAGCAGTACCACGAGGGCCGCGACGAGATGGGCTGGCTGCGCCACCTCTACGACGTCGCCGCGGGACGGGCCCGCCGCCGGGGGCACGACCCGGTCGACTTCGACGAGTTCTGGGCCACCGGGCGGTGCGACTTCGACCTCCGCCCCGCCCCGGCGCTGCTCGCCGATTTCCGGGGCGACCCCGACGCGCACCCCCTGCACACGCCCTCGGGCCGCATCCAGATCAGCTCCCCGACGATCGCCGGGTTCGGCTACGACGACTGCCCGGGTCACCCCGCGTGGCTCGAGCCGGCCGAGCGGCTGGGCGACGGCGGCCCCTACGGCCTGCACCTCGTCTCGAACCAACCGGCGGCGCGCCTGCACAGCCAGCTCGACCCCTCGTCGGGAAGCCTCGCGACGAAGGTGGCCGGGCACGAGCCGCTGCGCATCCCCCGGGCCGACGCGCAGGAGCGCGGCATCGCCGACGGCGAGGTGGTGCGGGTGTTCAACGACCGCGGTGCCTTCTACGCGGGCGCCGTCCTCACCGACGACCTCGCCCCGCAGGTGTGCCAGATCGCGACCGGCGCCTGGTACGACCCGCTGGAGCCCGGGACGCCCGGCACCCCCGACAAGCACGGCAACCCGAACGTCGTCACCGCCGACACCGGGTCGTCGCGCCTGGGCCAGGCGCCGGTCGCGCAGACGGTGCTCGTCGAGGTGGAGCCCGCGCCCGACGCCCCGCCGGTGACCGCGCACCGGGTCCCGTCAGTTCGCTGACCTCCGGGGTGGCACGCGGGGCATCATCAGCTTGAGCTGGGCGTTCTCGTGCGGATCGAGCAGGGCGTGCTGGACGCATGCGGGGACGAGCGTGCCGTTCTCGGGGTGGGCCATCGCGTAGTGGCACGCGGCGAGCCGCTCCTGCGTGCCGCGCACGCGGGTGTCGTCGGACCACTCCCCGCGCTGTGTCGCCTCCCAGGCGGGGGCGACGTCGGCCGCGTCCATGAAGGCGTGCACGACGAAGGTCCGCGGCCCGACACGCCCGCCGAGCGCCTCCCGCGCGAGGTGCACCGCTCCTCCCGCGCGGCCCACGAACCGGCGCGCCCAGACCAGGGCGGTGCCGACCGTCCGCGGGCGCGGTGCGAGCCGGCGCACCACGCGCCCGGCGACGACCCAGCCCGGCTGCCCGGTGAAGGAGACGGGCCCAAAGGCGGCGAACATCTCGTCGCGGGCGGCGAGGTCGCGGGGGTCGTCGGCGTCGAACACCGCGACCCACCGCTCCCCCACGCGCAGCCCGTAGGCGGTGCGGTTGCAGCGGGTGTCGCCGTTCTGGAGCACCGAGTGGTCGAGCCGGGCGCCGACGCCCCGCTCGAGCTCCGCCCAGACGTCGTCGACGGTCTGCTCGCGGTAGTCCTCCTTCCAGCGGCGGTCGTCCCCGAGGAAGGCGGCCGGCTGGAAGGACAGCATCCCGAAGCCCATCGCCCAGGTGCCGCGCACCACCTCGGCGACCTGGGCGAGGTTCGCGGGCGAGACGGTCATGGAGTGCGCGACGAACGAGCGCACCCCGGTCTCGCGCCGCAGCCGGTCGGTCATCGCGAGGAAGCGGGCCCGGGCGGGGTGCAGGGACGCCTCGTCGGTGGGCCGGGCGTGCCCGCGCCGCCCGACCATGAGCGAGTCGACGTGCACGGAGAACGACAGCCGCCGGGTGCGCCGGCGGCCGTCGGGGCCGACGGCGAGGCGGTGCAGGTGGTCGGGGTCGACGTCGCCGTGGGTCATGCTCATCGGCTCGCGCCCGTGGCGGCGCATGACCTCCAGCGCCGCGGCGTGGTCGTCGGGGTCGAGCAGGGTGACCTCGCCGCCGATGAGCTGGGCGTGCGCGCTCGGCCCCCGCACCTCGCGCAGCAGTGCCATCTGGGACTCGACCTCGGCGAGGGTGTGCTCCCCGTCGACCCGCACCCGGTTGGCGTCCCGGGAGTGGTAGCAGGGCGTGCAGGCCAGGTTGCAGCGCGGGAAGACCCCGTGGGTGCCCTCGCAGCCGACCCCGTGGCGCCCCAGGATCTGGCCGGGCGTGCGCGCGATCGCGGGCAGCTCCGACCACCGGCGGGCCAGCGCGGCCGCGAAGCCGGGGTCGACGGGGCGGGTCCGGTCGAGCGCCGTCCGCCACCGGCTGCGCTCGGCTCGTGCCCCCTCCCCGTCGCTCCGCTCGCCCTCGTAGCGGCGGCGCAGCTCCTCGGGCGGCACCCCGCGGAGGTACGCGAGCTTGAGCAGCTGCATCCGGACGATCATCGCGACGGTGCCGTGCTCGTCGAACCGGCGCGACGACGCCGTGCTCGGCGGGTCGAGCAGCACCGTGCGGTGCCCGGCGCGGCGCAGCCGCCGGGAGAGCTCGAGGTCCTCCATGAGCGGGATCGCCGGGACCCCGCCGAGGGCGTCGAGGACCGGGCGGCGGACGAACATCGCCTGGTCGCCGAAGATCCACCCGGCGCGGGCCCGGACGTTGCTCGTCCACGCGAGCCAGCGCAGCGTCGGGGTGTCGCGGTCGAACCGCAGCCGGAAGCCGCCGCCGACGACCGCGGGGTCGGCGAGGGCGGCCCGCAGGGCCGCCGGGGCCCGCGGGTCGAGGCGGGTGTCGGCGTGGACGAACCACAGCACGTCCCCGGTGGCGGCCGCGACGCCGGCCGCGAGCTGCGGCCCACGACCGCCGCCGGCCCGGACCACCCGGGCCCGGGCCGCGGCGAGCTCGGGGGTGCCGTCGGTGCTGCCGCCGTCGACGACGACGAGCTCGGCGTCGGGCACGAGGGCGGCGAGGTGATCGAGGAGCCCGGTGATCGTCGCGGCCTCGTCGAGGACCGGCACGATCACGGAGACGCTCATACCGCGCACTGGTAGATCACGGGCATGGACCCGTCGGCTCGTCGATGGGTGAGGAACCGTTCGACGACGCGGCGCTTCGCCTCCGCCATCGACACCTCCGGTCCCCCGAGGTGCATGTCGGGCGACGTGGGGAGGTCGGCGCCCGCGGGGTGCCAGTGCCAGCCGTCGGCGGTGACGGTCAGCTCGGGCACCGTGTCGTCCTCGCCGACCACGAGGCCCTCGTCGGAGTGGCCGCGGGCGATCAGCGGGCGCACCGCCACGCGGTCGCCGGGCACGCCGTGCTCGGCGAGCAGGGTCCGCAGCGCCTCGCCCGACCCGGCGTTGTCGGGGGTCTCGGTCATCCCCACGCGCACCGGGAGGCCGAGCGACACCGCGAGGTCGAGCCCCGCCATCGCCCGCTCCCAGGAGCCGGCGCCGCGGTACCGGTCGTGGGCGCCGGCGTCGGGCCCGTCGAGCGAGGTCTGCAGCGTGAGCCGCTCGACGCCCGCGAGCCGTTCCAGCTCCCGGCGGCGCGTCCCGCGGTAGAGCATCGCGTTGGTCAGGCACACCACGTCGAGGTGCTCGGTGGCGGCGAGCAGCATGTCGGCGAGGTCGGGCTCGAGGAACGGCTCGCCGCCGGTCACGTAGAGCTCGGTGAAGCCCTCCCGGACCGCCTCGTCGACGAGCGCCGTGAACCGCTCCGGTCCCAGCCGCCGGGGCACCGCGCGCGGCGAGGAGGCCACCGAGCAGTAGGAGCAGGCCAGGTTGCAGTGGAAGTTGGTGTAGACCCAGAGCCGGGCCGGGAAGAGCGCGGAGCCGAACAGCGGCATCACGGGGCGGTCGTCGTCGGGGACGGCGGGCGCCTCGCCCCACGACGGGCCGGCGTCGAAGGCCGGGATCGCGGACTTGTAGAGCTGGAACCGGCCGCGCGAGCGCTCCTCCGGCGGGACGATCTCCAGGCAGGTCTCCCACCAGCCGGTCTCGACCGTCGCCGCGAACGCCTCGGGCAGCCCGGCCGCCCGGATCGAGGCGGCCTGCGCGGCGTGGTCGTAGGGCAGGGCGACCAGCTCGGCGCGGGCCGCGCCGTCGTCGCAGTGCAGCAGCGCGTACCAGACGTGCGTCCCACCGTCGTTCGCCGGACGCCCGATCACCCCGACGTTGACCACGAGGGTCTCGCCGCCGTCGGACCGCGTCACCCGCCGCGTCCAGGGCAGCCCGGAGTGGGTGCAGCAGACGACGTCGGCGCCCGAGGCGTCGACCCGCATCCGGTGGCCGTCGTCGTCGAGGGACTCCCACCAGAAGTCGTTGACCGCGAGGGTCGAGCCGTGCACCAGGTGCAGGTCGACCCCCTCCACGGTCTCCCGGTGCTCGGTGGGCAGGGTCCGCATGAACGCCGCGAAGGCCGGCGAGGTGTTCCGGAACGTGTAGTCGTAGGCGATCTGGGCGAACGCGTTGTCGGCGTCGTCGGTGTACCCGCAGCCGCAGTCGGTCTGCCCCGACCCGATCGCCACCTCGTAGTTGCCGGCGAGGCACTCCACCCCGTCGAGGAGGGGGAACACCGCCTCGGGCTCGGCGCCGTAGGCCCCGAAGTCGCCGAGGCAGACCAGCCGGTCGGCGCCGCGCGCGCGGGCGTCGTCGAGGAAGGCGCGCAGCGCGTAGGGGTTGGAGTACACCCCGCCGCAGAGGGCGATCGTCGTCATCGGTACTCCTCGGTGGTCCGGGCGAGCTCGTCGGCGTCGATGCGGTCGTCCGGGCTACGGGGACTCCACCGGATCACGGCGACCCCGTCCCGGACGAGGGCGTCGCCCCCGAGCTGGCGGGTGTCCTCCGTGGGGGCCTGCCCCCGGTACCCGCGCCGGATCGCGCGGGCGTAGATCCCCAGCGTGCCCGGCGACCAGACCCGCCACCAGGGGGCGCGGCCGAGTCCCAGCCCGCGGTAGAGGCGACGGTCCGTGTCGGCGAGGAAGCGGCCCTCCCACCCGAGGTACGCCACCAGCGGCGCGAGTGCCTCCGGCGGGCTGAACCCCACGGCGACGGCCTCGACCCCGCGCCCGGCGAGGGCCTCCTGCACCCGGACCAGGTGCTGCTGGCAGGGCAGTCAAGCGCGGTGCCGGATCGCGGTGAGCACCGTGACGCCCGCCGTTCCCAGCCCCCCGAGGTCCACCGGTTCGCCCGTGACGGCATCGGGCAGGACGATGCCGTGGAGGTCGACCGGTCGGTCGTCACGTCGGGGCACGGTGCGATCGTGCCCCCTGGGGAGGACATGTGCAGCGGATCGACCTGCTCGTCGTGGGAGCCGGCAGTGCCGGGCTGGTGGCCGCGCGCACCGCGGCCGGGCTCGGGGCCCGGGTGACGCTCGTCGAGCGGGGCCGCCCCGGCGGCGACTGCCTCTGGACCGGGTGCGTGCCCTCGAAGGCCTTCCTCGCGGCCGCGGCGGCCGCGCACGCCGCCCGGTCCTCGGAGCGCTTCGGGGTGCACGCCGACGTCCGGGTCGACCTCGACGCCGTCCTCGCCCACGTCCGGCGCGCCCAGGACCGGATCGCGCCGGTCGACTCCGTCGAGGCCCTGCGCGCCGACGGCGTCGACGTCCGCACCGGGACCGCCCGGTTCACCGGGCCCGGGCGGGCGGAGGTCGACGGCGTCGCGCTGCGCTTCCGGCGGGCCGTGCTCGCGACCGGCGCCGACCCGGTCGTCCCCGACCTCCCCGGGCTCGCGGGCGCCCTGACCAGCGACACGGTCTGGGGCCACGCCGGGCCGCTGCGCTCGCTCGTCGTGCTGGGTGCGGGGCCGGTCGGCTGCGAGCTGGCCCAGGGGTTCGCCCGGCTCGGGACGGCGGTGACGCTCGTCGAGGCGAACGACCGGGTGCTGCCCGGCGAGGACCCCGACGCGTCGGCGCGGCTCGGGGCGGCGCTGCGCCGCGACGGGGTCGACCTGCGCCTGGGGACCCCGGTCACCGCCGTGGACGGGGGCGACGTGGTGCTGGACGACGGGACGCGCCTGCCCGCCGACCGGGTCCTCGTGGCGCTCGGGCGACGCCCGGCGGTGGCGGGCCTGGGCCTCGACGCGCTCGGGGTCGCCCTCGACGACACCGGGCACGTCGCGGTCGACGACCGGCTGCGCACCTCCGCACCGGGGGTGTTCGCCGCGGGCGACGTCGTCGGGGCGGTGCCGCCGGGCGGCGCCGCGCCCTTCACCCACGTCGCGGGGGTGCACGGCAGCGTCGCGGCCACCAACGCCCTGCTCGCTCCGCTGCGCCGGGTCCACCACGCCGCGTACCCCCGGGTGACCTACACCGAGCCGGAGGTGGCCCACGTCGGGCTCACCGCCGCCGAGGCCGGCCCGGGCGCGCGGGAGCGGGTGCTGGAGCACGCG
The DNA here is from genome assembly GCF_042653685.1 of Actinomycetospora atypica. Classification (NCBI taxonomy): domain Bacteria; kingdom Bacillati; phylum Actinomycetota; class Actinomycetes; order Pseudonocardiales; family Pseudonocardiaceae; genus Actinomycetospora; species Actinomycetospora atypica. The sequence continues at coordinate 131,561 of NZ_JBHSIV010000008.1, read as the reverse complement.
CACGTCGACCGGGCCGTGGCGGAGGACGCGACCGAGGGGGTCACCCGCGTGGTCCTCGACGCCCGCGGCCGGGTGCTCGGGGCGACGATCGTGGCGCCGCGGGCGGCCGAGATGCTCACCGAGCTGACCGCGCTCGTCGCCCGCCGCGGCCGGCTGCGCGACCTCGCGGGCGTCGTGCACCCCTACCCGGGCTGGGGCGACGGGGTGTGGAACGCGGCGCTGGCCGAGCTCGGCGACTCGCTCAGCACCCCGATGACCCGGCTCCTGGCGCGGACGGTGGTGCGGGCCCGTCGGCTCGGCCGGCCGTGAGCGCTCACGCGGGGACGAGGGACCCGACGACCTCGTCGACCTGGGAGTAGCCGACCCGCAGGAGGAAGGCGCTGCTGCGCCCGTAGGACTTCATCCCGAGGACGAACAGGTCGGGCTCGGGGCTGCGCAGCGTGTCGATCCCGGCGGCGGGCTGGGCGAGGCAGTCGGCCGGGCCGTCGCCGGCGGCCGCGAGCAGGGACGCGGCGAGGTTCATCGGCGCGCCCGTCGCCCAGCACTCGTGCACCTGCACCTGGCGGGTGAGCCCGGGATCGCCCTGGTAGCCGGTGAGGGCGAGGACCCGGTCGGCCCGGACGCGCTCGGTCCCGCCCTGCCGGTCGCGCAGGGTCGCGACGAGCCCGGCGCCGTCGGGCTCGAGCCGGTCGACGACCGCGCCGCGCACGACGCCCGGGTGCTCCCGTGCGTGCGTGACGAGCGCCTGGCGCGAGGGCAGCGGATCGTCGGGAACCGCCCCCCAGTCGGGGTCGGGGTCGCGGACCACCCAAGTCACCCGCGCGCCCGGGACCTCCGCGAGGTCGCGGGCGGCGGTCTGCGCCGACTTGCCGGCGCCGACGAGCAGCGTCGTGCCGTCCCAGCCGCCGGCCGCGACGTCGGGCAGGGTGCGCACGATCCGCTCGTCGCAGGCCGCCTCCCCCGCGGCGGGCAGGCCGCCGTCGCCGAGCGGGTTGCCCCGCCCGTAGCTGCCGGTGGCGTCGACGACGACGTCGGCGTACTCGCTCCACTCGTGCCCGGCCGCGTCGGTGAGCAGGATCCGGAAGGGGGTGTCGGCCCGGGCCGGGTCACCGATGGCCTCGTGGCGCAACCGGCCCGCGCGGGCCACGCCGAGCACCCGCGTACCGGTGCGCAGCACGTCGGGGCCGAGCGCCTCCGCGACCGGGTCGAGGACCCGGTCGGCGAACTCGTGGCCCGTGGGGCACTCGTCCTCCGAGTCGGGCAGCCCTGGCACCGCGGCCCGCATCCGGTCGGACACGTCCATCGACCAGGGGGTGAACAGCCGGACGTGCCCCCAGGCCCGGACCCCGGCGCCCGCCCGCGGCGCGGCCTCGAGGACCCGGACCTCGGCGCCCGCCGCGACCCCCGCGAGCGCCGTGTCGAGCCCCACCGGTCCTGCCCCGAGCACGGCGATCCGCATGGACCCCATCCTGACGACGGGCGCGCCGCCCCGCTCAGCCCGGGAGCATCCAGCCCAGCACCGGGGTCGACTGCAGGTACACCAGCACCGCCATCCCGAGGAGGAAGACCAGGCTCCAGGGCAGGACCTTGCGGAAGATCTCGCCCTCGCGGCCCGCCATCCCCACCGCCGACGCGGCGATCGCGAGGTTCTGCGGGGAGATCATCTTGCCGAGCACGCCGCCGGAGGTGTTGGCCGAGGCGAGCAGGACCGGGTCGAGCCCGGACCGTTCCGCCGCGGCCACCTGCAGGGCCCCGAAGAGCGAGTTCGACGAGGTGTCGGAGCCGGTCACCGCGACCCCGAGCCAGCCGAGCACCGGCGAGAGCACCGCGAAGAGGCCGCCGGTGGCCGCGAGCCACTGCCCGATGGTGATCGTCTGGCCCGACAGGTTCATCACGTACGCCAGGGCGAGCACGGCCATCACCGTGACGATGGCGCCGCGCAGCTCGGAGAGCGTCTGCCCGTAGGAGGAGACGGCGACCCGGGGCGCGACCCGCAGCGCGAGCATCGTCAGCAGGCCGGCGATGAGCAGGATCGTCCCGGCCGAGGCGAGCCAGTTGAACGTGAAGCTCGTGGACGACACCTGGCTGCCGGTCGGGGTGCGCACGTCGAGCCCGGGCCAGCGGAACTTCGTGGTGGTGGCATCGATCGCGGACTTGATCGGCGGGATCTGCTGGACCGAGAAGAGCACGATGATGATCACGTAGGGCAGGTAGGCCAGCACCGTGTCGCGGCGGGAGTCGTCCGCCGCGGTCTGCCGTCCGGAGGCATCCGGCACCGCGGCCTCGTCGGGACCGTCCCCGACACCGCCTCCGCCACCACCGGCCCCGACGGTGACCGGCCGCGCGGTCGTCGTGCGGCGGGCCTTGACGACCGCGACCACCGCCCCCGCGCAGACCAGGGCCGCGACGATGTCGGTGAGGGGCACGGAGAGGAAGTTCGAGGTGAGGAACTGGGCGATGGCGAAGGAGAGGCCGCCGACGAGCGCGACGAGCCAGGTCTCGCGCAGCCCGCGCATCCCGTCGACGATGAAGACGAGCACGAACGGGACGAAGACCGCGAGGACCGGCGTCTGGCGCCCGACGACGGCGCCGAGGACGTCCTCGGGCAGGCCCGTGACCTGGGAGAGCGTGGTGATCGGTACCGCGATGGCGCCGAACGCGACCGGGGCGGTGTTGGCGACGAGGGCCACCACCGCGGCCTTGAGCGGCGCGAAGTTCAGCGCCATGAGCATGACCGTGCAGATGGCCACAGGGGCACCGAAGCCGGCCAGCGCCTCGAGCAGCGCCCCGAAGGAGAAGGCGATGAGGACGGCCTGGATGCGCTGGTCGTCGGAGACCGAGCTGAACGAGCGGCGCAGGACGTCGAAGTGCCCGGTGCGCACCGTCATCCGGTAGATCCACAGGGCGTTGATGACGATCCAGAGGATCGGGAAGAAGCCGAACACCGCGCCCTCGGTGCCCGCGAGGAGGGCCTGGCCCACCGGCATCGCGTAGACCGCGATCGCGACGACGAGCGCGACCGCGAGCGCGATCAGCGACGCGAGCCAGGCCCGGACCCGGAGGCCGCCCAGCAGGACGAACAGGACGAGCAGGGGCAGGGCCGCGATCGCCGAGCTGATCGCGAGGGAGCCGAGGACCGGCGCGTACTGCTGCACGTACATGGCGGCTCCTTGGGCGTGGTGTGACCGACGTCTTACCCCGATCGGGGCGCGAACACGACATCGGAGCGCACCGAATTTCCTCGCGTACTGGTGCGGACCTCTCAGCTTTGTCACAGTATTCGTCCGTGACCATCACTCCCGGTTCCCCCGACGACGACCGCCCGGCGGACGATCCCGCCCCCGGTTCCGTCGCCGCCCCGCCCGATCCCGGCCAGGACTTCTCCGCGGACCGCCGCTTCTTCGGCCATCCCCTCGCCCTGGCGAACCTGTTCTCCGTCGAGCTCTGGGAACGGTTCTCCTTCTACGGGATGCAGGCCGTCATGGCCTACTACCTCTACTACTCGCTCGCCGAGGGCGGACTGGGCCTGCCCGAGGAGGCGGCCACCAGCATCATCGGCGCCTACGGCGGCACCGTGTACCTCGCGTGCGTCGCCGGCGCCTGGATCTGCGACCGGGTCCTCGGGGCCGAACGGACGCTGTTCTTCTCGGCCTGCACCGTGATGCTCGGCCACCTGGCCCTGGCCCTCGTCCCGGGCCTCGCCGGCGTCGTCGTCGGCCTGGTGCTCGTCGCCCTCGGCTCGGGCGGGGTGAAGACCTCCGCGACCACCGTGGTCGGGTCGCTCTACCGCCGGGACGACCCGCGCGCCGACGCCGGCTTCTCGATCTTCTACATGGGCGTGAACATCGGCGCGCTCGTCGGGCCGCTGATCACCGGGTTCGCCCAGACGTCGATCGGCTTCCACTGGGCCTTCGGGCTCGCCGCGATCGGCATGGCGCTGGGCCTCGGCATCTACGTGACCGGCCGCAAGAACCTGCCCGCGTCGGCCGCCGTCGTCCCGAACCCGCTGCCCGCCGGCGCCTGGGCCCGCCCCGTGCTCGGCGTGGCCGTCGCGGTCGTCGTGATCGTGGTGCTCTTCGTCCTCGGCGTGCTCACCGCGGAGAACCTCTCGACCGCGGTGGCGATCATCGTCGCGGTGATCTCGGTCGGCCTGTTCGCCCTGCTGCTCACCAGCCCGCGGGTCACCGCGGTGGAGCGGAGCCGGGTGCGCTCGTTCATCCCGATGTGGCTCGCGAGCGTCGTGTTCTGGTCGCTGTTCCAGCAGCAGTTCACGGTGGTCACGCTCTACAGCGACGTGCGCCTCGACCGGTCCCTCGGCGGCTGGGAGATGCCGATCGCCTGGGTGAACTCCCTCGAGCCGTTCTTCGTGATCGTGCTCGCCCCGCTGTTCGCGGTCCTGTGGACCAAGCTCGGCGAGCGCGGGCCGTCGACGCCGGTGAAGTTCGCGATCGGCGCGGGCGGCATGGGTGTCGCGTTCCTGCTCTTCCTGCCCTGGGCCGGCGGCACGGGCAACACGACCCCGGTGCTCGCGATCGTGCTGATCATGCTGGTGTTCGCCCTCGCGGAGATGAACCTCTCGCCGGTCGGGCTCTCGCTCTCCACCCGCATCGGGCCCGACCTCTTCCGCTCGCAGGCGGTCGCCCTGTTCTACCTGTCGATCTCGCTGGGCTCCGCGCTCGCCGGCACGATGGCGGGCTACTACGACCCGTCGACCGAGGGCACGTACTTCTCGGTCATCGGCATCGCGGCCCTCGTGCTCGGCGGGGTCCTGCTCGCCCTGGCCCCGTGGGTGCGGCGGGCCATGCAGGGGGTGCGCTAACGCGCAGGTGAGCACTAATCCGTGCCGGGACACGGATGAGTGCTCACAGGGGCGCAGCCCCCATCGTGGTGCAGCGGGTCGGGTCGCCGGTGGTGTAGCCGGTGGTCAGCCAGCGCTTGCGCTGCTCGGACGAGCCGTGGGTGAACGAGTCGGGGTCGACCGTCCCTCCCCCCAGCCTGCCCTGGATGTAGTCGTCGCCGATGCGCTGCGCGGCGTCGACGGCGCCGTCGAGGTCGGCCTTCGTGATCTCGGTGATCAGCGGGGGCCGGCCGTTCGTCGGCTGGGTCGCGTGGTTCATCCACACGCCGGCGTAGCAGTCGGCCTGCAGCTCGAGGCGCACGGAGTCCGACGTCGCGCCCTGGCGGGTGCGCACCTGCGCCTCGGTGCCGAGCAGCGACTGCACGTGGTGGCCGTACTCGTGGGCCAGCACGTAGGCGTTGGTCAGCCCGCCGCCCTGCGCCCCGAACTGCGTCTTCAGCTGCTCGTAGAAGCTGAGGTCGATGTAGACGAGGTTGTCGCCCGGGCAGTAGAAGGGGCCGGCGCTGGAGTCGGCGCTCCCGCACGCGGTGCGCACCCCGCCCGTGAAGAACGTCGTGTCCACGACCTCGTACCGGGGGGCCGCGCCCCGGACCCCGGTCGCCGCGCGGGCGTAGCCGCCGCCGCTCCAGTACCCCTGGATCGAGTTGATGTCGGCGACGATCGCGCAGTCGAGCTTGGAGTTCGCGTCGGCCCCGGTGCGGCACTCGCTCGCCAGGTCGGACGTCCCGACCTGCGACCGCCCGCCCGGCTCACCGAACCCGCCCTGGACCCCGGCCGTCGTGCCCGTGCCGCCGCCGAGGTACTGCGAGGCGACGAACCCGATCACGGCGACGACGATGACCGCCCAGCTCGCCTTGCCGCTCCGGCCCCGGAACAGCAGGCCGATGATCAGCGCGACCAGGCCGCCGCCGCCCCCGCCGAGCCCCCCGCTGCCGAAGCCGCCGCCCCCGGACGAGCCACCTCGGTCGTCGGTGACCTGGGAGGTGTCGAGCTGGGCGTCGTCGTCGTAGCGCATCGGCGGGAGCCTTCCGTCGGGTCGGCGACGATCCTCGCGCAATCCGGCGCGTGACGGGCGGCCCGGGGTCAGGACCGGTAGCGCTTGCGCCCGTTCCAGGTGTTGCGCATGTCGGCCCTCGCCCGCCGGATCTCGGCGGTCGCGCGGCCGACGAAGAACCCCCCGACCGCCCCCACGCCGACGAACACCATCCACGACTCGATCACGTGCGTTCCCCCGTCCACACCGTCGTTCCCCGCATCGAGAGGTAGCACGGCGGGACGGTCGGCCGAGCGAAGTTGGGTCGGGAGGCCCTGGAGGTTGGGCCGGAGCGCCGGGTCAGGTGCGTCCGAGTGGCCCAGTGATCCGCGCGCACCCCCGCCTGGAGCAGGGAATCCGCGCTGTCACGGCGCGGGCGCGGCCGGTGACGACGAGGTCGGGGTCGGGACCGGGGACCTCGTGTCGATCGTCGTGATCGTCGTCGGGTCGGGGACCGGCGGGGCCGTGGCCGGCGGCGGACCGGCCGGCGTCGTCGTCGTCGGGACCACGGCGGCCGTGGGGAACGAGCCGGAGGGGGCCGGGACGGTCGTCGTCGGGGCGGCCCGGCTCGCGGCGGCGAGCGGGACCGGGGGCGCCGTCAGCGACGGCTCCCGCGCGGGAAGCGACCGCGGGAGCTCCACCGCGGCGGGTGCCGCGCCGGCCGGGGCCGCGGCGAGTCGGGTCTTCATCAACGCCACGCGGTAGGTCGTGAACTGCGACATCGTGAACCAGAGGTCGGGGCCGTCGTTCCAGCGCGGGGTCAGGTAGGGCGCGTAGGCCTGCGGGAAGTCCTTCGTGGTGGTGACGACCTGGGCGGGGCTCCAGGGGCCGGTGGGCGCGGGCGCGGTGCGCAGCACGATCTCGCCGGTGTCGTCGACCAGGTACATCATGATCCACTGGCGGTAGAACGAGTTCCAGCGGACCGACAGCTCGCCGACCGGGCCCCTGATCACCGGGACCGCGCTCGCCTCGCCCGCCGCCCAGTCGGTGCCGTTCCAGTAGGTGTAGGCCGCCGTGTCGGCGACCCGGTCGGCGGCGACCCGGGCGAGCGAGAGGTCGCCGTAGCGGCCCCCCGGGATGCCGTAGACGTAGACGTCCGCGCCCCGGGTGACCCCGGCCGGGACGGGGGCGTCGGGATCGTCGGGACCCCCCGGCCGCACGTAGGCGACCTGGCCGAACTTCGAGTCCGCGGGCCGGCGGGCGGCGGGCTGGTCGACCCAGGTGGTGCCGCCGTCGAGGGAGGTGACCATGCCCGAGCCGGTGAGCTGCCAGTGCCCGGGCCGGTCGAACGAGCGCACGGACATGTACTGCAGGTTCATCGTCGTGTTCCGCGCGCCGGTCGCGATCCCGTAGGTGGGGATCACGCTCTCCTGCACGCCCTTGCGCTTCTGCGAGGGGATGAGCTCCTTCGCGTGCCCGGGCCGGTCGGCGACCATCCCGACGAAGCCGAGGCCCTTCGCCGGGGAGGCCGGCGGGTCGATGGAGGCGATCGAGTTCGACCGCCAGTCGGCGTGGGGCACCGCGCGGAAGTCGGGCGCCGCGGCCGGGGCGCCGTAGGTGTCGCCGAAGGCCATGGCCATCCGCGGGCCGACCATGAACATGTGGCCGAGGTCGGCGCCCTCCACCCCGTAGCGGGCGCCCGTGTCGTTGACCGATCCCGCGCCGGTGAGGTCGGCGACCTTCGCCGTGGCCGCGCGGTCGATGGCCCAGGACGTCGCGTCGGTCGGCTCCGCGAGGGCCGCTGTCCCCACCGAGAGGGCGACGGCGGCGACGACGGCCACGCTCAGCGCGGCACGGACACGCCTCTTCGGCTGCATGGGGCGGCACGCTAGGAACGGCGGGCGCCCTCCCGGCCCCACGCCACGCGCCGTCACCCACAGGTGTCCCGGGAACCACCCGTGGGTTGTCGGAGCGCTCGGGCATGATCACCGTGTGCCGGTCCGCCCCGCTGGAGGTCCCCGATCGTGACCATCGACGCCGCCGCCCTCGCCCAGCTCGTGCGGCCCGGCGCCCGCGTCGCGATCGCCGACGGCTGCGGCGCCCCCCGGGCCGCCTACGCCGCCCTCTCCGAGCTCGCCCGCACCCGGGGCGACCTGCGGCTCGTCCTCGGCTGGATGCCGGCGCCGCTCGAGGGTCTCGACCTCGCGGCCTTCGCCGACGCCCGCACCGTCATGCCGGGCTGGGGCCTGCGGACCGCGGTGGCCGACGGCCTCGTGCGGTCGGTCCCGGCCCGGCTCTCGGCGACGCCGTCGCTGCTGGCCGGCCCGCTGCGCCCTGACCTGCTCGTCGTGGCCGCCGCCCCCGGGCCGTACGGCTTGCAGCTGGGCAGCGAGGTGTCGTGGGTCCGGGCCGTGATCGACGCCGGCGTGCCGATCGCGGCGGTGGTCGACGCCGCGCTCCCCCGCGCCGCGGCCGGACCGGTGCTGCCGGAGGGCCAGACCTACGAGATCGGGCACGACGATGCGGGGCCCGCCGAGATCCCCGTTCCCGACGAGCCCAGTGCCGAGCACCGCGAGATCGGCCGGTCGGTCGCGGCGCTGCTCCCGAACGACGCGCGCCTGCAGTGGGCACCCGGACAGCTCGGCCAGGCCGTGGTCCGCGCGGTGCTCGACCGCGGGCGGCCCGTCCACGCCGACTCCGGCCTGCTCGGCGACCCGGTGGTCGACCTCGACGAGGCCGGGCTGCTCGCCTCCACGCCGGTGGCCACCTACCTCGTCGGGACCCGACGCCTCTACGACTGGGCCGACGCCCAGGGCCGCGCCGGGCGCCCGGTGCTGCACGGCGTCGAGCACACGCACGACCCGAACCGCCTGGCCGCCGAGCCCCCGCTGGTGGCGGTGAACACCGCGGTGGAGATCGACCTCGACGGCCAGGTCAACGTCGAGGGCTCGGCCCGCGCGATCGTCGGGGGCATCGGCGGCCACCCCGACTACTCGGCGGCGGCCACCCGATCGCGCCGGGGACTCTCGGTGATCGCCCTCGCCAGCACCCACCGGGGCCGCCCGACGCTGGTGGACCGGCTGTCGCGCCCGGTCACCACCGCGAGCCACGACGTCGACGTGGTGGTGACCGAGCACGGGGTGGCCCACCTGCGGGGGCTCGACCGCGCCGAGCGCCGCGTCGCGCTGCGGACCCTCTGGGAGTGACGAGCAGGTGAAGAGCAGGTCGCGGCCGACGGCGCCCCGGGTGAACGCCGGGTAGCGTCGACGCCCATGGCCGACCGCGTGCTGACCGTCGTACCCGCCGATGCCCAGGCGGCGCCCGCGCTCCCCCCGGAGGAGAGCGGAGCCCCGGAGCTCGCGCCCGACCTGCTGGCCGCGCTCGACCGGGGCGACGACGCCGCGGTCCGCGCCTGGATCGCCGCGCACCTCCCCGAGCCCGAGAGCCTGATGCTCTACGGGCTCTTCGTCGGCGCCGGCGTCCTCGGGCTCATCGAGTGGCCCGCCGTCGCGCTGTCGGTGATCGGCCAGCTCGTGGTCGACCGCCGCTTCGGCGGGGTCGAGAACGTGGCCGCCGCCCTGCGGGCGCGGATCGACGCCCTGGCCTAGCGGCCCGTGCGTGCGTGTCCGTGCCTGGGCACGGACACGCACGCACACGCCGGAGGCGACCTACGGGGTGATCGCGTCCTTGATCTTGCCGAGGACGCCCTTGCCGTCACCGCTGCCGTTGCCGTTCGCGGGGCCCCAGATCGGCTGACCGGCCTCGGCGATCTCCATCTCCGCGGTCGCCTGGACGAGCGCCAGCAGCTCCGGGTCGAGCCCGGGGCCGAACTCCTCGGGGCGCTCCACCGCGATCCCCGGGAACGGCACGCCCTCGGGCGCCTGCTCGGTCGACAGGGTCGTGCCGTCGTTCGAGGGCGACGCGCCCTGGAACACCTTGCCGGCCTCGTTGAGCTGGTCGAGGGAGAACGTGTACTGCTTCGACTGCAGGCCCTGCTCGACGAGCTTCGCCACCTCGGGGAAGCGCTCCGCGTTCGTCTTCGGGATCGGGAGCAGCTTGTTCCACTTGACCCCGAGCGCCTCGAGGGCCTTCGCGTAGGCGTTCTCGTGCGCCTGGTCGCGGACGATGAGGTACGACAGCGTCGAGCGCGCGGTCTTGTTGTCGGTCATCTCGTACAGGCGGCACTTCTGCAGCCGGCCGGTCGACTCGAGCATGAGGTTGTAGAGCAGGTTCAGCGGCAGGTTGCCCGAGTCGTAGACGTACTTGCCCGTCCACGGGTCGCCCTGGGCGTCGACCGGCAGCGCACCCTGCGCCCCCACCAGGTAGTGGTGGATGTTGCTGTGGTCGAGGGCCAGGTCCAGCGGGGTCGCCCCGCCCGCGCCGGGCTGGTCGATCGGGTCGGTCTTCTTGCCCTGGTAGCGGGGCGAGCCGTCGACGAGCTGCGCGATCGTCGAGGCGATGAGCTCGACGTGGCCGATCTCCTCGGTCCCCACGCCGTAGAGCAGGTCGCGGAACGGCTTCGCGGTCGGGCCGCGGAAGTTGAAGCTCTGGAACAGGTACTGGAACATCGTGCGCATCTCGCCGAACTGACCGCCGAGGACCTCCTGCAGCGCGTTCGCGGCGGCGGGGTCGGGCTCGTCGGGGGTGATCTCGTTGAGCATGCGTTGCACGTGGAAGAACATGGGCCGTCCTTGCGTCGGAGACGTTCGAGAGGCCCGCTGTCTGGACCCGTCGCGGAGGCGACGGCGACGGGATGGGGGATCGACCCGAGGGTCAAACGGCCTTCGTCAGGACCGGACGAGGCGCGCGATCGCCGCGGAGGCCTCGGCCACCTTCTCCTTGGCCTGCTCGTCGCCCGCCTTCGCCGCGTCGACCACGCAGGAGCCCATGTGCTCCTCGAGCAGGGCGAGCGCGAGGGTCTGCAGGGCGCCGGTCACGGCGCTGACCTGCGTGAGGACGTCGATGCAGTACTTGTCCTCCTCGACCATGCGGGCGATCCCCCGCACCTGCCCCTCCACCCGCTTGAGCCGGCGCAGGTGGGCGTCCTTGTGGTCGGCGTAGCCGTGCTGGTGCTCCGTCACGCCCGCCAGCATACCGGGGTGGGGTATGCCTCCCGACGACGACGCGGGTACCCCTCGGGGGTATGTTCGTCGGCATGACGACGGCCGACACGCGCCCGAGCACCCAGCTCGCGATCACGGGCATGACGTGTGCGTCGTGCGCGATGCGGATCGAGAAGAAGCTCAACCGGCTCGAGGGCGTCAGCGCCACCGTCAACTACGCCACGGGGAACGCCCGGGTCACCCACAGCCCCGACGTCGGGGTCGAGACGCTCGTCGCCACCGTCGAGAAGCTCGGCTACGGCGCCCGTCCCCCGGAGCCGGAGCCGGAGCCCGCCGGGGACGACGACACCGAGACCGACGAGCTGCGCCACCGCCTCCTCACGAGCGCCGTCCTGACGATCCCCGTGGTCGTCCTCGCGATGGTGCCCGCCTGGCAGTTCGTCGACTGGCAGTGGATCTCGCTCGTGCTCGCCGCGCCCGTCGTGGTGTGGGGCGGATGGCGCTTCCACCGGGCGGCGGCGGTCAACCTGCGCCACGGCACCGCGACGATGGACACGCTGATCTCGCTGGGCACGCTCGCGGCCCTGGCGTGGTCGGTGTGGGCGCTGGTGGTCGGCGACGCCGGGATGCCGGGGATGACCCACGAGTTCTCCTTCACCTCCGCGCCCGGCGACGCGATCTACCTCGAGACCGCCGCCGCGGTGACGACCTTCGTGCTGGCCGGGCGCTTCTTCGAGTCGCGGGCCAAGCGGCGGGCGGGCGCGGCGCTGCGCGCGCTGCTCGACCTCGGGGCGAAGGACGTCGCCCTGCTCGACGACGGCGTGGAGCGCCGGATCCCGGCCGCGGACCTCGTCGTCGGGGACGAGTTCGTGGTGCGCCCGGGCGAGCGGATCGCGACCGACGGCGTCGTCGTCTCCGGGCTCGGGGCGGTCGACGCGAGCACCGTGACCGGCGAGGCGGTGCCGGTGGAGGTGGCGCCCGGGTCGGCCGTGGTCGGGGCGACGGTGGCCGTGGGGTCGCGCCTGGTGGTGCGCGCCACGAGCGTCGGCGCCGACACCCAGCTCGCCCGCATCGCGCGGCGGGTGCAGGACGCCCAGAACGGCAAGGCGCAGGTGCAGCGGCTCGCCGACCGGGTGTCGGGGGTGTTCGTGCCGGTGGTCGTCGTGATCGCGCTGGCCACCCTCGTCGGCTGGATCGTCGCGACCGGCGACCTCGACGCCGCGTTCACCGCCGCCGTCGCGGTGCTCATCATCGCGTGCCCCTGCGCCCTCGGGCTGGCGACGCCGACGGCGCTGATGGTCGGCACCGGGCGGGGCGCGCAGCTGGGGATCCTGCTGCGGGGACCGGAGGTGTTGGAGTCGACCCGGCGCGTCGACACCGTGGTGCTCGACAAGACCGGCACCCTGACCACCGGGGAGATGCGGCTGGTCGGCGACGCCGACGCGACCGCGTTGCGGTTCGCCGCCGCCGTCGAGGACGGCTCCACGCACCCGATCGCCCGGGCGGTCGCGGAGGCGGGACGACGCCGCGTCGGGGAGCTGCCGGCGGCGGACGACGCGCGCACGATCGACGGACTGGGGGTGAGCGGGACGGTGGACGGCCACGAGGTCCTCGTCGGCCGCCCGCAGCTGCTCGCCGAGCACGGGATGCCGCTGTCGGACGACCTCGCCGCCGAGCTCGCGCGCGTGCAGGCGGGTGGGGCCACGGCCGTCGTCGTCGGGTGGGACGGCGCGGCCCGGGCGGTGCTCGGCGTGGCCGACACCGTGCGGGAGACCAGCGCCGAGGCCGTGCGGGAGATGACGGCGCTGGGCGTGCGGCCCGTGCTGCTCACCGGCGATCACGAGACCGCCGCCCGCGCGGTGGCCGCCGCGGTGGGGATCGACGAGGTCCACGCCGGGGTGCTGCCCGAGGAGAAGGCCGACGCGATCGTCGCGCTGCAGGCCGCCGGGCACACCGTGGCCATGGTGGGCGACGGCGTGAACGACGCCGCCGCCCTCGCCCGGGCCGACCTGGGGCTCGCGATGGGCGCGGGCACCGACGTCGCCATCGAGGCCGGCGACGTGACGCTGGTGCGCGACGACCTCCGCGCCGTCCCGACCGCGCTGCGTCTCGCGCGCCGGACGCTCGCGACGATCCGCGGCAACCTCTTCTGGGCCTTCGCCTACAACGTCGCGGCGATCCCGCTCGCGGCGCTCGGCCTGCTCAACCCCATGATCGCGGGGGCGGCGATGGCGTTCTCCAGCGTCTTCGTCGTCGGGAACAGCCTGCGCCTGCGGCGGTTCCGCGCGTGACCGACCAGCCGCTCCTCGCGCTGGCCCTCGTCGCCGGGGCGTCCCTCGTGGGGGTCGGCCTCGTCGTCGCGGTGTCCTGGCTGGTGCGGGTGGTGCGCCGGCCGCTGTTGGTCGCCCCCCACGCGGGCGGGATGCCGGTGGTGGAGCACGCTGTGTCCCGCTGGCACGTCCGCTGGCCGACGCTCGCGCTGGTCTTCCTCGCCTTCGACATGGAGATGATCTTCATGTTCCCGTGGACGCTCGTGGTGGCCCGGTCGGGGCCCGCGGCGGCCGTTGAGATGTTCGTGTTCCTCGGGGTCCTGCTCGCGGGGGTCGCCTACGCCTGGCGGGAGGGCGCGTTCCGGTGGTCCTGAGGCGGCTCGCGGCGCGGCGTCCCCACGTCCTGACGATCGCGCCCGCGCCCCTGTCCGACGAGGTCCTGCGGCTGCGGCTCGCCGTCGAGGCCGAGCTGTCCCGACGACGCTGGCCGGTGGCCGACTCCCCCGCCGACGCCGACGTCGTGCTCCTCGCGGGGACGCCCGGCCCGCGGCTGGCGGCGGTGGTCGAGGCGGTGTGGGCGACGGTCCCGGCGCCGCGGGTGCGGGTGGCGGTCGAGAGCGTGGCCGGGATCGGGCCGGCGCTCGACGACGCGCAGGAGCGGCTGCGGGGCGGCCGTCGTACCTGGTCCGATTCTGACGATGAACGTCAGCATGGCCGCAGTGCGGACACCGCGATGGCCGGGCTCGCCGACGACGACCGCGACGGCCTGCTCCTCGACGCCGTCCACGTCGCCCTCGGCCCGGTCCTCCCCCACTGGCCCTCCGGCCTCGTCGTGCACGCGACCCTCGCGGGCGACCTCGTCACCGACGCGCACGCCGAGGTCCTCGACGCCCCCGCCACGGTGGGTGCCGGCAGCCGCGGGCGATCCCCGCTCGGTCCCGACCGCACCCGCCTCGACGTCCTCACCCGCCTGCTCGCCCTCGCCGGCGCCGACCACCTCGCCGAGGGCGCCCGCGACCTGCGCGACCGCGACCCCGCCCCCGGCGAGCTCACCGCCTTCGGCCGCCGGATCGCCCGGCACCGGCCGCTGCGCTGGGCCACCCGCGGCATCCCGCTGGTCGGCGACCCGGTCGGCGAGCGCACCGTCACCGACCGCGTCGTCGCCCTCGGCCGGGCGCTGGGCACCAGCCTCGCCCCGCCGCCGCGCCCGACCGCCGACAAGGCCGCCCGCACCCTGATCGGCCTCGAGCTCGGCGCCGCCCGCCTCGCCCTGGCCGCCATGGACCCCGACACCGGTCTCGGAGCGGGTCCCGTCGCGGCGTTCGCGCCCCAGGGGGTGGGTCATCACCACCACTGAGCTCGCGTTGCTGCCGCCCGCGCTCGTCGTGGTCGCCGCCCTGGCCGCGGCCCTCGCCGGCCGGCAGCCCGTCGTCGAGACCGCCCGCCTGGTCACGAAACAGCGCCGCCGCACCCCGGCCGACGACCCGCTGCTCGCCCGGATCGGGCTCGCCGTCCTGCCGGTCGCGGCGGTCCTCGCCCTCGCGGTGGTGCCCCTCGGCGACCGCGCGCCGGTCGACCTCGACGTCGGCCTCGTCTGGTTCAACGCGATGGAGGTGCTGGCCTGGTTCGCGGTGTGGGTGGCCGGCTGGGGCCCCAACGCCGTCACGAGCCTCGCCGGCGGCTACCGCATGCTCGCCCTCGGGCTGTCCTACGAGCTGCCGCACATGCTCGCGATCATCACTCCCGCGATCGCCGCCGGGTCGCTCTCCCCGACGACGATCGCCGCCGCCCAGCACGACCTCTGGTTCGCGGTGTGGATGCCGGCCGCCTTCGTCCTCTACCTGCTCTCGGTCGCGGCGATGGCCTTCTGGGGCCCGTTCGCCGCGCCGCTGGGCCGCGACCTCGCCGGGGGTGCCGCTGCGGAGCACGCGGGGCTCGACCGGCTGCTGCTCAGGGCCGGGCGCTGGATGCTGCTCGTGGCCGCGGCGGCGATGGCCGTGCCGCTGTTCCTCGGCGGCGGCGCGCCCCCGCCGATCACCGGTCCCGACCCGTTCCCCGACCTCCCCGCCCTCTGGTTCGCGGCCAAGCTCGCCGTCGTCCTGGGCCTGCTGCTGGCACTGCGGCGGGCGGTCCCGCTGCTGCGGATGGAGCGGGTGGCCACCCTCGCGTGGGTCGTCGGCATCCCGCTCGCGGTGGCGCAGGCCCTCGTCGTGACGGTGGTGGTACTGCTGTGACCGTGCTGGTCCTGCTCGGCGCCCTCGGCCTCGTCGCGGTGGTGTGCGGCCTGGGCGTGTTCACCGCGGACTCGATGGCCCGCGCGACGTTCCTGCTGCTCGCCTCGTTCGTGGCCGTCGCGGTGTGCCTGCTCGTGGTCGGCCAGACCTACCTGGGCGTCGTCGTGATCCTCATGATGACCGTCGAGATGATGATCATGGCGGTCTTCATGGTCATGCTGATGATGAACCCGGGCGGCCTCGAGCCCATGTCGATGGTCCACAACCGCGGCGGCGCCTGGGCGATCGCCCTCTCGGTCTTCGCCGTACTCGCGGCCGGGGCGTGGCTCGTCCCCTTCCCGACGACGGAGCCATCCGCCGCCGGGGACCCGACGGTCGCCCTCGGCGACGCCCTCATGGGTCCGCAGATGCTCACGATGACGGTGCTCGCCCTGGCGCTGCTCGCGGCGATCGTCGGGACCGTCGCCGTGTCGGTCTCGCGGGGTGAGCAGCGGTGACCGAGCTCGTGCTGCGCGTGGTGCTGACCGTCGCCGCCGCCCTCGTGGCCACCGGGCTCTACGGCGCGCTGTCCCAGCAGTCGGTCGTGATGATCATGATGGGCCTGGAGCTGGTGGTGAACGGGCTCGTCCTGGCCGCGGGCGCGTTCTGGTGGGCGCAGGGCCGGCCCGTCGGCGCGAGCGTGCTGGTGGTCGTGCTCGTGGTGGTGATGGCCGTCGAAATGGCGATGGGCTTCGCCGTGGCGCTCGCGCTCTACCGGGCCCGGCAGGTCGACCTCACCGACGACGCCGCGGAGCTGGCCGGATGACCCTGCTGCTCGCGCTCCTGCTCGTCGTCCCGACCCTCACCGGGCTCGTCCTCGTCACGGCCGCCCCCCGCGCCACCGGCGCGACCGTCGTCGCCGCGGGCGCGGTGGCGGCCACCGTGACCGCGGTGGTCGCGATCCAGCTCGCGGTGGGCGCGCCCGCGGCGACCCTGCGGATCCCCCTGGTCCCGGCCCCGGTCGACCTCGCCCTCGTCTACGCCGTCGACGGTCTCGGGGCCGCGCTCGTCGTCACGGTCGCCGTGGTCGGGGCGCTCGTCCTGCTCGCCGCCGCCGGCGAGCCCCGCCTGCGGCGCGGACGCTTCGTCGGCACGGTGCTGGTCTTCCTCGGCGCGATGCTCGCCACCGTCACGGCCGCGACCCTGCCCGCCCTGATCGCCCCGTGGGAGGTGATGGGGGCCGCGAGCTGGGCGCTGATCGCCTTCGACCGCCGCGACCCCGCCGTCGCCCCGGCCGCGACCCGCGCCTTCCTGACGACGCGCGTGGCCGACGTGGGCCTCTACGTCGCCGCCGGGGCGGCGCTGGCCGCGGGCGTCCCGGGACTCGCCCTGGCCGGCCTCGCCGGGGCGGCGCCCGGATGGAGCACCCTGGTCGCGGCGGGGCTCGTGGTGGCGGCGCTCGGCAAGTCGGCCCAGCTGCCGTTCTCGGTGTGGCTCTCCGGCGCGATGGTGGGGCCGAGCCCGGTGTCGGCGCTGCTGCACTCGGCGACGATGGTCGCGGCCGGGGCGGTGCTGCTGATCCGCGCGGCCCCGCTGCTCGCGGTCACCGGCGCCGCATCGGTGGTGGCGCTCGTCGGGGCCCTCACCGCGGTGGTCCTCGGGCTCGTCGCGGCCTGCTCGCGCGACCTCAAGCAGCTGCTCGCGGCGTCGACGTGCTCGCAGGTCGGGATCATGGTCCTCGGCGCCGGGGTCGGGGCCGTCTCCGGCGCGGCGGGCCTGCTCGTGGCGCACGCCGCGGTCAAGGCGCTGCTCTTCCTCGTGGCCGGCGGCTGGCTCGCCGTCCTGCGGACCCGGTCGCTGCCCGCCCTGCGCGGCGCGGCCCGGCGGCACCCGGTCCTCGGGGTCACGTTCACCGTCGGCGCGGCCGCGCTCGCCGGGGTGCCGCCGCTGTCGCTGTGGTGGACCAAGGACGCGGTGCTCGCCGGGGTACCGCTCGGGGACGGCGTGCTCACGGTCGCGGGCCTGTTCGCCACCGCGCTCTCCGCGGTCTCCGCCACCCGGGCCGCCTGGTTCGTCTGGCGCCCGGTCCGCTCGCCGTCGATCCGCCGCGAGCACCGCCGGCGGGTGCCGGTCGTCCTCGGCGCGGCCCTCGTCGCGCTCGCCGTGCCCGCCGCGGCGCTCGGGGCGGTCCTCGTCGCGGTCGGGCTGGTGCCCCGGGCCGACGCCGGCGAGCTCGTGACCACGGGCATCGTCGTGGTGCTCGCCGCGGTCGCGACGTGGGTGCTGCACTCCCGGCCGCCCCGGCTGCGCGCCGCGGTCTGGGGCCGGGCCGCCGGGGCCGCCCGCGGCTGGTTCGGGCTGGAGACCGCCACGCGCGGCGTCGTCGGGACCGCCGTCAACCGGCTGGCCCGCCAGCTCGACCGGGCCGACGCGGGCCTCGGCCGCGCCGTCCCCCGCGCCGCGGGCACCGCCCCGGCCCTGGTCGTCGCGCTCGTGCGCCTCGGGGAGCGGCCGATCGCGTCCGCGGTGACCGCCCTCGCCGCCGGGGTCCGCCGGCTCGGGACCCTCGCGCGCCGCCCGCAGACCGGGCAGGCGCACCAGTACTACGCCCAGTCGATGATCGCGGTCGGCACCCTGGCCGCGGTCGCGGCGGTCGTCGTGATGGCAGGAGTCCGGCCGTGATCCCCACCCTGATGTGGCTGTCCCCGCTGGTGGTGGGCCTGCTGCTCGTGCCCGTCACCCGCCGCGAGGTGCTGCTCGGGGCGTGGACGGCACTCACCCTGCTCGAGGTGGTGCTCGCGGTCCTCGCCTGGCGCGGCACCGGCACCCCCGGCTACGCCCACGAGCTCGCGGTGCCCTGGATCCCGGCGTTCGGGGTGGGCTACCACGTGGGCGTCGACGGCCTCTCCGCGCCGCTCGTCGCCATGACGGCGGTCGTGTTCCTCGCCGTGGCGCTGTACTCGCTGCGCCGCGACCCCGCCGGGGACTCCGACGACGACGTCCGCCGGCTGCGCGGCTACGTGCTGCTCTTCCTCGGGCTCGAATCGGTCTCGCTCGGGGTCTTCGTCGCGCTCGACCTCGTGCTGTTCTTCGTCTTCTTCGACGTCTCGATCGTGCTGATGTACTTCGTGATCGCCGGGTGGGGCACGGGGACGCGAGCGCGCAGTGCCCTGCAGTTCTTCCTCTACACCTTCGTCGGCTCGCTGGTGATGCTGCTCGGGTTCCTCTCCCTCGCGGTGGCGGGCCCGCGGATCACCTTCGACATCCCGACGCTCGCGGCCACCGACCCCCTGGCCGGGCGCGGGGTGGCGGGGCTGTTGACGCTCGCGGCGGTCGGGATCGGCCTGGCGATCAAGACCCCGGTGTGGCCGGTGCACACCTGGCTGCCGCCCGCCCACACCGACGCGCCCGCCGCCGGCTCGGCCGTGCTGGCCGCGGTGCTGCTGAAGATGGGCACCTACGGCTTCGTCCGGATCGCGCTGCCGCTGCTGCCCGGCCCGTGGCGCGCCGCGGCGCTGGTGGCGGTGGTCCTCGGCGTGGTCTCGGTGCTCTGGGGCGCCCTGGTGGCGCTGGCCCAGCGCGACCTCAAGCGGATGGTCGCCTACACCTCGGTGAACCACATGGGCTACGTGCTGCTCGCGCTCGGCGCCGCCGGGTTCGTGGGCGCCGGCACGGGGGCCCGCACCCTCGCGGTCACGGGCGCCACCGTGCAGATGGTCAGCCACGGGCTGGTGACCGGGGCGCTGTTCCTGCTCGCCGGGGTGCTGCGCGACCGGGGCGGGACGTCGGAGATCCGGGCCTGGACCGGGGTCGCCGGGCCGATGCCGCGCTGGTCGTGGACCTTCGCCCTCGCCGCCCTCGCCTCGCTGGGCCTGCCCGGGCTCTCCGGCTTCGTCGCCGAGTTCTCCATGCTCACCGGCTCCCTGCCCGCCGTGCCGGTGGCCACCGTGCTCGCCGCGGTCGGCCTCGCCGTCACCGCGGCCCTGTTCCTGCGGGCCCTGCAGACGATGCTCCTGGGCGACCGCCACCTGCCCCGCGCCGCCGACCGGCCCCGGCCCGGGCGCGGCGGGGTGTTCCGCGCCCCGGTCTCGCCCGACCTGCGGGTGGCCGAGACCGCCGCGATCGGCCTGCTGCTGGCGGGGTCGCTGGCGATCGGGATCGCCCCGGCGCTCCTCACGACGACGATCGCCCCCGCGGCGACCACGGTGGTCGAGCTGGTCTCGCGGTGAGTCCCGACGACCTCCTCGCCCTGGCCCCCGAGGCGCTCGTCGCCCTCGGCGCGGTCCTCGGGCTGCTCGCCGGGACGGCCTGTCGCCCCGGCCACGAGTGGCCCGTGCGCGGCATCGGGATCCTCGCGGCGCTCACGGCGGGCGTCGTCGCGCTCCGGGCACCCGGGCCCGGGACCGCGTTCGGCGGGACGTACGCGATCGACGCCGCCACCGTGGCGGTGCGGGTGGTGGTGGCCGGCGCGGTCGTCGTGACGCTCCTGCTCGCGGGGGGTGACCCGTCGCCGCCGGGCACCGGGCGGACCGACACCGCCTTCGCCGTGCTCCTCCAGCTCTCCGCCGTCGGCGCGATGCTGCTCGGCGGCGCGGTCGACCTGCTCCTGCTCGCGGCCGCGTTCCTGCTCGCGGGGCTCCCCCTCGCCGCGCTGGCGGGCCTCGCCCGTGACGGCCGGTCGGCCGAGGCCGCGCTCAAGTACTTCCTGTCCTCGGCGCTGTTCGGGCTCGCCCTGCTCAGCGGGGTGACGATCCTGCTCGGGCTCACGCGGGCCACCTCCTACGCGGCGCTCGCGGGGCTCTCCGGTCCGGCCGCCGCCGTCGCGGTGGTGCTCGTCCTCGCCGGGCTGCTGATGACCCTCGGCGCGGTCCCGGCGCACTTCTGGGTGCCCGACGCCGTCGACGGCACCTCCCCCGTCACCGGGGCCGTGCTGACCACCACCGCGAAGATCGGCGGGCTCGTCGCGGTGTACCGGCTCGTCGTCGCCGTCCCGGGGCTGCCCGGCGAGCTGATCGTGGCCGTCGTCGCCGTGGCGTCGATGACGCTCGGCAACCTGGCGGCGTTCGCCCAGACCTCGTTGCGGCGCCTGCTCGCCTACTCCACCGTCAGCCAGGTCGGCTACCTGCTGGTGCCGATCGCCGTGGTCTCCCGGACGCCGCTGGCCCTGCCGGCCCTGCTCGGCTACCTCGCGGCCTACACCGTCACCAACCTCGCCGTGTTCGCGGTGCTCGCCGCCCGCCCCCACGGCCTCGAGGTCGGCGAGCAGCGCGGGCTGGCCCGGCGCCACCCCGCGCTCGCCGTGGCGCTCGCGGTCGGGCTGCTCGGCCTCGTCGGGACCCCGCCGACCCTCGTGTTCGCCGGGAAGCTCGCCGCCTTCGCCGCCGCCCTCGGCGGCGGGGCCGCCTGGCTCGCGGCCGTGGCCGTGGCGAACTCGGTGGCGAGCCTCTTCTACTACCTGCGCTGGATCGCCCCGGTCTTCACCGCGGGCGACCCCGTGCTGCGCGACCCGGTGGAGCCCCGCGCGCGGGCCGTCGCGGTCGTCCTCGCCGTGGTCTCGGTCGTGGGCACCGTGGCGGTCGCGGCCCTCTAGGAGGCCCTCCGCGCCCGGCTTCTCGGCCGTCCGGGTGGACGCCGGGAGACCGCTCGGCGCGCGGGCCCGAGACCGCCCCGGGCGGCCCTTGACCCTGCCGGAACGCCGTGCCTACAGTCTGCGCCAGTTGGTATATCAGTTGCCGAAGAGGCCCTGGAGCAGGCAGATGTTGATGACGATCGCCCCGGAGGCGCGCCCCCGGCGCTCAACCCTCGACGGGTCGCTGGCCGAGGTCGACCCCGAGGTGCACGCCGCGGTCGCCGCCGAGCTGACCCGGCAGCGCCGGACGCTCGAGATGATCGCGAGCGAGAACTTCGCGCCGCTCGCGGTCATGCAGGCCCAGGGCTCGGTGCTCACCAACAAGTACGCCGAGGGCTACCCGGGCCGGCGCTACTACGGCGGCTGCGAGCACGTCGACGTGGTCGAGCAGCTCGCCATCGACCGGCTCAAGGCCCTCTTCGGCGCGGAGTACGCCAACGTCCAGCCGCACTCCGGCGCCCAGGCCAACGCCGCGGTCATGGCCGCGCTGCTCCAGCCCGGCGACGCGATCCTCGGGCTGGCCCTCGCCCACGGCGGGCACCTCACCCACGGCATGCACCTGAACTTCTCGGGGCGCCTCTACGACGTCGCGGCCTACCACGTCCGCGAGGACGACCACCGGGTCGACATGGCCGAGGTCGAGCGGCTCGCGCACTCCCACCGCCCGAAGCTGATCATCGCGGGCTGGTCGGCCTACCCCCGTCAGCAGGACTTCGCGGAGTTCCGCCGGATCGCCGACGCCGTCGGGGCCTACCTGATGGTGGACATGGCGCACTTCGCGGGACTGGTCGCCGCGGGGCTGCACCCCTCCCCCGTCCCGCACGCCCACGTCGTCACCTCGACCACGCACAAGACCCTCGGCGGCCCCCGCGGCGGCGTCATCCTGGCCACCGCGGACCTCGCCAAGAAGTTCAACTCGAGTGTGTTCCCCGGGCAGCAGGGCGGCCCGCTGGAGCACGTCATCGCGGCCAAGGCGGTGGCCTTCAAGCTCGCCGCCGAGCCCGAGTTCCGTGACCGCCAGGAGCGCACCCTCGCGGGCGCCCGCGTCCTCGCCGAGCGCCTCCTCGCCGAGGACGGCCTCGGCGTGATCTCCGGCGGCACCGACGTCCACCTCGTCCTGGTCGACCTGCGGGCCTCCGAGCTCGACGGCAAGCAGGGCGAGGACCGGCTGCACCGCGTGGGCATCACGGTCAACCGCAACGCGGTGCCCTTCGACCCGCGCCCCCCGATGGTCAGCTCCGGACTGCGGATCGGCACCGCCGCCCTGGCCGCCCGCGGCTTCGGCGTCGCCGAGTTCCGCGCCGTCGCCGACGTCATCGCCCTCGCCCTGCGGCCGGAGGTCACCGACGTCGAGCTCGACGCCCTGGCCGACCGCGTCTCCACCCTCGCCGACCGCTTCCCCCTCTACCCGGAGCTGCAGGCATGAGCACCCCCACCGTCGACGCCCCCGGGGCGCACCTGCCCGAGCACCCCGACTTCCTCTGGCACAACCCCGAGCCGAAGCGCTCCTACGACGTCGTGATCGTCGGCGGCGGCGGCCACGGGCTCGCCACCGCCCACTACCTCGTCAAGAACCACGGCATCACCAACGTCGCGGTGATCGAGAAGGGCTGGCTCGCGGGCGGCAACATGGCCCGCAACACCACGCTGATCCGCTCGAACTACCTGTGGGACGAGTCGGCGGGGATCTACGAGCACTCCCTGAAGCTCTGGGAGGGGCTCGAGGAGGACCTCGGCTACCCGATCCTGTTCAGCCAGCGCGGCGTGCTCAACCTCGCCCACACCGAGCAGGACGTCCGCGACTCGGTGCGCCGCGTCGAGGCCAACAAGCTCAACGGGATCGACGCCGAGTGGCTCGACCCCGACGAGGTCGCGAAGATCTGCCCGATCGTCAACGTCTCGTCCGACATCCGCTACCCGGTGCAGGGCGCGACCTACCAGCCGCGGGCCGGCATCGCCAAGCACGACTACGTGGCCTGGGGCTTCGCCCGCCGCGCCGACGAGGCCGGCGTCGACCTCATCCAGGACTGCGAGGTCACCGGGTTCGTCACCGACGGCGACCGCGTCACCGGGGTCCGCACGACCAAGGGCGACATCGGCTGCGGCACCGTGGCCCTGTGCGCCGCCGGGCACACCTCGGTGCTGCTCGACATGCTCGGCGTGCCCGCGCCGCTGCAGTCGCACCCCCTGCAGGCCCTGGTCTCCGAGCTCCTCGAGCCCGTGCACCCGACGATCGTCATGTCGAACGCCGTGCACGTCTACGTCTCCCAGGCCCACAAGGGCGAGCTGGTCATGGGCGCGGGCGTCGACACCTACAACGGCTACGGCCAGCGCGGGGCGTTCCACATCATCGAGCGCCAGATGGCGGCCGCGGTGGAGCTCTTCCCGGTGTTCGCCCGCGCGCACCTGCTGCGCAGCTGGGCCGGCGTCGTCGACGTCACCCCCGACGCGAGCCCGATCGTCGGCTCCACGCCCTACGCCAACGTCTTCGTGAACTGCGGCTGGGGCACCGGCGGGTTCAAGGCGACGCCGGGACTGGGCTGGTGCATGGCCGACACGGTCGCGAACCAGCGCCCCCACCCCCTGATCGCGCCGTTCGGCCTCGACCGGTTCGTCACCGGGGCCCTCGTCGACGAGCACGGCGCCGCCGCCGTGGCCCACTAGCCCTCGATCACTCGAGCCGGAGAACGCCGTGCAACTCATCGCCTGCCCCTGGTGCGGCCCCCGCGAGGAGATCGAGTTCTCCTACGGCGGCCAGGCCGCCGTCGCCTATCCCGACGACCCGTCGGCGCTGACCGACGAGCAGTGGGCCCACTTCGTGTTCTTCCGCGCCAACCCCAAGGGCGCGTTCGTCGAGCGCTGGTCGCACGCCGCGGGCTGCCGCCGGTGGTTCCGCGCCGTCCGCGACACCCGCACCCACCGCTTCGTCGGGGCCGGCTCGTCCGACAGCACCACGGAGGTGACCCGATGAGCAGGATCGACGGCTACGGCCGCGTCGACCGGACGCGCACGTTCACGATCACCGTCGACGGCGTGGCCTACCCGGCCCACCCCGGCGACACGGTGGCCTCCGTGCTGCTCGCCCACGACACCCACCCGCAGGACTCCAGCGTCAAGTTCGGGCGCCCCCGCGGCATCGGCGGCGCCTGGACCGAGGACCCCACGGGCCTGGTCCAGGTCGAGGAGCCCTTCCCCGAGCCGATGCTGCTCGCGACCACCGTCGAGGCGACCGACGGCCTCGTCGTCCGCGGCGTCAACGGCCAGGGCCGCCTCGCCGAGGTCGCCGACACCGCCCGCTACGACCGCCGGCACACCCACTGCGACGTGCTCGTGGTCGGCGCGGGACCCGCCGGTCTCGTCGCGGCCCGCCGGGCCGCCCGCGCCGGGCAGAGCGTCGTCCTGGTCGACGACCGTCCCGCCGCCGGGGGCACCCTGACCGGCACGGAACGGATCGACGGCCGGCCGGCCCTGGAGTTCGTCGCCGACGTCGTCGCCGAGCTCGCCGCCGACCCGGCGGTGACCCACCTGCAGCGCACCACGGCGTTCGGGCACTACGACGACGGCTTCGTCCTCGCCCTCGAGCGCCGCGAGGGCACAGCTGCAGACTCCGAACCGGCTGCCCACCGCGCCCGCCAGCGGGTGCACCGGATCCGCGCCGCGCACGTCGTGGTCGCCGCCGGCGCCATCGAGCGCCCGATCGTCTTCGAGGACAACGACCGGCCCGGGATCATGCTCGCCTCGGCCGCCCGCGACCACCTGCACCGCTCCGGCGTCCTCGCCGGCCGCGAGGTCGTCGTGTTCACCAGCGACGACGCCGCCTACGCCGCGGCGCTCGACCTGCGCACCGCCGGGGCGTCGGTGCGGGTCCTCGACGCCCGCGCCGAGGTGCCCCCGGGCTGGAGCCGGCGCTGCGCCGAGCAGGGCGTCGAGGTCCACGCCGACACCCGGGTGCACGGCACCCGCGGCGCGCACCGGCTGGAGGCCGTCCTGGTCGGCGACGACCGCCGCGAGCTGG
This sequence comes from Actinomycetospora atypica, assembly GCF_042653685.1. NCBI lineage: Bacteria > Bacillati > Actinomycetota > Actinomycetes > Pseudonocardiales > Pseudonocardiaceae > Actinomycetospora > Actinomycetospora atypica. The sequence continues at coordinate 106,540 of NZ_JBHSIV010000008.1, read as the reverse complement.
CCTGCGACCTGCTGCTGGTCAGCGGCGGCTGGACCCCCACCGCCCACCTGTTCAGCCACGTCGGCGGGCGCCTGGCCTACGACCCCGAGCTCGGCGCCTTCCGCCCGGCCCGGACCGACACCGCCACGACCGTCGTCGGCGCCGCCAACGGCACCTTCGCCCTCGGGGCGATCCTCCGCGAGGCGGGCGGGCCGGACGCCCCGCACGCCGAGGACGAGGAGATCACCCCGCGGCTGGTGCTGTGGCGCACCGAGGGCGACCCCGACCGGCAGTTCGTCGACCTCCAGCGCGACGCCACCGTCGCCGACATCGCGCGCGCCGTCGGCGCCGGGATGCACTCGGTGGAGCACGTCAAGCGCTACACGACCATCGGGACGGCCCACGACCAGGGCAAGACCTCCGGGGTGATCGCCTCCGGCATCACCGCCGAGCTGCTCGGGCGCCCGGTGCAGGACCTGGGCACCACGACCTTCCGCCCGCCCTACACGCCGGTGGCCTTCGCCGCCCTCGCCGGCCGCGAGCGCGGGGACCTGTTCGACCCCGTGCGCACCACCCCGGTCCACGACTGGCACGTGGACGCCGGCGCCGTGTTCGAGGACGTCGGGCAGTGGAAGCGGGCCCGGCACTACCCGCAGCCCGGGGAGGACATGACCGCCGCGGTGCTGCGCGAGTGCGCGGCGGTCCGCGGTGCGGTCGGGATCATGGACGCCTCGACCCTGGGCAAGATCGACGTCCGCGGCCCGGACGCCGAGGTCCTGCTCGACCGGCTCTACACCAACCTCATGAGCAGCCTGAAGGTCGGGCGCGTGCGCTACGGCGTCATGTGCGGCAACGACGGCATGGTCTTCGACGACGGCACCGTCCTGCGCCTCGCACCGGACCGGTTCCTCGTCACGACGACCACCGGCAACGCCGCGACCGTCCTCGACTGGATGGAGGAGTGGCTGCAGACCGAGTGGCCGGAGCTGCGGGTGCGCTTGACCTCGGTGACCGAGCAGTGGTCGATCTTCGCGGTCGCCGGGCCCCGCTCCCGCGACGTCGTCGGCGCGGTCTTCGCCGACCTCGACGTCTCCAACGACGCCTTCGGGTTCATGACGTGGCAGGACACCGTCCTCGACGGCGTCCCGGTGCGCCTCGCCCGGATCTCGTTCTCCGGGGAGCTCGCCTTCGAGGTGAGCGTCAGCTCCTGGTACGCCCCCGCCCTGTGGGCCCGGCTGATCGAGGCCGGGCAGGCCCACGGCATGACGCCCTACGGCACCGAGACCATGCACGTCCTGCGCGCCGAGAAGGGCTACCCGATCATCGGGCAGGACACCGACGGCACCGTCTCGCCCCACGACCTGGGGATGAGCTGGGCGGTGTCGAAGAAGAAGCCCGACTTCGTCGGGCGCCGCTCGTTCGCCCGGCCGCAGAACCAGGACCCGATGCGCAAGCACCTGGTGTCGCTGCTGCCCACCGACGAGGCCACGAAGCTGCCCGAGGGATCGCAGATCGTGCACTACTGCGAGGACGGCCGGCTGCCGGGCGCCCCGGTCCCGATGCTCGGGCACGTCACCTCCAGCTACCACAGCGCCGCGCTCGCCCGGCCGTTCGCGCTCGCCCTGGTCAAGGGCGGCCGCGACCGCATCGGCGAGGTCGTCCACGTCCCGGTCGGCGACCGGCTCGTCGCCGCCCGCGTCGGCGAGACCGTCCTGGTCGACCCCGAAGGAGCCCGTCGTGACGGCTGAGACCCTGACCCGACGCCACCCGCTCGAGCACCGCCGGGAGGAGCTCGACGCGCTGGGCGACGAGCTCGCCCCCGCGCTGCGCCTCGAGCTCGAGGACCCGGCCGCCGCCGTCGACCTGCGGGTCGACCCGGCCGGCGGGGGTCCCGCCGCCGTCGCCGAGGTGGTGGGCGGTCCCCTGCCGAGCGCCGCCGACACCTGGACCGAGCTGCCCGGCGGGCAGGCGCTCCGACTGGGCCCCGACGAGTGGCTGCTCACCCACACCGCCGCCCGCCCGGAGGACTGGGAGTTCCACGTCGACGAGGCCGCCGCGGCCCACGCCGGGATGGCCGTCGACGTCTCCGCCCAGCGCACCACGGTGCGGCTGCTGGGACCCGCGGCCCGCGAGCTGCTCGCCTCCGGCTGCGCGATCGACCTGCGGCCCGCGTCGTTCGGGCGCGGCCGCTGCGCCCAGACCCTGCTGGGTCAGGCCCCGGTGCTGCTCGTCGCGCACGGCGACGACGACCTGGCGCTGTCCGTCCGCAGCTCCATGGCCGGCTACGTCGTCGACTGGCTCGTCGACGCCGCCCAGGAACTCCGTCCTTCCCACCCCTGACCGACCCGCCCGTCACTGTCGAAAAGAGACGTCATGAGCACCACCCCCCGCGTCGTCGTCATCGGGGCCGGGATCGTCGGCGCCAACCTCGCCGACGAGCTCACCGAACGCGGCTGGACCGACGTCACCGTCCTCGACCAGGGGCCGCTGCCCCTGACCGGCGGGTCGACCTCGCACGCCCCCGGGCTGGTCTTCCAGACCAACGCCTCCCGGACGATGAGCGCATTCGCCTCCTACACCGTGGACAAGTTCCTCGGCCTGGGCGACGTCCTCGGCGGCGGCGACGGCTCCTGGTGCTTCAACCAGGTCGGCGGGCTCGAGGTCGCGACCACCCCGGCCCGCCTCGCCGACCTGCACCGCAAGCAGGGCTGGGCCACCTCGCGGGGCATCCCCGCCGAGGTCGTCGACGTCGACGAGTGCCTGCGCCTGCACCCGCTCCTCGACCCCGCCCACGTGCTCGGCGGGCTCCACACCCCCACCGACGGACTGGCCAAGGCCGCGCGGGCGGTCAGCGCCCTGATGCGCCGCGCCGAGTCGCGCGGCGCCGTCTTCCGCGGCTCGACCCGCGTCACCGGCATCGCCCAGCAGGGTGGCCGGGTCACCGGGGTGCAGACCGACCAGGGCGAGGTCCCCGCCGACGTCGTCGTCTCCTGCGCGGGGTTCTGGGGCCGGGCCATCGGCGACATGGTGGGGATGCGGGTCCCGCTGCTGCCCCTGGCCCACCAGTACGTGTTCACCGGGCAGGTGCCCCAGCTCGTCGGCCGCAACGACGAGCACGTCGAGGCGCGGCTGCCGATCCTGCGCCACCAGGACCAGGACCTCTACTACCGCGAGCACAACGACCGCATCGGCATCGGCTCCTACGCCCACCGGCCGATGCCCGTCTCGCTCGACGAGCTGCCCGACGTCGACGACCGCGAGATGAGCGCCGCCCGGCAGCCCTCGATGCTGCCGTTCACCGAGGAGGACTTCGCGCCCTCCTGGGAGCAGAGCCAGGTGCTGCTGCCCTCGCTGCGCGACACCAAGGTCGACACCGGGTTCAACGGCATCTTCTCCTTCACCCCCGACGGCGGGCCGCTCATCGGCGAGTCGCCCGACGTCGCCGGGTTCTGGATCGCCGAGGCCGTGTGGGTCACCCACTCCGCCGGCGTCGCCCGCAGCGTGGCCCAGCTGCTCACCGAGGGCCGCAGCGAGATCGACCTGCACGGCTGCTCGGTCGCGCGCTTCGACGAGTTCCAGACCGCGGACTCCTACGTCTCGGAGACCTCGCAGCAGAACTTCGTCGAGATCTACGACATCGTGCACCCGCTGCAGCCGCGCCTGTCCCCGCGCGGCGTGCGCACCAGCCCGTTCCACGGGCGGCAGGAGGAGCTCGGCGCGGTCTTCCTCGAGGCCCACGGCTGGGAGCGCCCGCACTGGTTCGAGGCCAACGCCCCCCTGGTCGCCGAGCTGCCCCCCGAGTGGCAGCCGCCGGCCCGCGACCCCTGGGCCGGGATGTTCCACTCCCCCGTCGCCGCCGTCGAGGCCTGGAAGACCCGCACCGCGGTCGCGATGTACGACATGACCCCGCTGACCCGCATCGAGGTCAGCGGGCCCGGGTCGGTCGAGATGCTCGACCGGCTGACCACCGGGAAGATGGACAAGTCGGTCGGGTCGGTGACCTACACCCTGGCCCTCGACGACGCCGGCGGCGTCCGCAGCGACCTCACCGTGGCGCGGCTGGGCCCCGAGCTCTTCCAGGTCGGCGCCAACGGCCGGCTCGACGTCGACCACCTGGAGCGGGCGGCCCGGGAGTACCCCGGGGTGTCCGTCCGCGACGTCACCGGCGGCACGTGCTGCATCGGGGTCTGGGGCCCGCTGGCCCGCGACCTCGTCCAGCCCCTGACCCCGGCCGACCTCTCCCACGAGGGGCTCAAGTACTTCCGGTCCACCCACGCCGAGATCGCGGGCATCCCGGTCACCGCGATGCGGCTGTCCTACGTCGGCGAGCTCGGCTGGGAGATCTACACCAGCGCCGAGCACGGCCGGCGGCTCTGGGACGTGCTGTGGGCGGCCGGGCAGCCGCTCGGCGTCGTCGCCGCCGGGCGCGCCGCGTTCAACAGCCTGCGCCTGGAGAAGGGCTACCGCAGCTGGGGCACCGACATGACCAGCGAGCACACCCCCGCCGAGGCCGGCCTCGGCTTCGCCGTCCGCCCGCAGACCAAGGGCGACTTCGTGGGCCGCGAGGCCCTCGAGCGGGCCGGCACGCCCCGGCGCTCGCTGACCTGCCTCACCGTCGACGACGGCCGCAGCGTCGTGCTCGGCCAGGAGCCCGTCCTCGTCGACGGGCGGCCCGCGGGCTACGTCACCTCCGCCGCGTTCGGCCACACGATCGGCCGCCCGATCGCCTACGCGTGGCTGCCCGCGGGCCTCGAGCCCGGCACCGCCGTGGAGATCGAGTACTTCGGGGCGCCCGTGCGCGCCACCGTCGCGAGCGAGCCGCTGGTCGACCCCGGGATGACCCGCATCCGACGGTGAGCCGGCCTCCCCACGAAAGGCGTCGCGTGCGCAGCGAGACCATCGAGCGGTTCCTGGAGGACCTCGCCACCGGGGCGGCGACGCCGTCCGGCGGCCCCGGGGCGGCGCTGAGCGCCGCCCGGGGGGCGGCCCTGGTGGCGATGGTCGCGCGCCGCAGCGACCGGGCCGGCGACACCGACGTAGTCGCCCGGGCCCGGGACACCTGCGACGGGCTGCGCGAGCTCGCCCTGGAGCTGGCCGAGGCCGACGAGCGGGCGTCGGACGACGTCGCCCGCGCCCGGGCCCTGCCGATGACCACCGAGGCCGAGCAGGACGCCCGGTCCGAGGCCGTCGCGGGAGCGCTCACCGGGGCCGGCCACGTCGCGACCGCGGTGATCGACGTGGCCGACCGGACCCTCGCGGAGGCCGAGGCGCTCCGCACGGTCGGGGACAGCGCCGTGCTCGGGGGCCTCGCGGCCGCCGCCGAGGCTCTGCGCGCCGCCGCGGGCACGGCCCGGGTGGAGGTCGAGCTGACCCTCGCCGGGATCACCGAGCCCGCGGTGCGCGAGGAGCTGCTCGACGCCCTCGACCCCGTCGACGACCTCGTCCTGCGCGCCGCGAAGGTCACCGCCGCCGTGCGGGAGCAGATCGTGCGATGAGCCCCGTGCCGGCCGGGCCCGGGTCAGATGACCGCGCGGACGGCCTTCTCGAACCCGACGACGTGCTGGCGGGCCTTGCGGGCCGCGCCGTCGCCGTCGCCCTCGGCGATGGTGCGCAGCAGGCCGGCGTGCTCCTCGACGTGGGACACGAAGTCGTGCATCCGGTCGAGGAACAGGCAGAAGATGCGGGTGGCGAGGTTGTCGTAGCGCACCAGGGTGTCCTCGAGGTGCGGGTTGGCCGCCGCGCGGTAGACCGACCGGTGCACGCGCAGGTCCCAGCGCATGAGCTCGTCGCGGGTCAGCGCGGGCACGTCGAGCGCCTCCGTGGCGTCGGCCAGCTCGTTCAGCTCGGCCCGGACGGCCGGGCCGGCGCCCTCCGCGGCGCGCCGGGCGGCCAGGGGCTCGAGCTGGACCCGGATCTCGGAGATGTAGGCGAGGTCGGTGATGTCGACCGCCGTGGCGAAGGTGCCGCGCCGGGAGTAGGACACGACCAGCCGGTCGACCTCGAGGCGCTTGAGCGCCTCGCGGACCGGGGTCCGGCCGACCTGCAGCGACTCCACCAGGGCGACCTCGTCGATCGGCGCCATGGGCGGGATGTCCAACATGATCAGCTTGTCCTGGATGGCCGTGTAGGCGCGCTCGGAGAGCGACAGGGGGCCCCGGGAGGTCTGCTCCTGCGGAAGAACGGTCACGGGACGGAGCGTACCTGCTACTCGCGCAGTCTTCTGCATCGTGGTCACGACTGATATATTAACTGCCTCGCACGCTGCCGCGTCGAGTCCGGACCCGGAGCGCTCGGGGGTTCCATGACCATCTCGGTGTTCGACCTGTTCAAGATCGGGATCGGGCCGTCCAGCTCCCACACCGTGGGACCCATGCGTGCGGCCTTCCTGTTCTCCGCCCGCCTGCGCGACTCCGGGGTCCTGCACCGCGTCGACTCCGTGCGCTGCGAGCTCTTCGGCTCGCTCGGCGCCACCGGCCACGGGCACGGCAGCGTGCCGGCCGTGGTGCTGGGCCTCGGCGGGGAGCAGCCGCACCTGGTCGACCCCACCACCACGGGGCCCGTCGTCGCCGAGGTCCGGGCCACCGGCGCGCTCCTGCTCGCCGGCAAGCACACCGTGCGGTTCTCCCCGGACGACGACGTCGTCCTGCACCGCACGCAGAGCCTCCCCTTCCACAGCAACGGCATGGTGTTCACCGCCCGCGACGCCGCGGGGGACGTCGTCGAGCGCCGGGAGTACTACTCGGTCGGCGGCGGGTTCGTGCTCGACGAGGACGAGACCGGCCGGCCGGTGCTGCGCGAGGAGGACGTGCCGGTCCCGCACCCGTTCGCCACCGGGGACGAGCTGGTGCGCATCGCCCGCGCGGCCGGTCCCCGCATCAGCGACGTCGTCCTGGCCAACGAGGCCACCTGGCGCCCCGAGCAGGAGACCCGGGCCCGCCTGCTGCACCTCTGGGCGGTCATGCGGGAGTGCGTCGAGCGCGGGGCGGACACCACCGGCGTGCTCCCGGGCGGCCTGCGGGTGCGCCGCCGCGCCGCCGCCATGCGCACGCGCCTCGCCGAGGACACCGCCGCCCGCGGCGCCACCGACGCCATGGACCACGTCGCCCTCTGGGCGCTGGCGGTCAACGAGGAGAACGCCGCCGGCGGCCGGGTGGTCACCGCGCCCACCAACGGCGCCGCCGGCATCGTCCCCGCGGTCCTGCACTACGCCGCGCTCGTGGTGCCCGGCTTCTCCGACGACGACGTCGTCCGCTTCCTGCTCACCGCGGGTGCGGTCGGAATGCTGTTCAAGCAGAACGCCTCGATCTCCGGCGCCGAGGTCGGGTGCCAGGGCGAGGTCGGCTCGGCGTGCTCCATGGCCGCCGCCGGGCTCGCCGAGCTCCTCGGCGGCACCCCCGAGCAGGTCGAGAACGCCGCCGAGATCGGCATCGAGCACAACCTGGGCCTGACCTGCGACCCGGTCGGCGGCCTCGTCCAGATCCCGTGCATCGAGCGCAACGCCGTCGGCGCGGTCAAGGCCATCACCGCCGCGCGCATCGCCGTCCGCGGCGACGGCACCCACCACGTCTCGCTGGACAAGGCGATCAAGACCATGCGCGAGACCGGGGCCGACATGTCGGTCAAGTACAAGGAGACCGCCCGCGGCGGCCTCGCCCTGAACATCGTCGAATGCTGAACCCCCGAACGCCGCACCGTCGGCCGCTGAGGAGCACCCCGTGACCGGATCGTCGACCCTGACCCTGAGCTGCCCGAACCGCTCGGGCATCGTCCACGCGGTCAGCCGCCATCTCGCCGCCCGCGGCTGCGACATCGTCGAGCACCAGCAGTTCGACGACGCGGCCCGCCACCGGCTGTTCATGCGCACCGAGATCGCGGCGCCGGACGGCGTCGACCCCGGGGACATCGCCGAGGGGTTCGACGAGGTCGCCGCCGCCTTCGACATGGACTACGAGTTCCACCCCGTGCGCGACGTGCGGGTGCTCGTCATGGTCTCGACGCTGGGCCACTGCCTCAACGACCTGATCTTCCGCTGGCGCTCGGGCGGCCTCGGCGCCGAGCTCGTGGGCGTGGTGTCCAACCACGAGACCCTGCGTCCCATGGCCGAGGCCGCCGGCCTGCCCTTCTTCCACCTCCCGGTGACCCCCACGACGAAGGACGAGGCCGAGGCCGCGCTCATGGGCGTCATCGACGAGGTCGACGCCGAGCTCGTCGTCCTGGCCCGCTACATGCAGATCCTCTCCGACCGGACCTGCAGCGCGCTGCGCGGGCGCGCGATCAACATCCACCACTCGTTCCTGCCCGGCTTCAAGGGCGCTAAGCCCTACCACCAGGCCTACGACCGCGGGGTCAAGTTCGTCGGCGCGACCGCGCACTACGTCACCGCGGACCTCGACGAGGGGCCGATCATCGAGCAGGAGGTGATCCGGATCGACCACACCCACGCGCCGCACGCCCTGCAGATGATCGGGCGCGACGCCGAGGCGCTCGCCCTGTCGCGCGCCGTGCGCTGGCACTGCCAGCACCGGGTCCTGCTCCACGGGCACAGCACGGTCGTCTTCCGCTGACCGGACCCCCGGGCCCCGTCAGGGCCCGGGGTAGCCCATCTTGGCCGAGAGCTCGGCCGCGCCCTCCTTGAGCTCGCCGACGATCGCCCGCGCCCGCCGGCGCGGGAGCCGGTAGGCGGGGCCGGTGGCGCTCAGGGCCGAGCCCACGGTGCCGTCGGCGGAGAACACCGGGACGGCCACGGCGTGCATGCCCACCTCCAGCTCCTCGAAGGAGCGGGCGTAGCCCTCGTCGAGCACGCGGGCCAGCTCGACGCGCAGCTCCGGCACCCCGGTGATCGTGTCCTCGGTGAACCGCTCGAGCCGGCGGCGCAGCAGGCGCCGGCGCTCGTCGGGGTCCATCCAGGCCAGCAGGACCTTGCCCGCCGAGCTGGCGTGCAGCGGTGTCCGCCGCCCCACCCAGTTCTCGGAGATGATCGAGGCCGTGCCGTACTCCTGCGCCACGGTGATGCCGACCTCGCCGTCGCTGACCGCGAGGTTGACGGTCTCCCCCAGGCTCTCGGCGAGGCGCTGGCAGACGGGCTGACCGAGCCGGGCGACGTCGAGGCGGCCGGTGGCCGCGGCCGCGAGGCGGACCAACCCGAAGCTCAGGGCGTACTTGCCGCGCTCACCGCGCTGCTCGAGCAGCTGCCGACGCTGCAGCGCCGTGACCAGCCGCGACGCCGTCGACTTGTGGACCCCGAGCTCGTCGGCGATCTCGGTGATCCCCACGTCCCCCCGCTGCGCGACGAGCTCGAGGATGGTGATCGCGCGGTCGACCGACTGGACCGAGCCGACCTTGCCGGCGCCGGTCGGGTTCTCGCTGGGGACGGACATGCTCGGAGGTTCACCTGACGGTCGGGCACGGCCCGGTCCGCGACTGCTGTGGACGTGGGACGTGCTGGGAGGCGGGGACGACGGCGGGGTCGACGCCGGTCGCCACCGTAGAGGCGGGAGCCGGTGGGCTCAGGCGCCGGGCGAGGAGGACGCGTCGGCGTCCATGGCGCCGGCCAGGTCGCGCAGCAGGAACGGCAGCCGGCCGGCGCAGCGGGGGCAGACGCAGGTGCTGCCGTGCACGGCCAGCTCGTCGGCGACGCGGAAGGCCTCGTCGTACCGCGCGGACTCGTCGGTCCGGGGCGTCGCGGGGTCGTCTGCGGCGGCGGTCACGGGGTGCTCCTCGGGCGTGCTCTCGACGGGGGCCGGGACGACGGGCGCCGCGGTGGGCGCCGTGTGCGTCGGGTGCTGCTCGACGCGCTCGCGCACCCAGTCGTGGAACTCGCCGATGTGGTGCTCGCTGGGCACCAGCACGCCGCCGCGGGCGTAGGACCGCGAGCCCATCGAGAGCTGGCAGCGCTCGCAGGCGTCGAAGTCCTGCTGGTTGACCCGGTGGAACAGCTCGACCGAGCGGTCGATGTCGGCGCCGGAGTCGACGACGCCGGGGAGGTAGAGCCAGTCGCAGCGCACGACGGTGCGGTCGGGCCCCAGGGGGAACATGCGGTGGAAGACCACGTGGTCGGGCACGAGGTTGATGAACACCTGCGGGCGGACGGTGATCGCGTAGTAGCGGCGGTCCTGGTCCTCGGCGATCCCGGGGAGGCGCTCGAGCCCCTCGGACCCGTCGACGGTGAACCCGCGGACCTCGTCGCCGAACTCCGCCCCGTGCCCGACGAAGTACTGCGCGGCGAAGCCGTTGGCGAACTCCGGGAGCACCTCGGTCAGCTCGGGGTGGATCGTCGCGCAGTGGTAGCACTCCATGAAGTTCTCGACGATCTGCTTCCAGTTCGCCGCCACGTCGTACTCGATCCGCCGGCCCAGCTTCAGGTCGGCGACCTGGTAGCCGACGATCGCGTCGGGCGAGCCCAGGCGCGCGGCGACGTCGGCGACCACCGTGTCGTCGAACGAGGGCGGCTCCTCGGCCAGGCAGAGCCACACGTAGCCCAGCCACTCGCGGACCGCGACCCGGTTCAGGCCGTACTCGACGCGGTCGACGTCGGGCATGTCCCCGAGGTTGGGCGCGGTGATGAGCTTGCCGTCGAGGCCGTAGGTCCAGGCGTGGTAGGGGCACTGGAAGGACCGGCGGACCGAGCCCTTCTCCTCGGTGCACAGGCGCGCGCCCCGGTGCCGGCAGACGTTGAGGTAGGCGTTCACCGCGCCGTCGCGCCCCCGGGAGACGATCACGCTCTCGCGCCCCACCTGGACGGTCTCGAAGGCGCCGGCCGTCGGGATGTCGGTGGCGAGCACCGCGCAGAACCAGCCGGTCTCGAAGATCCGCTCCTGCTCGGCCGCGAAGATCGCCGGGTCGGTGTAGTACCGCCCCGGGAGCGTCTCCCGCAGGCTCGCCGGGCGCTGCGTCCCGGAGATCGGGGGGACGGACTCGCCTGTGGTCATGATCCGGGCTCCTCGGGATGGCGCGTCGTCGGTCGGGCCGACGGGTCGGGCGCCGGGCTCGCGGAACGGTTCGCGTCCCGCTACTGCTGAGTATGTTGCGAATGAAGCAACTGTGCTCTCATTACGCAACGAAGACGCTCCCCGACCGGCCCGACCCCTGTCAAGAGCTGGGCGGGCGTCGCGGCGGTGAGATCCGTCGGGCTGCGCCCGGCGGGCTCCCGCGTGCGCCCCTTGACAAGCCGACCGCCGTCTTTCACGGTTCGTGTTGCGCATGAAGCAGCCCCTGTGCGCCTGTCGCAACGTCGCGCGTCGTCGCCCACCCGCCCGCGCGGCCCCCGCAGCGAGACGAGGAGCGAGCCCATGGCTCGACCTGCCGGATCCGTCCGACTCCGCGGGGGCCCTCCCCCGCCGCCCCGGGAGGCCGCTCCTCCCGCCACCGACGTGCGTGTCGAGGAGACCCCGTGAAGACCATCGTGATCGTGGGCGGGTCGCTGGCCGGCGTCCGCTCCGCCCAGGCCCTGCGCACGGCGGGCTTCGGGGGCCGCCTGGTGCTGCTCGGCGAGGAGGACCACCGCCCCTACGACCGGCCCCCGCTGTCGAAGGCGTTCCTCGAGGGCCGCCAGGACGAGGCCGACCTCGCGCTGCTCGACGACGACGACCTCGCCGACCTCGACCTGGACCTCCGTCCGGGCACCCGCGCGGAGTCGCTCGACGCCGCGGGCGGCCAGGTCGTGCTCGCCGGCGGCGCCGCGGTCCCGGCCGACGGGGTCGTCGTCGCCACCGGCGGCACCGCCCGCCGCCTGCCCGGGACCGGGGGGATCGAGGGCGTGCACACCCTGCGCACGCTCGACGACGCCCGCGCCCTGCGCGAGGACCTGGGCCGGAACCCGCGGGTGGTGATCATCGGCGCGGGGTTCATCGGCGCCGAGGTCGCGTCCACCTGCCGGGCGCTGGGCCTGGAGGTCACCGTGCTCGACGGTCTCGAGCTCCCCCTCGCCCCCGCGCTCGGGGCGACGATCGCCCGCACCTGCGTCGACCTGCACGCCGAGCACGGCACGACGCTGCACGCGGGCACGGCCGTGGCCGGGCTCGCCACCTCCTCGACCGCCACCGGCCGTCGGGTCACCGGGGTGGAGCTCGGGGACGGGCGCACCCTGCCCGCGGACGTCGTCCTGGTGGGCGTGGGGATCGTCCCGAACACCGCGTGGCTGGAGGGCTCCGGCCTGAAGGTCGACAACGGCGTCGTCACCGACGCCGGGATGGTCACCGACGTCCCCACCGTGGTGGCCGTCGGCGACGTGGCCCGCTGGACCCGCGGCGCGGTGTCCCACCGCCACGAGCACTGGACCAGCGCCGGGGAGCAGGCCGCCGTGGCGGCGGGCAACCTGCTCGCGGGCACGACGACGACCACCGTCGCACCGACCGGCTACGTCTGGTCCGAGCAGTACGGGCGGATGCTCCAGCTCGCGGGCCACCCCTCGCGCGACGACGACGTCGAGGTCGTCCACGGCGCCGTGGCCGACCGCCGGTTCGTCGCCCGGTACACCGACGCGGCCGGCACGACCACCGGGCTGTTCGCGATGGCCGAGCCGAAGATGTTCGCCCGGCTGCGCCGCAGCGAGCTCCCCCGGCCCGGCCGGAGCGCCTGAGCCGACCCCCGGCCCGCCCCCCGGCCCGGCCCGCTCAGGGCCGGGGGTGCTCCAGGTAGACCCCGTCGGGCGAGCGCTCCGGCGGGGGCAGCTCGGCGCTCGAGGCGAGCGGGGCGGCCCCGGCCAGGGGCCGGCCCGCGCTCTCCTCCAGGAACCACACGCTGACCACCCCGACGACACCGGCCGCGACCAGCGCGTACCCGGCCCAGTCGAGGTTCCCCGTGGCCGTGGTGGCCGCGGCGATCGCGGTCGGCGCGGTGCCCGCGAACACCGACACCGCGACGTTGAAGGTCAGGGCCAGCCCGCCGTAGCGCACCAGCGTGGGGAACACCGCGGGCAGCGTCGAGGGCGCGACCGCCGCGAAGCAGACCAGCGCGGCGCCCATGAGCATCAGCCCGCCGAGCTGCCCGACGATGCCCTGGCGCAGCAGCCACACCGAGGGCAGCCCGAACACGATGAGGGCGATGCTCCCGGTCATGAGGACCGGGCGCCGCCCGACGCGGTCGGACAGGCGACCCAGGCTGGTGATCACGGCGAGCATCGAGAGCATCACGACCACCTGCAGGAGCGTCGAGACCGCGGTCCCCGTGCCGGCCTCCCCGTACTCGACGAGGGTGCTGGTCAGATAGGTCGGGACGTAGCTCGTCATCACGTAGTTCGCCACGTTCCAGGCCACGACGAGCCCGCCGGCGACCACCACGCCGCGGCGGTAGCGGACCAGGACGATGCGCAGGGCGCGCCGCAGCGGCATCGTCGACAGGGCCGGCGACCGCTCCATGAGCTGGCGGAACGCCGGGGTGTCCTCGAGGCGCAGCCGCAGGTAGATGCCGGTGATCCCCAGCGGCAGGGCGAGCATGAAGGGCAGGCGCCAGCCCCAGGCGAGCAGGGCGTCGTCGGGAAGGACGGCGATGACCAGGGCGCTGGCCCCCGCCCCCAGCGTGTAGCCGGTCAGGGTGCCGAACTCCAGCCAGCTGCCGAAGAAGCCGCGGCGCCGGTCGGGGGCGTACTCGGCGATGAGGGTCAGGGCGCCGGTGTACTCGCCGCCGGCGGAGAACCCCTGGAGCATCCGGATCGCCAGCACCAGGATCGGGGCGGCGATCCCGATGGCGCCGTGGCTCGGCACCAGCCCCAGCATCAGCGTCGCGGCCGCCATCAGCACGACCGTCACGGACAGGACCTTCGTCCGCCCGATCCGGTCCCCCAGCGGCCCGAAGACGAACCCGCCGAGCGGGCGCATGACGAAGGCTGCGGCGAAGGCCCCCAGCGTGTAGACGGCCGCCCACGGGCCGGCGTCGGGGAAGAAGACCCGGCTGAGCACGGCCCCGGCGAGGTAGGAGTAGAGCCCGAAGTCGTACCACTCGGCGACGTTCCCGATCGCCGCGGCGGCGGCCGCGCGCCGCAGCGTGTGCTCGCCCTCGATCGCGGGCGGCGCCCCGCGCCGACGCCACGGCTGCGCCCGGTCCGTCATGCCCTCACCCCCGAGCCCGCGGCCGAACGGCGGGGTCGCGACCCGAGCAGTGTGGCACCCGGGTCACGGCCCCTCGGTGGGCTGCTCTGACATATCAGTGGCATACCAATAGCGGGAAGCGGTGGCAAGAGTCGGGCGCGTTAACACGGCGTGCACCGCTTGACGAGGAACTCGTGGACAGTCACGCTGTCGTTGCGGATAGCAAGACAGGGCGCGTAGTACGCAACAGGAGTCAGCATGATCTACGTCGGCGAGTTGGCGGACATCCCGGACGGGGAGTCGGCGCGGGTCGAGGGCACGGTGGCGATCGCGGTGTTCAACGTCGAGGGCGAGCTCTACGCCATCGACGACACCTGCACGCACCAGGACGCGTCGCTGTCGGACGGCTGGATCGAGGGCTGCGCGGTCGAGTGCCCGCTGCACGCGGCGTGCTTCGACCTGCGCACCGGTCAGCCCAGCGGCCCGCCGGCGAAGAAGCCGGTCATGACCCACACCGTCACCGTCGAGGACGGGTCGGTCTACGTGCAGGAGTCGGTGCGCGTCGGCGGCCGGGTGCTCGCCCCGGCGGAGTGAGCCCGGGACGTCAGTCGTCGACGAGGTGCTCGATGTCGGCGTTGGGGCCGACGGCGAGGATGACGTCCCCACGCTCCACGACGGTCTCGTTCGTCGCGTAGGTGAACGGACCGTCGCCCTTCTTCACCGCGACGACCGTGACGCCGTGCTTGCTGCGGATCGTCGACTCCGCGAGGGGGACGCCGAGGATCTCCTTCGGCGGGCGGAGCTTGGCCAGGGCGAAGTCGCGGTCGACCTGGAGGTAGTCGAGCACGTTGCCCGAGACGAGGTGGGCCACCCGCTGGCCCATGTCCTTCTCGGGGAACACCACGTGGTGGGCGCCGAGGCGCTCGAGGATCTTCCCGTGGTGGGTGCTGGTGGCCTTGGCCCAGATGTCGGGGACGCCGAGGTCGACGAGCAGCGAGGTCACCAGGATGCTGTCCTCGAGGTGGTCGCCGATGGCGACGACGGCCCGGTGGAACTCGCCCACGCCGAGCTGCTGGAGCGCCTCGATGTCGGTGCAGTCGGCCGTGACCGCCTGGGTCAGCCGGGCCGACAGGCCCTGGACCCGCTTGTCGGAGTTGTCGATCGCCAGCACCTCGGTGCCCTGCTCCTCGAGCGCGACGGCCAGGGCGGACCCGAAGCGTCCGAGGCCGATCACCACCACGGGCTCATGGCCGGTGTCACCCAATGATCGTCCTCTCCTCGGGGCGTCGATAGTGACGGGGCCGGCCGCGCAGCGCCAGCGCGGAAGCCAGCGCCAGCGGTCCGAGCCGGCCCACGAACATCAGCAGGATCAGCAGCATCTGCCCCGCGGGCGGCAGGTTCGCGGTGATGCCGGTGGAGAGCCCGACCGTGCCGAGGGCGGAGAGGACCTCGAAGATCACGCGGTCGAGGTCCTCGTCGGAGAGACCGAGCAGCGCGAAGGTCGACGCCATCGCGAGCCCCACGCCCAGCAGGGCCACGGCGAGGGCCTGGCGCTGGTTCGACACCGGGATGCGGCGCCGGCCGACGTCCACGTCGGGCTCGCCGCGCATCTCGGCCCACAGCACCACGGCCAGCAGGCCGAACGTGGTCACCTTGATGCCCCCGGCGGTGCTGGCGCTCCCGCCGCCGATGAACATCAGCACGTCGGTCGCCAGCCACGTCTCCGGCGTCATGCGGCCCACGTCGACGACGTTGAAGCCGCCGCTGCGCGGCATGACGGCCGAGAAGAAGCCCGTCAGGAGCTTCCCGCCGACACCCATCGGCCCCAGCGTCGCCGGGTTGCCGTACTCGAGGGCGGTCAGCAGCGCGGTGCCGATGACCAGCAGCCCCAGCGAGGTGATCACGGTGATCCGGGTGGTCGTCGACCAGGACCGGGGCCGCCACGACTTCACCAGCTCGAAGATGACGGGGAAGCCCAGGCCGCCCACCACGACGGCCAGCGCGACCGGCACGAGCATCCACGGGTCCCCGACGAAGCCCGCCATCCCCTCGGTGCGCAGCACGAACCCGGCGTTGTTGAACGCCGAGACCGAGAGGAACACGCCCTCCCACAGCGCCTCCCCCACCGGGGCGCCGTAGCCGAGGGCGAGCCGCCCCGCCAGCAGCGCCGCCGTCACCGCCTCCCCCACCACGCTGAACAGCACGACGTTGCGCAGCACCCGGCGGACGTCGCTCGCGTCCAGGTTGCCCGACTGCGCCTGCGCCACCAGCCGGGCCCGCAGCCCCAGCCGGCGCGAGACCAGCACCACCAGCAGGGACGCCACGGTCATGATGCCCAGGCCGCCCACCTGCATGAGCCCGAGGATCACGACGTGACCGAAGGTCGACCAGTGGGTCGCGGTGTCCACGACGACGAGGCCCGTGACGCACAGGGCGGAGGTCGCGGTGAAGACGCTGTCCAGCGCACTCGCGCCGGGCTGCACGTTCGCCGTGGCCATCGGCAGCAGCAGGAGCCCCGACCCCACCGCGATGCCCGCCGCGAACGCCAGGGCGATGATCTGACCGGGGCTGCCCGGACGGGGCGCCTGGCCCCGGGCCCGACGGCGTGTCTTCATCGGCACCTCATACCCGATCCGGACAGAAGAGACGAGGTGATCGTGATGCCGACGGTCGCCGGCGTCGTCGGGACCGCCGTCATCGCCGCCGCCCGGTTCCTGACGACCGCGTCGGCGCGGCTCCCGCGCCTCCACGACTCTCGTCGGGAACTCACGGCCACCGAGCGGACGACGCTCGACGCCGTGTTCCGGGGCGGGCTCGACCTCGACGCGATCACGGTCGTCTCCGGCCGCGCCGGCGTACTCGACCTCAGCCGACGACCCGTCACCCTCGGCACCACGATCTACCTCAGGGGCGCCACGTCGCCCGGGGTGCTGGTCCACGAGGCCGTCCACGTCTGGCAGTACCGCGACCGCGGGGCGCGCTACGTCGTCGACGCCCTCGTCGCGCAGGCCTCCGCGGCGCCCTACGACTGGCGGGCCGCCGGAGCGACGCGGTGGCGCGACCTGGACGTCGAGTGCCAGGCCCAGTTCGTGCAGGACCTCCACGACGGGAGGGTCTCCCCCGCCCATCGGGCCCTGGCCGACGACGCCCTCGCGACCCTGGCCCTGCCACCTCCCCGCCCGTGACAGGCGACCGCCCGCGGTCCGGCGGCTAGCGTCCGGGGCCGTGACCACCGCGTTCGGCGCGCACTTCGACGTCGCCCCCGGCTACCTGAACACACCCTCGATCGGCGTCCCGCCCCGCCACGTCGTCGACGCCGTCCGCGGCTGGGTCGACGACTGGGCGAGCGGCACCGTGGCCGTCCCCGCCATGGACGACCCGGTCGACCGGACCCGCGAGGCCTTCGCCGCCCTGACCGGCTGCCCGGCGGGCGCCGTGGCGATCGGCTCGACGGTCTCGGGCCTGCTCGCCCCGGTGGCCGCGTCCTTCCCGCCCGGCACCCGGGTGCTCGTCGCGGAGGGCGAGTTCACCAGCGTGAGCTTCCCGTTCGCCGCCTGTGGCCATGTCGTCACCGAGGTCCCGCTCGCGACGATCGCCGAGCGCGCCGGTGAGCACGAGGTCGTCGCGGTGTCCGTGGCCCAGTCCGCCGACGGGGCGCTGGTCGACCTCGAGGGCCTGCGGGCGAGCGACGCCGTCGTCGTCCTCGACGCCACCCAGTCGCTCGGCTGGCTGCCGGCCGACCTGTCCTTCGCCGACGTGGTGGTGGCCGGCGGCTACAAGTGGCTGCTCTCCCCGCGCGGGTGCGCCTGGGCCGCGTTCTCCGACCGCGT
The DNA here is from genome assembly GCF_042653685.1 of Actinomycetospora atypica. Lineage (NCBI taxonomy): Bacteria > Bacillati > Actinomycetota > Actinomycetes > Pseudonocardiales > Pseudonocardiaceae > Actinomycetospora > Actinomycetospora atypica. Next base: position 88,707 of record NZ_JBHSIV010000008.1, on the reverse strand, counting down.
GCTCGAGCGGATCACGCCGAGCGCCGCGGGCTGGTACGCGGGCGGGGACCGCTGGAGCGCGATCTACGGGCTCCCGCTGCGCCTCGCCCCGACGGCCCGCCGCCTCGACGTCTCCCCCGCGTGGGCCTCGTTCGTCGGCGCGGCGGTCGCCCTGCCGTGGCTGGCCGGCCTCGACCGCGCCGCCGTCCGCGACCACACGGTGGGGCTGGCCGACCGGGTCCGCCGGGAGCTCGACCTGCCGCCGTCGGGGTCCCCGATCGTCTCGATCCCCGGCGACCCGCAAAAGCTGCTCGACGCCGGGGTGCGGTGTGCCGCCCGGGCCGGGGCGACCCGGGTCGGCTTCCACCTCTACAACACCGACGCGGACGCCGATCTCGTGCTGGGCGCGGTCTAGCCCAGCGCCCACCCCACCGGGTCGGCCAGGCGCAGCGCCGACTCCGGGCCCCACGAGCCGGGCTCGTAGGACTCCACCGGCGTCGTCCCGTCGAGGGCGGCGCCGGCCGCGTGCCAGACCTCCTCGAGGCCGTCGGGCCGGGTGAACAGCGAGCGGTCGCCGATGAGGATGTCGTGGATCAGCCGGACGTACGGCGGAAGCGGGTCGCCGCCGGCGTCGTGGAGGTTGATCTGGGTCCACTGCGTCTCGAGGGCCGACTGGCTGCCCGGGACCTCGATGTTCATCGACAGCGCGAGCGCCCCGTCGCCGGAGAGGTCGAAGCAGAGCACGTTGCCGCGGGCCGGGATCTCCGCGCCGGTGCCCGAGGTACCGCTCGCGTGGTACGGGCCGTCGTCGGGGTCGCGCATGACGAGGGTGACCTTCTGGTGGCTCTCGGCCATCATCTTGCCGGTCCGCATGAGGAACGGGACGTCACGCCAGCGCTCGGTGTCGACGAACATCCGGGCGGCCACGAAGGTCTCGGTGTCGGAGTCGTCGGGCACGTCGTCGATGTCGCGGTAGCCGGCGAACTGGCCGCGGACCACGTCGTCGGCCTCGAGGGGCCGGAACGCCTTCACCGCGTCGGCGCGCGCCTGCGCGACGTCGTCGGACCCGAGGCTCTTCGGCGGCTCCATCGCCACCTCGGCCGCCACCTGGAACAGGTGGGTGACGAGCATGTCGAGCACGGCGCCGGTCTCGTCGTAGAACTCGGCGCGGTCGGCGACGTCGAGGGTCTCGGGGACGTCGATCTGCACGGACGCGACGTGGTGGCGGTCCCAGCTCGAGCCGAACAGCCCGTTGGCGAAGCGGAGCGCGCGGAGCTGCTGGGTCGCCTCCTTGCCGAGGAAGTGGTCGATCCGGTAGATCGCCGACTCGTCGTAGACGTCGTGCACGACCTCGTCGAGCGAGTGGAAGCTCTCCAGCGACGTGCCGAACGGCTTCTCGAAGACGATGCGGGAGCGCTCGTCGAGCCCGTGGGCGCCGAGGGCGTTCGTCGTCGGCTCGAAGGCGGTGGGCGGGACGCCGAGGTAGTGCACGCGCTGGACCGACGAGGGGTCGCCGTCGCCCAGCTCCTCCTCGGCCCGCGCCACCGCGTCGACCAGCTCGCCCGGGTCGTCGACGGAGAAGCCGTTGCTCGCGAAGCGCAGCCGCTGCGAGAACTCCTCCCACGGCCCGTCCTCGGGCTTGGGGCCGAACTCGTCGAGCTTCGAGCGCACGTGGTCGCGGAAGTCGTCGTCGGAGAGCTCGCGGCGACCGCTGCCGATCAGCTGCCACGCGGCGGGCAGGAGGTCCTCCTGCGCGAGGCGGTAGAACGCGGGCAGGACCAGCCGGGCCGCGAGGTCGCCACTGGCGCCGAAGAGGACGAAGACGGTGGGGGGCGTGGCTCCGGAATCGGTCACGAACCCTGACTTCCCCCGCCGCGCGACTGCTGACACCTGGCGGGTGCGGCGGCCAGGTCACGCAGCACCGTCATCGCCTCGTCGCGGCGCTCCCACGGCACGAACAGGTGGTCGTGGTGGAACCCGCTCACCGGGTTCACGCTCAGGCCCGCCCCGGCCAGCGCCCCCGTCACGGCGGCGAGGAACCCCACCGCGTCCAGCGACGAGTGCACCTCGAGGGTGATCCACGCGCACGGGTACTCCGCGGGCGCGCCCTCCGGGACCTCGGCCTCGGGCACGACGACGGTCCGCCCCTCGTCCTCCGCGACGGTCACGACCGCGCCCGCCGGCACCGGGGCCTCGTCGGGAAGGCGGCAGAAGAGGTACCGCCCGGGCCGCAGCCGCGGCGACATCCGGGCGATCAGGTCGTCGACGCTCACGTGGGCGGGTGCGGGCGCGGCCCGGTGACGTCGCACGAGTGCGGATGCTCCGTCTCCGGGCGCGCGGGGGTGCGGACCAGCCCGAGGGTGAGCGCGGCCGCCCCCAGCAGCAGGCAGGCCGCGATGACGACGGCGCGGTGGTAGCCCGCGGAGAAGGAGACCGGGTCGGTGTAGTCGGCGCCCGAGATCCCGGAGACCGCCGGGATGACCGCGACGGAGAGCAGCCCGGCCGCGCGGGCCACCGCGTTGTTCACCCCGGAGGCGACCCCGGCGTGGCGGTCGTCCGCGGCGTCGAGCACGGTCGCGGTCAGCGGGGCGACCGTCGCCGAGAGGCCGAGCGCGAACAGGAGGACCGCGGGCAGCACCTCGGTCCAGTACGACGCGTCGGGCCCGATGCGGGTCAGCAGGAGCATGCCGCCCGCGGCCACCACGAGTCCGACCGTCATCGGGATCCGCGGTCCGATCCGCGCCGCCAGGCGTCCCGCGCGGGCCGAGAGCAGCAGCATGACCAGGGTGATCGGCAGCGTCGACACCCCGGCGCCCAGCGGCGAGAAGCCCGCCACCACCTGCAGCTGGAGCACCAGGAGCACGAACAGCACCCCGAGCGCGGCGTACATCAGCAGCGTCACGATGTTCAGCGCGGTGAAGCGGGGGTTGGCGAACAGGTCCGGCGGCACCAGCGGGGAGCGCGAGCGCCGTTCGACGAGCGCGAAGGCGACGAGCGCCGCCAGCCCGACCGCACCGGTCGTCAGGACCGCGGTCGACGCCCCCGCGGACCCGGCCTCGGTGAGCGACCACGTCAGTGCCCCGAGCCCGAGCAGGGCGAGGACGGTCCCGGGGACGTCGAGGTGCTGCACGGCGCGGTCGTCGCGCGACTCGGGCACGTGCCGGACCGCGGCCACCAGGACCACCGCGGCCAGCGGCAGGTTGATCAGGAACACCGCCCGCCAGTTCCACTCCACCAGCCAGCCGCCGATGAACGGACCGACCGCCCCCGCGACGCCCGCGAGCCCCGACCACGCCCCGATCGCCGCCGCCCGGTCGGTGCCGTGGAACGACGCGGAGATCAGGGCCAGCGAGCCCGGGGTGAGCAGGGCGCCTCCGATCCCCTGCAGCGCCCGGGACGCGACGAGCACCTCGATCGACGGGGCGAACCCGCACAGCGCCGACGCCACGGCGAACCACACGACGCCGATCAGGAAGATCCGGCGCCGCCCGAACCGGTCGCCCAGCGAGCCGCCGAGCAGGATGAACCCGGCGAGGGTCAGCGTGTAGGCGTTCACCGTCCACTGCAGGCCGGCGAAGGACGCCCCGAAGTCCGACCCGATCCGCTCCAGCGCGACGTTGACCACCGTCGAGTCGAGCAGCGCGAGCCCCGACCCCAGCACCGTGGTGATCAGCACCCACCGACCGGCCGGGGTGCCCATCCGCAGCGCCGCGGCTCCGCCGTCACCCGTCGCCGCGCTCGCCGTCACGGGGCCCACGCTACGGTCACCGGCATCGTGATCGAACCCCTGGGAGACCTCACCTCCGCCCAGACCCAGGTGGCGCTCGTCGTCCTCGCCGGCCTGGCCGCGCTGCTGGTGGTCGGCCTCGACACCACCTGGCGGATCGCGCGCAGCGTCGTGACGATCGCCCACGAGGGCGGGCACGCGCTCGTCGCGATCGCGTCGGGGCGTCAGCTCACCCGGATCCTGCTGCACTCGGACACGTCCGGGGTCACGGTGTCGAAGGGCCGACCCACCGGTCCGGGCATGGTGGCCACCGCCTTCGCCGGCTACGCCACCCCGCCGCTGCTCGGGCTGGGGGCCGCGGCGCTCGTCGCGGGGGACGCGGTCCCGACGATGCTCGGCCTCGCGATCATGGTGCTGCTCGGCACGCTCGTGCTGATCCGCAACGTCTTCGGGGTGGCCTCGGTGGTGCTGACCGGGGCGGTGGTCACGGTGGTCATCGCCTACGGCTCCCCGACCACGCAGTACTTCTTCGCCTGCTTCGTCACCTGGTTCCTCATCGTCGGCGGCCTGCGGACGGTGGTCGAGGTGCAGCGCAAGCGGGCCCGGCGGTCGTCGCCGACCTCCGACGCCGACCAGATCCAGGCGCTCACGGGCGTCCCGGCGGGCATCGTCGTCGCGATCTTCGGGCTGATCGGGGTGATCTCGCTGATCCTCGCGGGGAACCTGCTGCTCTCCTGGCCGCCGCTCACCTGACCAGCACGCAGTCGGCGCAGGTCCCTCCGCCCGGGACGCCGTAGAACAGGCAGCAGGTGCGGCGCTCGAACCGGATGCCCGTGGGGTGCTCCGGGGCCGGGACGAACTCCCCCAGACCGGCCAGCGGAGGGTTCCCGACGACGGCCGTGGCGAAGTCGCCGGCCCCGGGCCCGGCGTGCGGGCGTTCGGTGAGCAGCACCCGCAGCGCGCCCCCGACCGACGAGGCGACGTTGCCCCAGAGCACCTGGTCGGACACCGAGGCGAGGGCCCCGATGCTCTCCAGGATGGGCCGCAGGCTGCGGTCGATCTCCTGCGCGGCGGTGGCCGCATCGGTGGTCGCCAGCGGCTCGGGCTCGGGCAGCCACAGCGGGGCCGGTCCTCCCGACCAGGGGCGCCAGTGCAGCCGGTCGTGCAGGCGGGGGACGACGCCGTGCAGGGCGGCCGCCCCGAGGACCAGCGCCGTCATCCGGGCCGACACCGACAGGGCGAGCAGCGAGCCCGCGATCCGGCGCTGGATGCCGCCGAGCTGCTCGGCGATCGCGTCGATGCGCGTGTCGAGGACGTCGCCGGGGAGCTCGGCCAGGGGACGCCACGACGGGTCGACCCCCTGCGCCGGCCCGGTGGCGAGGGCGAAGAACCCGCCGAGGGAGTCGACGTCGGCGAGCGCGTCGGCCGTGCTGCTGCTCGGGCGGGACATGGGGTCATGATCCCCGACGACCGGCCGCCCCGGTGTGATCCGTTCGGACCAGGAACTCCGGCGTCGGATGCCCAGGGGTCCACCCGGGTGTACGTCATTCGTTAGGTTCGACGCATGCTCGAGTCCGGTCTGCGCTTCGCCTTCGCGTTCCTGCCGGCGGGCGTGGCCGTCCTCATCGGCCTCGTCATCGCCGTGCAGCGTCGCCGTGTGCTGCCCGAGGTGTCCACGCCGGCGATCTGGGGCCTCGGCCTCCAGCTGCTCGCGATCCTCGTCAGCGCCTCGGTCAACCTGGTCCCGGCCCTGTTCCTGGGCTCGGGGGTCGACACGGCGCTGACCGTGTCGGTGGTCATCGGCATCCTCACGGTGCTCCTGACCGTCATCTCGTGGGTCCTCATCCTCACGGCCCTCTTCCGGCGGCTGCCGGCGCGCAGCGAGGCCCCCACCACGGCGACCCCGGCCCAGCCGTCACCCGCCGTCCCGCGCCGCGTCGGCCCCACTCCGCCCGCCGACGACGCCCCGACCGGCCGGCACGCCCTGCTCGACGAGCGCGGCCAGCAGGTCGTCGCCCAGGAGGGCGTGCGGCTCTACCCGCAGGCCGCCGCGATCGCCGCGGGCCGTGGTGGCGAGGGGTCGGGCCCGTTCCCGGCCGACGGCTCGCGCGTCGAGGAGATGCCGACCGAGGCCGTCCCGGTGGTCGGGCGCGCCTCGACCGGCCCGGACGTCCAGGTGGCCGAGCGCGCCGGCGACGAGGCGGCTGCCGAGGACCGCGGCGCCGAGGAGCGTGCCGTCGACGGGCCCGGTGCCGACGAGCCCGGCGCCGACGAGTCCGGGGTCGAGGCCGATCCGGGGCCCGCCGGGGTCGACGAGGCCGCCGTGGGCGGTACCCCCACCGGGCCGGCTCGCGAGCCGGCCGCCTCCTCCCCCGCAGCGCCCGCCGCCGCCTCCCCCGCAGCGTCGGCCGTTCCGGCCACGGCCGCGCCCGCTGCTGCTGCTCCGGTCGCGTCCCGTCCTGCGGCGGACGCCCCGACGACGCCGGACGAGGGTCCGGCCGGGGTCGACGAGGCCGCGATCGGCGGCACCCCGGTGGAGCCGACCGCCGCCGCGACGGACGACGACGCCTCCACCGAGACGCTCAGCGGGCTCGCGACCGCCGCCTCGGTCCCCGGGCTCGACCCGGCCGCCGACGATCCCGCTCTCGACGACCCGGCCCTCGAGGAGCCTGGCGGCGAGGCCGTCCACCCCGCCGAGGCCACTGGCGAGGCCACCGCGGCCGAGGACGCGCCGCCGGCCGACCCCAGCCCGGTCAGCGTGGACGAGGGCGCCGTCGGCGGGGTCCCCACCGGCGCGTCGGGCCCCGACACGCCCCCGCGGGTCACCGCCCCCGGGAGCCACCCGGCCCCGGCGAGCCACCCCGGGCCCGGCTCCGCGCTGCGGCCCGCCACCCCGGTCCCGGCCTCGGACTCCACGGCCCCGGGCACCACCGCCCCGGACACCACCGCCGACGACGTGGCGCCGACCCCTGGTACCACCGCCTCCACCGCGTTCACCACCCCCGCGGGCGCGCCGACCGACGCGCCGCGGACCTCGTCCCCTGCCGGCTCCGACCTCTTCGCCCCGGCCCGGAGCACCACCACGTCCGACGACCCGTCGGCCGCCTCGGTACCGGGCTGGTTCGAGCCGGTCACCGACGGGCGCGCGGACGCCGAGGAGCCGGCCGTCGAGAGCCGCAACGGTCACGCCACGGAGCGCTGACCTCCGCGGTCGAGGACGCGGCCCACGCCCCTGACCGACCCGACGGCGGTGAGCAGCGTCGCCGGCCCGTCGAGGCCGGAGCACGCCCACACCACGTCGTCCTCGTCGCCGCCCGGGGACTCCTCGGCCGCGGCGTCCGGCCCGACCACCAGCACCGACCCGCTCGACCGCGCTCCCCCGGTCCCGCCGATCCCCGAGAGCGCCGGGTCGGCGCCGTCGAGCATCGTCGTCGTGGCGAGCAGGGTCCGGCCGGCGTAGGTGGCGCGCAGCGTCGACTCGCACCGCCCGCCCCGCTGGCCCGACCGGCCGAGCACCAGCTGCTCGACGACCCGCGCCCTCGCCCCCTCCGCGGCCTCGACCTGCATCGTCGGCGACCACACGGCCCCGTCGCATGCCACGGTCGGTTCGGGTCGCCAGTCGAGTGCGGCGCCCTCCGCGAGGCGCGCCACGACCTCGAAGCTCGCCCCTTCGTCGGGAACCCGCCCCGGCTGGACCACCGTCGCCGCGGCACTGGCGACCGCGAGCCGCTCCCCCGGTCCGAGGTCGAGCTCGAGCCGCAGGTGGTCGCCGCCGAGCGGGCCACCGCCGACGGCCACCACGTGCAGCTGTCGGGGACCGGTCCGGCGCAGTACGACCGGCGGCGCCGACGCCCAGGTCAGCCGCCCGTCGCGCAGGGACACCCGCGCCGTCGAGGTCACCGACCAGACGGGGAGCGCCGTCACGCGTCGACCCGGACCTGGGCCCGCACCCAGTCCACCACCTCCGGGATCGGTGCGGTGCGCACGCTGACCAGCGCGGTCGGGCGCCCCTCGCGCACCCGGGCGGCGTCGGCGGCCATCCGCCCGGTGTCGGCGCCGACCAGCGGGCCGAGGTCGACCTTGTTGATCACCAGCAGGTCCGCACCCGCCACCCCGGGGCCGCCCTTGCGGGGGACGTCGTCGCCGCCGGCGGTGTCGATGACGAAGATCTGTCGGTCGATCAGGCCGTAGCTGAACGTCGCGGTGAGGTTGTCGCCGCCCGACTCGACGAGCACCAGGTCGGGGTCGAAGCGCTCGACGAGGTCCTCGACGGCATCCAGGTTCGCCGTGACGTCGTCGCGGATCGCGGTGTGCGGGCAGCACCCCGTGCGCACCGCGACGATCCGTTCGGCGTCGAGCACGGCCTCCCGCCGCAGGAAGTCGGCGTCCTCGGTCGTGTAGATGTCGTTGGTGACGACCGCGACCGACATCTCGTCGCGCAGCACCCGGCACAGGGCCGCGACGAGGGCGGTCTTGCCGCAGCCGACGGGTCCGCCGATCCCGATGCGCACGGCCCGGCCCGGCTTCTCGGGGTGGTCGTGCGCGCCGCCGCCGAGGTCGAGTTCGTCGAGTCTATGAAGCAAAGAGGGCCCCCTCGGATCGGGCGTGCAGGACGGCGAGCACCTCCGGCAACGGCGTCGTCGCGGTGGGCAGCAGGTGGGGGTCGTGCGCGGTCGCCGCGTCGGTCCCGGCCGCGCAGGCCTTCCCGACGACGAGGGCGTGGCCGGCGAGGGTCCGCGCATGTACCGCGGCGAGGGCGAGCGGGTCGAGTCCGAGGAGCCGCACGGCGGCGGAGCAGACCTGCCCGACGAGGTGGTGGACGGCCAGCGCCGCGGCGTCGGTCGGGTCGCCCCCGGCCGCCCGGGTGGCGACCCCGAGGACGAGCGCCTGGTGCGGGCGGGCGCCGAGCCCGTCGAGCGCGGCGTCCGGCCAGGCGACGCGGACCGTCCGGAGCATGGCCCGGCCCTGCTGGCGGGAGACCTCGCGGAGTGCGGCCACCGGGGTCCGGGCCGACACGGCGTCGTCCCACGGCGCCCAGTCGACCGGGTCGTCCCCCTGGGCGAGCAGCGCGCACGCCGCCGCGGCCGCCGCCGCGGTGACCAGACCCGTCGTCGGGACCCGGGCGGCGAGAAACCCCTCGACATCTGCCGGCGCGCGGACCTGACCACGGCGGACCGCCGCCTCGATGCCGCCCGAGTGGGCGTGCCCGCCGGTCGGCAGCCGCGAGTCGGCGAGGAGCCAGAGCGCGGGAGCGGGCACCGGGCCAGCCTAGGGGCGGCGTGTTACAGGCGGCCGGTGAAGGTGGCCGCGTCGAGGACGAAGCCCGGGCGGACGTCGACCTGGAGGTCGCCCGACTGCACCGGCGAGCTGAACGCGAGCGTGTAGCTGGTGCTCTTCCCCGGCTGGACCGAGGTGTTCGGCGCTCCGCTGATCTTCTTGGGGATGTCGAAGATCTGGGAGGCCTCCTGGCCGTCGACCGACGCGCTGACCGTGCTGAGGTTGGGCTGGAAGACCTCGTTGGTGCCGTTCTGGATGGTGATCTTGACCTGGAACGACTTCACCCCGTCCACACCGGCGGCCGACGCCGAGGGCGTGAAGGCGGTCGGCGGGGACACCGTCACCTGCAGGCCGTTCGGGTACGAGATCGGCGCCCCGAACGCGGCCGTGTTGCCCGCGGCGGGTGCCTCGGTGGATCCCGACGGGGCCGCGCCCGGCGTTCCGGCGACCGGCTGCAGGTCGCTCACCGCGTTGCTGAAGGCGGCCAGATAGACGATGCAGATGATCAGTCCGAGAACCGACACGGCGATGCCGGCGATCGACATGCCGCGTCCACCGTGTCGCCCGGACCGGATGAGGCCGACGACCGAGAGGATCAGGCCGATGATCACCAGCGGCCAGGCGATCACCCCGATGAAGGGGATGAACGAGAGGATCAGGCCGATCAGCCCGACGACGAAGCCACCCGTCGCCAACCCGTTGCTGCCCGTGGGCTGCGCCGGCGCCGGCGTCGGGCTGCTCGGCGGTGCGACCCCGGTTCCCGCCGGCGCTCCGTAGCCCTGCTGGCCGTAGCCGCCCTGCTGCTGGCCGTACCCCTGCTGGCCCTGCAGGCCGTAGCCCTGCTGGCCCTGCTGGCTGTAGCCGCCCGGCTGCTGGCCGTACTGGCCGTAGCCCTGCTCCTGGCCGTAGCCGCCCTGCTGCCCGTAGGGCTGCTGCCCGTAGCCCTGGTCGCCGTACTGGCCGTACCCCTGCTGACCCGGCTGGCCGTAGCCCTGCTGGCCGTAGCCGCTCTGCGGCTGGCCATAGGCCTGCTGCTGGCCGTACTCGCCCTGCTGGCCGTACTGCCCGTAGCCCGGCTGCTGGCCGTAGCCCTGCTGCTGGCCGTATCCCTGCTGCCCTGCCGGCGACGGCTCCCACGCGGCACCCTCGCCCGGCTGCGACGCACCGTGCCGACCGTTCGACGAGTCCTGTGAATCCGCCATCGCCATCCCCCTCGACCCCCGACCCCGCCCGAGATCCGGTCGGAGTGCGAGCAGGCTAAAGGATGAAGGAAGGGAGGGCAGCACGGTCGAATGCCCTGGGCCGAACGGACCCAAGAAGCCTGAGCGCTCCGCCCTCCGGGCGGGCGGCTCACGGTCCGGCGCGGCTGGTGTAGGTGTGCCCGGTGGGGGTGGTGGTCTCGACGGTGTGCGGCTGGTCGCCGAGCCCGTCGTGGATCACCCGGTGCCGCCAGCCGGGTAGTTCCTTGACCTGGTTGCCGCGCGCGCATTCCGCTCGCGCGTTGACCAGGCTGGTGGGTCCGTCGTCGCGGGCGGGGCGGATGTGGTCGCGGTGGCGCCGCGGGGCGTCGCAGTAGGGGTCCCGGCAGCGCCCGTGGTCCCGGATGTCGATCAGCGTGGCGAGGAGCCCGTCGAAGAACCGCTGCTTGGACTCGCCGCCGACGATGCACCCGGTCTTCGGGTGGGCGAACAGCCGCCGCCACCACGTCGTCGCGGTGGTGGTGGCCAGGATGTCGGCGATGATGTCCGCTGGCAGCGGCCCGTGCCCGACCAACTCACCCGGGGTGTCGCTCTCGGGGTCGAGCAGGGCGTCGATCGGCAGCACGATCTCGAGTTCCACGGTGACGTCGGTGGCGCGGGCCTGGCCGGTGAGGCGTTCGACGAGGGTGTCGGCGACGATCTGGTCGCGGGTCCGGTCCCCGGCCTCACCGGTGGCGATCAGGGAGTCGGCGTGCTTTCGCAGCGCGGCGAGGCAGGCGACGCCCTGCTCGACCGGGAGCAGCCCGGACAGGACGCTCATGGTGTCCGGCGCCGGGCGCAGCGTCACGCGGCGGTCCTTCCGCGCGGTCCGCCCACGATTCACATATCCGGCCCGGTCGACCTCGTAGGCGGTCTTCTTGACCGTGGCCTCGGCCTCCCGGCGCCCCTGCCCCTCCAACTCGGCGTCCGCGAGCTGTTTGTCGACCAGGCGACGCTGTTCGGGTTCGAGGTGGCTGGTCTGCGCGACGACGTGTTCGGCGAGCTGTTCGCTGATCCGCCCCGCCGCCAACAAGCCGCGCGTGTTCGGCAGGTCTTCGGCCAGGGTGCGGGCGACCCCGAGGCGGCGGGAGCCGACGTGCGGGGAGACGTGCGCGGCGAGCCCGATCTGGTCGCCGATACCTCGACCGATGGCGCGCGGGTCGAGCTGTCCGGCGGCGACCTGCGCGGCCTGGAGTTCGACCTGGCTGCGGGCGAAGGTGACCATGGCGGTGTGCTGGGCGGCGGCGGCGACGGCGCCGCGGAGGCGTTCGAGGGTGGCGATCTGGTCGACGAGGGCGACGCCGCCGTCGGCGACGGGGTCGGTGGGGAGGTCGGCGAGGTCGGCGAGGTCGGCGAGGCGCGCGAGGAGGGCGGTCAGCTCGTCGCTGACCGCCTCACCCACCGCATCATTCGAACCCATGTTCGAAGGATAGCGGGACCCCCTGACAGTCACGGCCGCAATGCCCGAACCCAGCCGCAGCATCGTCGGGAGGCTCGGGCCAGCGATGCCGATCCGACCACGCATCGGCGGCATGGTCCGGCCACTCGCGGCATCCGCTGGAGCCGAACCACGGCGATCGTCGGGAACGAGCACCTCAGCCGAACAGCGAGGGCGCTCCGACCCCCTCGAGGTCCAGCAGCGCGCGCTTGCGCTCCATGCCGCCGCCGTAGCCGGTCAGGGACCCGTTCGCCCCCACCACCCGGTGGCACGGCACGACGATGCTGACCGGGTTCTTGCCGTTCGCGAGCCCCACCGCACGCACGGCGGTCGGCGACCCGATCGCCACCGCCAGCTCGCCGTAGGTGCAGGTGCCGCCGTAGGGGATCTCGCGCAGGGCTGCCCACACCCGCTGCTGGAACTCGGTGCCCCGCAGGGCCACCTCGACGGTGAACTCCCGCAACGACCCCTCGAAGTACGCGACCAGCTCCTCCCGTGCGGCGGGGACGGCGTCGTCGACCCGCTCCCCCAGCGCCTCGGCGGCGGGCCCGTGCCGGTGCTCGGTCATGTAGAGCCCGGACAGCACCCCGTCGTCGGCCCGCAGGGTCAGCGGCCCCAGCGGGCTGTCCATCACCGAGTGCGTCACGGCCATGGGGACAGTGTCCTCGCTAGAACAAGAAGTACCGCTGCGCCATGGGCAGTTCGCGGACCGGGTCGGGGTCGACCACGGAGCCATCGATGCGCACCGTGAACGTCTCGGGGTCGACCCGGATGTCGGGCGTCGCCGAGTTCTGCGGCATGTCCGCCTTGCCGATGTCGCGGGGCGACCGGACCGGCACGAACCGCCGGGACGCGTGGACCGCGCCGGCCAGGCCGTCGTCGAGGGCCGCCTGCGGTGCGAAGTACACCGAGGTCGCGGCCGGCGAGGACCCGAAGGCGCCGAACATCGGGCGCGACAGCTCGGGCTGCGGCGTGGGGATCGAGGCGTTCGCGTCGCCCATCCGCCCCCAGGCGATCACGCCGCCCTTGAGGACGACGTTCGGGCGCACCCCGAAGAACGCCGGGTCCCACAGGACGAGGTCGGCGAGCTTGCCGACCTCGACCGACCCCACCTCCCCGTCGAGCCCGTGCGCGACCGCCGGGCAGATCGTGTACTTCGCGACGTAGCGCCGGGCCCGGTCGTTGTCGTCGCCGGAAGCCTGCACCCCGCTCAGTCCCGTGACCCGGCGCTTGGCCGCGTGCGCCGTCTGCCAGGTCCGCAGCACCACCTCGCCGACCCGGCCCATCGCCTGCGAGTCGGAGCCGATCATCGAGATGGCGCCGAGGTCGTGCAGCAGGTCCTCCGCCGCGATCGTCGAGGCCCGGATCCGTGACTCCGCGAACGCCAGGTCCTCGGGAATCGAGGGCGAGAGGTGGTGGCAGACCATCAGCATGTCGAGGTGCTCGTCGACGGTGTTGACGGTGTGCGGGCGGGTCGGGTTGGTCGACGAGGGCAGCACGTGCGGCTGCCCGGCGACCGTGATGATGTCGGGCGCGTGCCCGCCCCCGGCGCCCTCCGTGTGATAGGCGTGGATCGAGCGGCCGGCGATCGCGGCGAGGGTCGAGTCGACGTAGCCGGCCTCGTTGAGCGTGTCGGTGTGCAGGGCGACCTGCACCCCGGTCTCGTCCGCGACCCGCAGGGCGGCGTCGATCGCGGCCGGGGTCGCGCCCCAGTCCTCGTGCACCTTGAAGCCCGAGGCACCGGCCAGCACCTGCTCGCGCAGCGCCGCCTCGCCCACGGTGTTGCCCTTGCCGAGCAGCGAGAAGTTCATCGGGAAGCCGTCGAGCGCCTCGAACATCCGCGCGAGCCACCAGGCCCCGGGGGTCACCGTCGTCGCCTTGGTGCCCTCGGCCGGGCCGGTGCCGCCGGCGATCATCGTCGTGACCCCGGAGCCGATCGCCTCGGGGATCTGCTGCGGGCTGATGAGGTGGACGTGGCAGTCGACCGCACCGGCCGTGAGGATCAGCCCGTTGCCGGCGAGGATCTCCGTCGAGGGCCCGATGACGAGCTCGGGGGTGACGCCGTCCATCGTGTCGGGGTTGCCGGCCTTGCCCAGCGCGACGATGCGTCCGTCGCGCACGCCGACGTCGGCCTTCACCACGCCCCAGTGGTCGAGCACGAGGGCGCCGGTGATCACGAGGTCGGCGGTCCCCTCGGCGCGGGTCGCGCGCGACTGGCCCAACGACTCGCGGATCACCTTGCCGCCGCCGAACACCGCCTCGTCGCCGCCCCGGGGCCCGCGCGAGCGGTCCTCCTCGACCCGGATCGTCAGGTCGGTGTCGGCGAGCCGCACGCGGTCGCCGGTCGTCGGGCCGAACAGCGCGGCGTACCGGTCGCGCCCCACGCTCCAGCCGGAACCCGAACTTCCCGACGATGCCCCGGCCGGGTCGGGCACGTCGAGGCGGATGCCGGGTACGGAGCCCCGGCCGCCGAGGGCGACCAGCTGGACGTCCTTCTCCATCCCGGGCTCGAAGCGCACCGAGGTGCCCGCCTGGATGGCGAGGCGCATGCCGGTGGCGGTCCCGCGGTCGAAGTCGAGCGCGGCGTTGGCGGCCGCGAAGTGCATGTGCGAGCCGACCTGGATCGGCCGGTCGCCCGTGTTGGTCACCGTCAGGGTGACGACGGCGGCGCCCTCCCCCGCGACGACGTCCCCGTCGCCGGGGAGGATCGCGCCCGGACCGGTCACGGGATCGGTCACTGGATCGGCTCGTGGACGGTGACGAGCTTCGTGCCGTCGGGGAACGTCGCCTCGACCGCCACGCTCGGCAGCATCTCGGGGATGCCCTCCATGACGTCGTCCCGGGTCAGCACGTGCTGCCCGCCCTCCATCAGCTCGGCGACGCTGCGGCCGTCGCGGGCGCCCTCGAGGATCCAGGAGCTCAGCAGCGCCACGGCCTCGGGGTGGTTGAGCCGGAGCCCACGACCGCGGCGCTCCCTCGCGAGGTTGGCCGCCACGTGCAGCAGCAGCTTCTCCTGTTCGTGCGGCGACAGCAGCATCGTCGGGAAGGCTCCTTCGGCTTCGCCTCGTGAGTGCCCTGTCGGCGTGGTCCGTGGCTGGGACAGCACGCCGACAGGGCATTCACATGTCGGGGACGAACCTATGACGCGGGCAGGACGTGGTCCCCGCTGCGGTCGGTCGACAGACACAGCGAGCAGACGTAGCCCTCGCCGGTGCCCGACGCGGTCATGTCGGGTCGCTCGAAGTCCTGCGCGCACACCTGGCACGGCAGGGTCTCCCCCGACGGGTTGCCGTGCTCGTCGTGCATCGGGACGTCGATGCCGTCGTCGGGACGTCGCAGGTAGTACTTCCCCTTCGTCGCGACGGCGAGGATCGGCGGCAGGACCAGGGCGAGCCCGATCGCGACCAGCGGCGAGTACGAGGCCAGCGTGTCGCCGAGCACCCCGAAGAACGCGAGGATCGAGACGCCGGCCGCGAGGACCATCGAGCCGAAGCCGACCGGGTTCACCGCGTAGAGCATCCCGCGGCGGAACTCGGGCTCCTTCGGGGAGATGCCCAGCAGGTACTTGTTGATCGCGATGTCCGAGGCCACCACGACGACCCACGCCATGCCGCAGTTCGCGTAGAAGCCGAGGATCGTGTTCAGGAAGTCGAACATGTTCGCTTCCATGAGGATCAGCGCGATCGCCAGGTTCACGCCGAGGAACACCAGGCGCCCCGGGTAGTGCTTCGTGACGCGGGTGTAGGAGTTCGTCCACGCCAGCGACCCGGAATAGGCGTTCGTGACGTTGATCTTGATCTGGCTGATGACGACGAGGATCACGGCCAGGGTGAGCGCGAGCCACGCCGGCATGATGTTCGTGTAGATCTCCAGGAACTGGCGGACCGGCTCGTTGGCGAATCCCGAGGCCCCGGTGACGTTCGCCAGCAGGTAGACGGCGAGGAAGAGCCCGACGACCTGCTTGGCGGCGCCGAAGATCACCCAGCCCGGGCCGGCGAGGACCGTCGCGGTCCACCAGCGCCGCGAGTTCTCGGGCGTCTTCGGTGGCATGAACCGCAGGTAGTCGATCTGCTCGGCGATCTGCGCGATCAGCGAGAGGCAGACCCCCGCCGCGAGCATCACCGACCCGAGGCTCGGGGTGCCCGCGCCCTCCTCGCCCTGGTAGGCGAAGAACGTCGAGACCGATTCGGGGTGGCTGATCAGCAGGTAGACGAACGGCAGCACCATGAGGACGAGCCAGAGCGGGGTCGTCCAGAGCTGCAGCTTGGACAGCACGCTCATCCCGTAGATCACGAGCGGGAAGATGATGACCGTCGAGACCGCGTAGCCGATCCAGAGCGGGATTCCGAGGCCGAGCTCGAGGCCCTGCGCCATGATCGAGCCCTCGAGCGCGAAGAAGATGAACGTGAACGTCGCGAAGATGACGTTCGTGACCACCGAGCCGTAGTAGCCGAAGCCGCTGCCGCGGGTGATGAGGTCGAGGTCGAGGTTGTACCGCGCCGCGTAGTAGGCGAGCGGGAAGCCCGACAGGAAGATGACGACCGCGAACACCGCGATTCCCCAGAGCGCGTTCACGGTGCCGTAGGAGATGCCGATGTTGGCGCCGATGGCGAAGTCGGCGAGATAGGCGATCCCGCCGAGCGCGGAGGTCGCGACGACGCCGGTGGACCACTTCCGATAGCTGCGCGGGGCGAACCGCAGCGTGTAGTCCTCGAGCGTCTCAGCCGACTTGGAAGATCTACCAGCCTTGCTCGGCGAGGTCACCGCCGGCTGCTGCACGTCCTGTGACACGCGCGGTCCCTCCCGCTGCTCGACCCGCCCCGGACGGGCGGTTCGGCGGAAGTCTGACCTCGCGGCGAGTGACGGCGTTTGCCGCGGTGTGACCTCTGCGTTAAGTGTTCCCGGCCGAGGTGGCCGACCTCGCGGAGCGGGGTACCGGCGGCGGCGCGCAGTGCTCCTCGTGGTCGGCGTGCTCGGCGGTCTCGATCTGCAGGGTGGAGTGCTCCAGCCCGAAACGGTCGCGCAGCGCCAACGCCGCCCGGTCGAGGACGCCGCCGCCGTCGACGCGGCCCTCGCAGTGCGGCGTCGCGTCGTCGGCCACCACGAGGTGCGCGGAGGCCGCGGGCACCCGGTCGGAGATGACCCAGACGTGCAGGTCGTGCACCTCCCGGACGCCCGGCACCTCCAGCAGCGCCGCCCGCACCTCCTCGACGTCCACCCCGGGCGGCGCGCCCTCGAGCAGCACGTGCGCGGTGGCCCGCAGCAGCGAGACGGTGCGCGGGACGAGGATCGCGACGATCACCAGCGAGGCGACGACGTCGGCGTAGGGCCACCCGGTCAGCAGCAGGACGCCGGCCGCGAGCATGACCGCCACCGACCCGAGCGCGTCCCCGAGCACGTGCAGCGCGGCGCCGCGGACGTTCATCGACCCGCTCCCGCCGGAGAGCACGGCGAGGGACACCAGGTTCCCGACGAGGCCGATGGCACCGAAGACGAGCAGGGTGGTCCCGGGGATGTCGGGGGGACTCACCGCGAAGAGCCGCTCGACCGCCTCCACCGCGACCCACACGGTCACCGCGAGCAGCGCGAGCGCGTTCACCGCCGCACCGAGCACCTCGCTGCGCCCGAGCCCGAAGGTGCGCCGGGCGCTCGGCGGACGCTGCGCGAGCCGGGCGGCGACGACCGCCGTGACGAGGGCGGCGACGTCGGTGACCTGGTGGCCGAGGTCGGCGAGCAGGGACAACGAGCCGGTGATCCACGCCCCGAGCGCCCCGCTGACGAGGACCGCCGCGGTGATGACCAGGGCGATCGTCAGGCGGCGCCCGTCGGCTCCGGCCCCGTTCGCGTGGCCGGAGTGACCGCCGTGCCCGTGCCCGTGATCGTGGCCGCCGTGCCCCATGGCCGCAGAATACATGCAGACATACGCATGAGAAGCCGTCCGGGCCGCTGTCCCGGGGAGACCTGCCCCACCGGGGTCGTACCCGATCGGGAATTCGTCCATCACCCTTTCGTGACCGCGTCGTTACTTGCCGTGTGACTGCGCCGCGGTCGCGTACGGACGCCGGGGGAAGGACGACGCACCGAATGGGTAAGCACAGGATCAGCCTGGGACGACGAGGAGTGGCCGCTCTGGCCGCCGCCGGCGCCATCGTGATCGGCGGCACCACCGTCGCGATGATCGGGACCGGGAGCGCCGCCGAGCCGCTCGACATCCTGGCGGTCAGCAGCCCCACGAACACGATCGTCCTGCCCGACCTCGCGCCGTTTAAGGACAACGGCACCCGCGAGGGCGGCAAGGCGGAGGTGTCCGACGAGGTCGGCGCGCCGACCGGCGGCGGTAAGGCAGCGCTCCGTCTCTCCACTCCTGGCGCGAACGACAAGGCCAGCTACGTCGCTCCCGTCTCTGCAGCGGCTACCTCGCTCGCCGCGTGGATTCCGACCGCGGCCTACTCCGCCTACAAGCTCGCGGGTGGCGACGCCAACCAGTTCCCGAGCCTGCAGCTCACGGTCGACCCCAACGGCGCCGCTGCGGGTGGGTTCTCGACCCTCACCTACGAACCGATCTACAACACCGCCACCGACAGCACCACGGCCGGTCAGTGGAACCGCTACGCGGCGGGCAAGGGCAACTGGTGCTCGACGCGCGCCATTCCGGGCGTGATCGAGGAGTCGCAGCGCTCCTGCTCGAACGGCGGGGCCAAGCCGCTGTCCGACTACGTCGCGGCGGCGCCCGACCTCGTCGTCACCGGCGTCGTCATCAACCAGGGCAGCGGCAACCCGGGCCTGGAGTCCGCTGTCGACCTCGTGACGACGCCGGACACGACCTACGACTTCGAGCTGACGAAGCCGGTCGTGGTGGTCCCGCCGGTCGACACCACGACGACGCCCCCGACCACCAAGCCGGGCAACGGCAACGGCGGGAACAACGGCGGCCACCCGGGCAACGGGAACGGCGGTCAGAACGGGAACGGCAACGGGAACCACCCGGGTAACGGGAACGGTGGCCACCCGGGCAACAACAACGGCAACAACGGCAACTGGGGCGGGAACGGCCACTGCGGCTGCTAGTCCCTCGATGACGTCACCGGTCCCCAGTGCTGGGGAGCGGCGACGTCGTCGTGTCCGGCCTCGAGGGGACGGACGGATCAGGGCGACGGCAGCGCGATCGTCGGGCCGAACGCCAGGACCGCCCGCTGGTGGTGGGTCGCGACCGGGCGATAGGCGTGCCCGTCGAGCACGAACTCGCTGATCGGCCCCTCGGGATCGACGATCACGTAGTGCGCGATCCCGACCTCGGCGTACTCGGCGAGCTTCGCCACCCGGTCGGTCCGTCGGGTGCCGGGCGACAGGACCTCCAGGACGGCCACGACGTCCCCGGCCACGGCACGGGCTCGCTCCGGGACGAGGGACACCGGGACGACCACGAGGTCGGGCACCCGGACCGTCGCCGGCCCTCCACCTCCCCCGTCGTCCACCACCAGTTCGACCTCGGGCAGCGCCGTGAGCCCCTCGGCGAGGTGGTCGCGCAGCTGGCGGCACAGCTCGAACACGATGTCCTGGTGTCGGAACACGGGGCGTGGGCTGACGACCATCACCCCCTCCACGAGCTCGTACCGCGCGGAGTCGTCCTCGGGCAGCGCCTCCCACTCCGCCAGGTCGAGCAGGTGGTCGGGCGGACGTGAGGGCCAGGCCCGGCCGGCAGCGGTCATGGTCATCACCCCCTTCGACGTGGCGGATCGTCCCACGGTTCCCACGACCCGGGCGCCACGTGCACATCGGGCATGATCGGCCGACGACCGGGTCCGGCGGCGGCATGCCCCGGGGGTCCCGGGAGCGAGTGCCGCTGACGTCCGCCTCGGCTCAGCGCGAAGATCTCGTCGGGCGGAGCGGACCGATCGGTCCCCGCCCCACGTCGCTCCGAGCGACGAGAGCTTCGTCGCGGTGAGTGCACGGCCGGCGAGGACATGCGGCCAGTGCGAAATTCGGACGAGCGGATCGGTGAACCGTCGTAGCGTCCCCGGCGTGGACGTCTCGTTCCGGCCCGTCACCGCCGACGACTTCGGTCTGATCGGCCGGTGGCTCGCCCAGCCCCACGTGGCCCGGTGGTGGGCGCACGAGTGGAGCCCGGAGGCCGTCGAGCGCGACTTCGGGCCCACGCTGCGCGGGGAGGAGCCCGCCGAGGACCTCGTCGCGGACCTCGGGGACCGGCCGATCGGGCTCTGTCAGCGCTCCTTCTGGCACGCCTACCCCGAGGAGGTCGAGGAGTTCGCCCCGTACCTCGACGTCCCGCGCGACGCGATGACGATCGACTACCTGATCGGCGATCCCGACGACGTCGGCCACGGCCTCGGCACCGCGCTCGTCCGGGCCCTCGCCGCCGACACCTTCGCCGCCCACCCCGACTGCGGCGTGATCCTCGTGCCCGTCCTCACCGGGAACCCGGCCTCGTGGCGGGCCCTCGAGAAGGCCGGGTTCCACTTCGTCGGGGAGGCCCTGGCCGCTCCCGACAACCCGATCGACCCGCCGGACCACCGCGTCTACCGCCTCGACCGTCCGGCGAGCACACACCCGGAGCGGAGCCGAACGTAGAGTGCGCCGGTGCCCGAGAACCCCTGGCTCTCCGTCACCGGTGGCACCGCCGGACCGGGGTACGCCGCGCGCTTCGACGAGCTGGCCGCCGAGGGCGCCGACCTGCACGGCGAGGCCCGCCGCGTCCACGAACTCCTCGCCGGCGAGCCGTCCGACGTGCTCGACGCCGGGTGCGGCACCGGCCGGGTCGGGATCCACCTCGCGGAGCTGGGCCACCGGGTGGTCGGGGTGGACCTCGACGCGTCCATGCTCGACGAGGCCCGCCGCCGGGCGCCCGGCATCGAGTGGCACCTGCGCGACCTCGCGACCCTCGACCTGGGCCGCCGCTACGACCTCGTCGTCGGCGCGGGCAACATCTGGCCGCTGCTGACGCCGGGCACCCACGCCCGGGTCCTCGCCCGCCTCGCCGCCCACCTGCGGCCGGGGGGCCTGCTCGTCCTGGGGTTCGGGCTCGACGACGAGCACCTGCCCTTCGAGCAGGCCGACCACGACCCCGTCCCCGATCTCGTCGCCTACGACACGGCCGCCGTCGGCGCCGGCCTCACCCTGCTCACGCGGACCGCCGACTGGGAGGGCGTCGAGCCTTTCGCCGGCGGCGGCTACGCGGTGAGCGTCCACACGCGTAGGAGCTGCACTCCGTGAACGGCTTCGCCCTGCTGGTCGTCCTCGTCGTCTCGCTGGTGGTGACGGCCCTCGCCGACCGCTTCCGGGTGTCGGCGCCGCTGCTGCTCGTCGTCGTGGGCCTCGGGCTGTCCTACGTCCCGGGCATCCCGAACGTGCCGCTCGACCCCGACCTCGTCCTGTTCCTCGTCCTCCCGCCGCTGCTCTACTCCGCGGCCCTGGAGTCCTCGGCGCTACGCATCCGGGAGAACCTCAACCGCATCGGCCAGCTCGCGTTCGGCCTGGTGATCTTCACGACGATCGTCGTCGGTCTCGTTGCGTGGTGGGTCGTGCCGGGGCTGCCGCTGGCGAGCGCGCTCGTGCTGGGCGCGGTCGTCGCCCCGCCCGACGCGGTCGCCGCCGCCTCGATCGGGCGCCGCCTGGGCCTGCCCCGCCGGATGATGACGATCATCGAGGGCGAGAGCCTGCTCAACGACGCGACCGCCCTGACCCTCTTCCGGGTCCTCCTGGCCGTGGCGCTCGGCACCGGTGCCTCGCTGCTGGACGGCGTCGGCGAGTTCCTGCTGGCGGCGGTCGGCGGGATCCTCGTCGGGGCGGCCGTCGGCTGGGTGATCCACCGGGTGCGGCTGCGGCTCGGTGACTCCTCGCTGGAGAGCGCGGTCGGCCTCGTCGTGCCGTTCGCGATCTACCTGCTCGCCGAGGAGTTCCACGCGAGCGGCGTGCTCGCCGTCGTCATCGCCGGGCTCTACCTCGGGCACAAGTCGACCGAGGGCGGGTTCGCCACCCGCATCCAGGACCAGGCCGTGTGGAAGGCCCTCGACCGGCTGCTCGAGGCGCTGGTGTTCGCGCTGATCGGGCTGCAGCTCTCCGTGGTCGTCGCCGACCTGCGGATCTCCTTCGGCGTGGTCGTGGTGTCGTCCCTCGCGGTGCTCGCCGCGACGATCCTCGCGCGGTTCGTCTTCATGTTCCCGACGATCTACCTGCCGCGGCTGCTGCCGAAGGTGCGGGCCCGTGGTCCCGCCCTGCCCTGGCAGGTGCCGACCGTGCTGTCGTGGGCGGGGATGCGGGGCGTGGTCACGCTCGCGGCCGCCTTCACGATCGACCCCGCGATGCCGGGACGCGACATCGTGCTGTTCCTCGCCTTCGTCGTGACCGTGGGGACCCTGCTCGTCCAGGGCCTGTCCCTGCCCTGGGTGATCCGGCGGCTGAACGTCTACGACCGGGGCGCGCAGAACGACGTCCTGCAGGAGGCGGCCGCGAAGCAGGCGGCGGCCGAGACGGCGCTGGCCCGGCTCGAGGAGCTCACCGGCACCGACGACCGCACCCCCGACCACATCACCTCCCAGCTGCGCACCTGGGCCGAGCAGCGCTCCAACGGCGCGTGGGAGCGGCTCGGGCGGTCCGACGCGGAGATCGGCGAGGCGCCGTCGGTGGCCTTCGTCCGCCTGCGCCGGGCGATGCTCGACGCCGAGCGGCAGACCTTCGTCCGCTTCCGCGACATGGGCCGGCTCGAGGAGGCCCGGATGCGCGACCTCCTGCGCGAGCTCGACTTCGAGGAGGCCATGCTCGACCGGTAGGCGTCGTGGCAGGCTCCGCGTGTGGATCCCCTGCTCGCGAGCCTGCGGGCCGCCGTCGCCGCGGCGCCCGAGGACTCGACGCTGCGCCTGCACCTCGCCGGGCTCCTCCTCGACGCCGGAGAGCACACCGAGGCCGTCGGGCACGTCGCGGCCGTCCTCGGCCGCGAGCCCGGCCACGCGGAGGCCGGCGCCCTGATGGCCCGGGCGCTGAACCCGGCCCCACCTCCCGAGGCCCCGACGACGCCCCCCGCGTTCGACTGGGCCGCCGCGGAGGCCGAGGTCGGGGACGTCGTCGGGCCCCGCTTCGCACCCGAGGGCGAGGGGGATGCCGAGCCGATCGCGGTGGGCCCGCCGCGCGGGGGCGGCCGGTTCGCGGTGGAGCGCCCCGACCTGCGCCTCGCCGACGTCGGCGGCATGGACGCGGTGAAGAAGCGCCTGGAGGCGGCGTTCCTCGCGCCACTGCGCAACGAGAAGCTGCGCGCGCTCTACGGCAAGAGCCTGCGCGGTGGCCTGCTGCTCTACGGGCCGCCCGGGTGCGGCAAGACGTTCTTCGCCCGGGCGCTCGCCGGGGAGCTGGGCGCGAGCTTCCTCGCCGTCGGCATCCACGACGTGCTCGAGATGTGGGCCGGGAACTCCGAGCGCAACATGCACGACGTCTTCCTCGCCGCCCGCGCCGCGGCGCCGTGCATCCTGTTCTTCGACGAGCTCGACGGCATCGCCCAGAAGCGCTCCGCGGTGACCGGCGGCGTGCTGCGCCAGGTGATCACCCAGATGCTCTCCGAGCTCGACGGGGTGTCCGCGGGCAACGAGGGCGTGTTCGTCCTCGCGGCGAGCAACATGCCCTGGGACGTCGACCCGGCGCTGCGCCGGCCCGGGCGCTTCGACCGCACGGTGCTCGTCGTGCCCCCCGACGACGAGGCCCGCCGCGCGATCCTCGACCTGCACCTGCGGGAGCGGCCGGTGGAGAACGTGAAGCTGCGGACGCTCGCGGCCCGGACCGAGGGGTTCTCCGGGGCCGACCTCGCGCACCTCTGCGAGGTGGCCACCGAACGCGCCCTGCTCGACTCGGTGTCGACCGGCACGGCCCGCATGATCACCCAGGACGACCTGCTCGCGGCGGCGGCCGAGCTGCGCCCCTCCATCGGGCCGTGGTTCACCACCGCCCGCCAGGTGGCGCTGTACGCCAACACCGACGGCACCTACGACGAGCTCGCGACGTACATGAAGAAGCACAAGCTGCTGTGAGCCCGGAGGGTTCGGCCCGGCACCGGGCGGGCGCGCTCGTCGACGCGAAGCAGTACCGGCTCGCCCGCGTGGAGATCGGCCGGGCCCTCGCCGAGGACCCCGACGACGGCGCCGCGTTCCACGTCCTCGCCCTGCTCGAGGGGCGGGAGCACCGGTTCGACGAGGCGCTGGCGGCCCTCGACCGGGCCGCCGCCCTGGGGGTCGCGCCGACCTCGACCCTGCCCACCCGGATGAACACGCTCTACCGCGCGCGCCGGTTCCCGGAGGCGGTGGCGACCGCGGAGGAGCTGCTGCGCCACGACCCGCAGCAGCTGCAGGCGCACATCATGCTCGCCCAGATGCTCGGCGGGGAGGGTCGCGCCGACTACCACCGCGCGCGGTGGCACGCCGAGCAGGCGGTGGCCCTCGCCCCGGAGTCCGACCACGCCCACTACGCGCTCGGCCAGGTCCTCTCCTCCACCCACGGGCGCCGGGGCGCGCGGGCCGCGCTCCCCCACCTGCAGCAGGCCGTGCAACTCAGGCCGGACGACCCCGCGAACCTCAACGCCCTCGGCGTCGTGGACCTCGCGCTCGGGCGCAGCCGCCCGGCCCTGCGCTCCTTCGCCGACGCCCTCGCCCTCGACCCGTCGCTCGAGCCCGCCGCGTTCAACGTCCCCCTGGCGATGTGGGGGCTCCTCCGCCGCGCGGGCCTCGTCGTGACCCTGTTGTTCCTCGCGTCCGGGATCGTCGGGGTGGCGATCTCGCCGCAGCGCCGGCCCCCGTCCCCGGGGGCCGGCTGGCCCGTCCACGTGCTCGCCGTGCTCGTCGCCCTCGCCGTCGTGGGCCTCGTCGTGACATGGCTGGTGCGGGCGGTGCCCCCGTCGGTCCGGCCCGCCGCGACCCGGGCGTGGCGGCGCGACCCCGTGCTGCTCCCGTTGGTGGCCTCGAGCGCGCTCCAGGTCCTCGGCGCGGTCGTCATGCTGGCCGTGCCGCTGCCCGACGGGGTGCAGGTGCCGCCGTCGATCCTCCTGGGGCTCGTCGTGCGGTACACAGCGACGGTCGTCAGCCGACGGCGGGCGATGCGCTACGGACGGGACCGCCAGGCGGAGCGGGCGGAGGTGTGGCGGCCCGGCCCGGTCAGGTCGTGACCACGGGGTTCCGGGGGCTCGCCGCCACCTCGCCCGGCGCCGTGTCGGGGACGAAGAGCTGCCAGTCGCCGCTGACCATCGTCGGGTGGTCGACCACGCGCGCGCCGTCGGCGTAGTACGTCGCCCCCAGCACCATGCGCGACCGGGTGGTCGCGTTGGCGCCCGCCGTGTGGAAGCACAGGGTCGAGTGGAAGCTGACGTCGCCGAGGGCGAACGGCTCCTCGTGCACCGCCACCCCAGCGTCGCGCAGGCCCTCGGCGACCCGGCGGTCGTAGGACGTCCCGATCTTGTCGAACGGCAGGTCGGCCACGAGGCGCCAGGTGTCCATGCCGCGCGCGAAGGCCAGCGGCCCCATCGCGAGCGGCACCGGCTGCAGCGGCATCCACGTCGAGATCACGTCGTGCGAGGCCAGCGGGAAGTGGTGGGCGTCGTGGTGCCACGGCGTGCGGCCCGCGCCGGGCTCCTTGCACAGCGCGCTGTCGTGGTAGAGCCGCAGGGTCTCCACCTCGAGCAGCGCGGCGCAAACCCCCGCGATCCGGGGCGAGAGCACGGCCGCGGAGACCAGCGGGTCCTCGAGCCAGAGCATCTCGCGGGCCCGCAGGGCGGTGCCTCCGGTGGTGGCGAGCAGGTCGGCGAGGCGGCGGCGCAGCAGCTCCGCCGCGCCCGGGGACACGACCCGGGGCAGCACGACGAAGCCGTCGGCGGCGAAGGACTCCACCGCGCCCGCGGGGAGGTCGTAGGGCTCGGCGAGCTCGGCGACCACCGCGTCCTCGGTCGGGAGGCTGCCGAGCTCGACGGCGGGGACGTCGACCAGGGAGGTGGGCGCCTCGTCGGCGGCGAGGGACATGTACCAGTCCCACCACTGCCCGTTGTCGCCGTCCCAGGCGGGCGCGACGTCGTCGGCCTCGCCGGCCGCGGTCGTCGCGCTGAGGTGCGGGTTCACGCGGGGATCTCCCACGTGATGACGTCGACGACCTGGGAGAAGCGGTACCCGTCCTCGCCGGTGCAGCCGGAGAGGTAGGCGCCCACGGCCCCCTCGTCCTCCATCCGCTCCAGGGGCACGGAGTCGTCGAAGACGCAGCGCTGCAGGAAGCCCTCGACCACGGCCCGGTCGGGGTGCCCGACGTCGTAGCGCAGCGTCGTCACCTCGGGCATCACCCCGGCGTCCGTGAGCGCGTGACGGACCTGCGCGGCCGTGGTGAACGGCGCGCCGTCGGCACCGAAGGTGGTGCGGAAGGCCTCGGCGAAGCGCAGGTAGTGCGAGGCGGAGGTGGCGTGCACGATCGCGCCGAAGGCCCCCGGACGCTGCGCGGCGACCATGCGCGCGATCCCGGCACCGATCTCCGACGGCGGGACGGCGTAGAGCGCGTGGGTGGCCCAGGCGACGTCGAAGCCGCCGACGTCGGAGGCCAGGTCCTGGATGCGGACCTCGTGCTCGGCGTGCACCGTGAAGGGCGGGCCGAGCACCGAGCGGGCCTCGGCGATCGAGAACGCCGAGGGGTCGAGCAGGTCGATCTCCACCCGGGTGTCCCCCACCGCCTCGGCGAGGCCCCGGCGCATCAGCTCCGCGGGGAACTTGCCGCTGCCGCAGGCGACGTCGAGCACCCGGGCCCGGCCGTCGGTGGCGTGTCCGCGGAGGTCGGCGGCCCAGTCGCGGGCGGCGACCATCTGCCGGTAGTCCTCGGTGGCCAGGGCGTAGAAGGACTCCATCTCCGCCCGGCCGTCCTCCGCCCAGTGGACGAGGCTGCGTTGTTCGGTGCTGACCTGCTGGGGCATGGGGCGACGGCCTCCGTTGCACCCCGTGGAACCGCGACCGGCAGCGGGCTGCACCGGCCGGGACGGGGCTTTCCGAACAGAACCACGCCCCGCCCGGCCCGGCAGCGCGAACCCGTGCTCAGACCTCCTTGACGACCTCCTGGAACTGCATGTCGACCCCGGCCTGGGCGAAGTTCCCGAGGTCGGCGACCGCCGCCTGCCCCTCCGCGGAGCTCAACGACGCCTCCGCCGCCTCCTTGGAGTCCCAGTCGAGGACTGCGATCAGGGCGTGCGCCGACCCGCCGCCCTCGCCCGCCTCGCACGGGCCCCAGGTGAACGAGCGCAGGTCGGGCAGCTTCGCCGCGAGCTTGGCGTGGGTGTCGCGGTAGTGCGCCACGAAGGCGTCGCGGTCGTCCGGGTGGTGGTAGGTGGCGGTGAGGCGGTACATCGGCGGACCTCCGGTGCTCGTGGGTGACGTCCGCCTCAGTCAACCCCGCGCCGGGCTCCGGCGGGAAGGTCCGCGCCGGAGCCGGGAGACCGCGCGGACCGTGAGCGGGTCGATCACGAGCAGGAGCAACGCCCAGTAGTTCACGGCGGGGACGATCAGGACGAGCAGGAAGGCCAGGGCCATGTCGACGGTCGCGGCGACGACCCCGTCGACGAAGTCGTCGGGCGGCCCGCTCCCGTCGCCGTCGGCGATGCCGAGGCGGTACATGGTCAGGGCCATCGCCGTGAGGGCGCCGCTGCAGAGCGCGAGGACCCCGATGTAGCTCCGGACGATCACGGGGTCGGGGCCGTAGGACGCCACGAACTGGGTGAGGAACGGCAGGACCACGATCGTCAGGACCCAGAACAGGTTCACCCACACCAGTCGCGGGGTGAGGCGCCCGACGTGGCCGAAGAGCCGGTGGTGCACCACCCAGAACCGGGCGATCACGACGAAGCTCAGCAGGAAGCTCCCGAAGACCGGGAGGTTGCCGGTGACCACCTCGAGCGCCGGCTTCTCCGACGCGCCCCGCTCGGGGACGAGCTCGGTGAGCGGCAGGACGAGCAGCGTCAGCGCGATGGCGACGGAGGCGTCGACGAACGCCACCATGCGGCCGGGCCCGGGGAGCCGTTCGGAGTCCGACGGCGCACCGGGCGCGGTCACAGCAGGTCCCCGACGTGCCCCGTCTCGTTCACCGACCGCACGCGGACCCGGCCGCTGCGCGAGATCAGCACGCGGCTGATGCCGACGTGGTCGAGCGGGAAGGTGAGCGGGCGGGCGAGCCCCAGCTCGAGCGCGAGGAAGGTGTTGATCACGCCGGCGTGGCAGACGACCATCACCGACTCGCGCCCGGTGTCGCGGTGGCGCTCGACGATGCGGTCGAACGCGCCGCGGATCCGGGTGGTGAAGGCGCCGACGTCGACGTACTCGGGCAGGAAGCCCTCCTGGATGCGCGTCCACTCGGGGTCGTCGGACCCCAGCCGCTCGTGGACCGGGCGGTAGGAGGCCTGCCCGGAGTCGAACTCGGCGAGGTCGGGGTCGACGGTCGCGGTGAGCTCGAGCGCATCGGTCACGGGGGCGGCCGTCTCCTGCGCGCGCCGCATGCCCGAGACCACCACCTCGAGGACCTTCTCGTCGGTGTGGTTGGCGGCCCACCAGCCGAGGGCGGAGGCCTGGACGCGGCCCTTGGAGGAGAGCCCGGGGTCGGCGGGGGCGCCGTCGGGGCCCGCGTCGGCGGAGAGCGGTTCGCCGTGGCGGACGAGGAGGAGCTGCACGTCAGGACGCCGGCACGGAGGTGCCGTGACCGGCCGCGGTGAGGCCCTCGCGGATGCGCCGCGCGGCGTCGTCCATCTCCCCCGGATCGGGGTCGGTAGCGGCCTTGGAGAAGTCGAAGGCCTCCAGCCCCCAGGCGGGGTGGACGTGCACGTGCAGGTGCGGGACCTCGAAGCCGGCGATCATGAGCGCGACCCGCGGCGGCTGCCAGACGTCGCGGACGACGGTGCCGATGGCGCGGGCCGTGGCCATCGCGTGCTCGAAGAGCCCGTGTGGGGCGTCGATCCACTGGTCAATCTCCTCGCGCGGCACCACGAGGGTGTGCCCGGGCCCGAGCGGATTGATCGAGAGGAACCCGACCACCTGGTCGTCCGCCCACACGAACCGCCCGGGGATCTCGCCGTTGATGATCTTCGTGAAGACGGTCGCCACGTCGCGCAGCCTAACGACCGGGCGGCGTCGGGGGTCACCGGTAGCGTTGTCGCCGAGCAGTTCCGTCGCGTGAGGAGAATCGATGCAGCCCTGGCCGGGCACGTCCTACCCGCTGGGTGCCACCTACGACGGAGCGGGTACCAACTTCGCGCTGTTCAGTGAGGTGGCCTCGTCGGTCACACTGTGTCTCTTCGACGACGACGGCGCGGAGCACCGCGTGCCGCTCCCCGAGCGGGACGGCTTCGTCTGGCACGGCTACCTGCCCGGGGTGGTGCCCGGGCAGCGGTACGGCTACCGCGTCGACGGGCCGCACGATCCCGCGTCCGGGCAGCGGTGCAACCCGCACAAGCTGCTGATCGACCCGTACGCGAAGTCGATCGACGGCAGCCTCGGGCAGACCTACGCCTGGGACGAGTCGCTGTTCGACTACCACTTCGACGACCCCGACGAGGTCAACCACGACGACTCGGCGCAGCACGTGCCGAAGGCCGTCGTCATCAACCCGTTCTTCGACTGGCACGACGACCGCCCGCCGCGGACGCCGTACCACGAGACCGTGATCTACGAGGCCCACGTCAAGGGCCTCACCTACCTCCACCCCGAGATCCCGGAGGAGATGCGCGGCACGTACTCGGCGGTGGCGCACCCCGCCACGGTCTCGCACCTGCAGCGCCTCGGGATCACCGCGATCGAGCTCATGCCGGTGCATCAGTTCGTGCACGACGACGCCCTGGTCCAGCGCGAGCTGCGCAACTACTGGGGCTACAACACGATCGCCTTCTTCGCGCCGCACTTCGGCTACGCGAGCACCGGCCCCACGGGGTCGACCGCGCCGGGCGCGCAGGTGCAGGAGTTCAAGGCGATGGTGCGCGACCTCCACGCCGCGGGCATCGAGGTGATCCTCGACGTGGTCTACAACCACACCGCCGAGGGCAACCACCAGGGCCCGACGCTGTCGATGCGCGGCGCCGACAACCAGGCGTACTACCGCCTCGTCGAGGGCGACGAGCGGTACTACATGGACTACACCGGCACCGGCAACTCGCTGAACGTCCGCCAGCCGCACACCCTGCAGCTGATCATGGACTCGCTGCGGTACTGGGCCACCGAGATGCACGTCGACGGCTTCCGCTTCGACCTCGCGTCCACCCTCGCCCGCGAGTTCTACGACGTCGACCGGCTGTCCACGTTCTTCGACCTCGTGCAGCAGGACCCGGTGATCTCGCAGGTCAAGCTGATCGCCGAGCCGTGGGACGTCGGCCCGGGCGGCTACCAGGTGGGCAACTTCCCGCCGGGGTGGACGGAGTGGAACGGCAAGTACCGCGACACCGTCCGCGACTTCTGGCGGGGCACGTCCGGCACGCTGGGCGAGTTCGCCTCGCGGCTGACCGGCTCGAGCGACCT
The DNA here is from genome assembly GCF_042653685.1 of Actinomycetospora atypica. NCBI lineage: Bacteria > Bacillati > Actinomycetota > Actinomycetes > Pseudonocardiales > Pseudonocardiaceae > Actinomycetospora > Actinomycetospora atypica. The sequence continues at coordinate 58,539 of NZ_JBHSIV010000008.1, read as the reverse complement.
CTACCAGGACGACGGCCGCCGGCCCTACGCGTCGATCAACTTCGTCACGGCGCACGACGGCTTCACCCTGAACGACCTCGTCTCCTACAACGAGAAGCACAACGAGGCCAACGGCGAGGGCGGCAACGACGGCGCCGACGACAACAACTCGTGGAACTGCGGCGTCGAGGGCCCCACCGACGACGAGGCCGTGCTCGTGCTGCGGCAGCGCCAGCGGCGCAACTTCCTGGCCACCCTGTTCCTGTCGCAGGGCGTGCCGATGCTGCTGCACGGCGACGAGATGGGCCGCACCCAGTACGGCAACAACAACGGCTACTGCCAGGACTCCGAGATCTCCTGGATGGAGTGGTCGCCGGAGAAGTCCGACTCCGAGCTGATGCTCTACACCTCCGCGGTCTCCGCCCTGCGGGCGGCGCACCCGGTGTTCCGACGCCGCCGCTTCTTCAGCGGCCGGGAGATCCGCCCGGCGGCGCCCGGCTCGTCCGACGAGCCGCAGCGCGACATCGCCTGGTTCACCTCCACCGGCGAGGAGATGGGCGACGACGACTGGGAGAGCGGGGCCGCCGTGGTCACCGTCTTCCTCAACGGCGAGGGCATCCCCGAGTCCGACCAGCGCGGCCAGCGCGTGGTCGACGACTCGTTCCTGCTGGTCTTCAACGCCCACCACGAGGACGTCGAGGTGACCGTGCCGGGCGCCGGGCTCTCCGAGCGGTGGGCCACGGTGCTCGACACCGTCGACGGCACGGTGGTCGTCGGCTCGGCGCGGACCACGGCCGTCACCACCATCGACCCGCTGCCCGAGGACATCGCCACCCTCGCCGGCGGCGACACCGTCACCGTCACCTCCCGCTCGATGCTGCTCCTGCAGCGCATGGAGGCCGACGCGTGAGCCGCCTGCCCTCCTCCACCTACCGGCTCCAGCTCTCGCCGGAGCAGGACTTCGCGGCGGCCACCGACCTCGTCGGCTACCTGTCCGACCTCGGGGCCGGGGCGCTGTACTGCTCCCCGCTGCTGCAGCCCTCCCCCGGCTCGATGCACGGCTACGACGTGGTCGACCCGACGCGCGCCAACGACGAGCTGGGGGGCGAGAGCGGGCGCACGTCGCTCGTCGCGGCGCTGCGCGAGGCCGGTCTCCGGGCGCTGATCGACCTGGTGCCCAACCACATGGGCGTGGCCGTCCCGGCGGCGAACCCGTCGTGGTGGTCGCTGCTGCAGCTCGGCCCGGAGTCGCCGTACGCCTCCTGGTACGACGCCGACCTGTCGGTGCCGATCCTGATCCCGGTGCTCGGCTCGCCCGACGACGTCGCCTCGTTGACCCTGTCCGACGACCGCGACGAGCTGCACTACTACGAGCACCGGTTCCCGGTGGCGCCGGGCACGGCCGACGGCACGCCGCAGGAGGTCCACGAGCGCCAGCACTACCGGCTGGTGGACTGGCGGCGCGGCAACGCCGAGCTCACCTACCGCCGGTTCTTCGACGTCTCCGACCTCGCCGCGGTGCGGGTCGACGACCCGGAGGTGTTCGACGCGACCCACGCCGAGGTGCTGCGCTGGGTCGCGGCCGACCCCGACGTGGTCAGCGGCCTGCGGATCGACCACCCCGACGGCCTGACCGCCCCGGGCGCCTACCTGCGGCGGCTGCGCGAGCGGCTCGGCGAGGACGCCTGGCTGCTCGTCGAGAAGATCGCCTCCCTGCGCCCCGACGGCACCAGCGAGGCGCTGCCCGCGTCCTGGCCCGCCGACGGCACCACGGGCTACGAGGCCCTGCGTGAGGTGTGCGGGCTGTTCGTCGACCCCCGGGGCGAGTCGCTGATCGACCAGATCGCGGCCGAGCACACCGGGACGCGCGAGCGCCTCTCGATCGCCGAGCACACCGCGAAGCGCCTGGTCACCGACGAGATCCTGGTGGCCGAGGTGCGGCGGATCGCGGCCCTGGTGCCGAGCGGAGACGGAGCGCAGCGGAGCTCGACCACGACGGACGGCGAGGAGTCCGAGGACGTGGTGCGGGACGCCGTGTCGGAGCTGCTCGCGGCCTACCCGGTGTACCGGTCCTACCTGCCGGAGGGCCGCGCCGACCTCGAGCTGGCGGTCGACACCGCGTGCACCGCCCGCCCCGACCTGGCCCCGGCCGTGCGCCGGATCCGGGCGGCGATGCTCGCCGACCCCGACGGGGCCCTGACCCTGCGCGTCGAGCAGACCAGCGGGATGGTCACCGCGAAGGGCGTCGAGGACACCACCTTCTACCGGTGGAACCGCTTCGTCGCCCTCAACGAGGTCGGCGGGGCGCCCGACCGGTTCGGGGTGACGCCCTCGGAGTTCCACGCGGCGGCGGCGCGGCGCGACGCCTCGACGCCCGGGGCGATGACGACGCTGTCGACCCACGACACGAAGCGCTCTGAGGACGTGCGGGCCCGGCTCGCGGTGCTGTCCGAGCTGACGGCGGAGTGGGGCGCGTTCCTGCGCAAGCTCACCGAGCGCCACCCGCTACCCTCCCCCTCGCTGGAGCTGCTGGCCTGGCAGTCGGTGATCGGCGCGTGGCCGCTCACCGAGGAGCGGCTCGGCGGGTACCTGACGAAGGCCTCGAAGGAGGCCAAGCTCGTCACCTCCCACGTCGACGCCGTGGCCGAGGTCGACGAGGCCATCGCCGCGTGGCCCGCCGCGGTGCTCGGCTCGGCGGAGACCGTCGCCGACATCGAGACGTTCGTGGCCCAGCTCGACGGGCACGGCCGCTCGAACGCCCTCGGCCAGAAGCTGATGCAGGTCGCCGGGCCCGGCGTGCCGGACGTCTACCAGGGCACCGAGCTCTTCGAGTACTCCCTGGTCGACCCCGACAACCGCCGGCCGGTCGAGTTCGGCCGGCGCCGGGAGCTGCTGGCCCGGATCGACGGCGGGTGGCTGCCCGACGCCGACGACCCCGACGGGGCGACGAAGCTGCTGGTCACCGCGGCGGCCCTGCGGCTGCGGCGCTTCCGTCCCGAGCTCTTCTGGGGCTACACCCCGCTGGCGGCGTCGGGTCCCGCCGCCGAGCACGCCGTCGCCTTCAGCCGGGGCGGCGCCGGGGGCCGCGAGCGCCTGGTCGCGGTCGCCACCCGGCTGCCGGTCGGGCTGGAGGCCCAGGGCGGCTGGGGCGACACCGTGCTCCCCCTGCCCGGCGGCGCGGCCGACTGGACGGACGTGGTGACCGGCTCCCCGGTCGACGGGTCCGCCCCGGCGCTGTCGACGTTGCTCGCGCGCTACCCGGTCGCGCTGCTGGTGCGCCCGGCCTAGGGGTGCCGGAGGCCCGCGAGCACTGATCCGTGTCCGGGCACGGACTAGTGCTCACGGGGCCCCCGCCACCTCAGCGGCACCACCCGGCGGGGCGGGTCGACGGGGCGGAGGACCTCGGTCTCGGGGTCGGGGTTGGGGTCGGGATCGGCCGACCGGTGGCGCCCGGGAGGAGCGATCGCCTCCGTGACGGCCTCGTCGTACGGGCTGGACGCAGGCGTGGGCCCCCGCCGGGCCGGCAGGGGCAGCTCACCGGTCATGACCCGGATGGCCTCGTCGGGGACCTTCCCGCGCTCGGCGACCGGCACGGCCACCCGCCGCTGGTCGGAGACGCGGTAGAGCAGTGCCCAGACGATCGCGACCAGCGAGATCAGCGGGACCACCAGGGTCCACCAGGTGGTCCCGGCGAACGACACGTTGAGCACGGCGTGGGCCACGGTCACCGGCCAGCACAGGTACGACGTCCAGTGCACCCAGAACCACACGCGCCGCGACACCCGCTTGCGGAGCACCGACGTCAGGATGATCGCGAGGACCACGTCGGTCGCCACGGTGCCCAGGGCCGCGCCGATCGGGTTGTAGAGCGCGATACCGGGCACGAACACGTCGACGACGCGCAGGTGCACGTAGTCGGTGACCAGGATCGTCACCACGTGCAGCGCGATGAACACGACCGTGATCAGCGACAGGTTGCGGTGCAGCGCCACGAGGACGAACCGCGGGAGCCCCAGCTCGGCGTTCTTCACCACCGAGGTGTTGTGCAGGATCCCCAGGACGATGACGAGGCTGAGCAGCAGCAGCGCCATGGCGCCGAGGGCCCGCGAGACGAACCAGAGTTGGAGCACCCCGTCACCGCGTGAACGGCGTGTACACGAGGGGGCCCTCCTGCGGGGGCACGTACTGGTACTCCAGCGGGGTGACGCGGGGGACGTCGGGCGCGGTGGCCGTGCCGGAGATGGCCGCCTGCAGCCCGACCGTCAGGGCCGCGGCGATGGCCGTGATCCAGGCGGTGGTCTCGACGATCATCCGCTTGTTCGTCTCGTGCTGCGCCTTCCTGCGGGAGCCCGTATCCGCACCCACCGCACCCGACGTCGCCACGCCCCCCAGGATGCCGGATGAAGCGGGCGTGAGATCACCCGCCGTCGACGAGAACCTCGCGCAGGGGGCGCGGGTCCCGGCCGGTCACCCGGGCCACGACGTCGGTGACCCGGTCCTCGGCGCCCGCGGCGATCAACGAGTCGAGGCCGGCCAGCATCTCCGAGAGCGGCCGCGGTAGGCCGGACGCCACGAGGTGCTCGACGAAGGCCTCCCCCGGCACCGACCGGTGGGTCACCGGATGCCCGACGACCTCCGCCGCCACCGCACACGCCTCGGTGTAGCCGAGCGCCTCGGGCCCGGTGATCACCAGCTCTCCCGGGGCCTTCCCGACGAGGGCCGCCGCGGCCACGGCGGCGATGTCACCGGCGTCGACGAAGGGGACCCGGCCCTCCCCCGTCGCCGTGACCACCTGTCCCGCCCGGACCCCCGCGGCCACCGGGTGGTCCCCGACGAAGATCTGGGCGAACCAGCTCGGACGCAGCACCGTCCACTCGGGCGCCTCCCGGACCAGGGTCGCGAGCCCGCCGAACCCCCACGACGAGGGCTCCACGAGCGACGAGGACAGCAGCACCACCCGACGCAGCCCGCGGTCGAGCGCGCGGGTGAGCACCGGCTCCACCGCGGTCAGCGGGTCGGGCTCCTCCATCGGCGCGACGAGGTAGAGCGCCTCGGCACCGTCGAGGACGGCGTCGTGCGTCGGGTCGGTCCAGTCGAAGCGGGCGGCCCCGGAGCGCGAGGCCCGGCGGACGTCGATCCCCTCGGCCTCGAGCAGCGCCGCGACCCGGCGGCCGGTGGTCCCGGTCGCGCCCGTCACCACGGTCACCATGCCTTGCCGTCCCGACCGGTCGCGGGGAGGGCCGCGGGGTTCCAGTAGTCGCGGTAGGACGTGATGCCGTCCGGGCCCACCGTGATCACCGCGATGTAGCGCATCTCGTAGGGCTCCCCGGTCGGCACCACGTCGCCGGCCACGGCGAACTCGGCCACCACGGTGCCGGGGTCGTCCGTCCCGTGCAGCCGCCGGTCGACGACCCGCCGGGGCGCCAGCACCGTGTTGTAGCCCGCCACGTACTCGGCCACCGCGTCCCGCCCCTCGAGGTGGGTGGGCGCCCCCGTGGGCGCGAACGGGAAGTCCATCGTCCCGTCCGGTGCCCACTCCGCGGCGAACCCCGCCATGTCGTGGTCGAGCAGCCGCTCCAGCAGCCGGTCGATCGTCCTGCGCGTCCCCTCGTCCATCGAACGTCTCCTCCACGTCGATACGGTCCCGTCCCGACGAACGCTACACGACGTCGGGACCGACCCGTCCCGACGCTAAGGTGGGCCCATGACACGGGAACCCGCCGGCGCGGCCGTCCTGCGACCGGACCTCACCGACGCGGTGTTGGACGCCGTCCTGCAGGAGTTCGCCGAGGTCGGCTACGGGCGCCTGTCGATGCAGCGGGTGGCGACGCGGGCCGGGGTCGGCAAGAGCGCGCTGTACCGGCGCTGGCCCGGCAAGGAGGAGATGGTGGCCGACGCGATGGCGCGTCTCGGCGTGCCCGAGGACCCGCCGCCCGACACCGGCTCGCTGCGCGGCGACCTGCGCGCGCTCGGGGAGGACATGCGGGCCTGGCTGACGACGCCGGCCGTCCGCCCCGTCACCTCCGACCTGCTCGCGGAGCTGGCTCGCAGCCCCGGGCTCGCGGAGGTGTTCCGATCGGCCCTCGCCGGACCGCGGCGCCGTCGGGCCCGGGCGGTGCTGGACGCCGCCGTGCGCCGCGGCGAGGTCCCCGACGACGAGATCCTGCTCGACCTCGTCGTCGACGTGCTGGGCAGCGCGCCCTACTGGCGGATGACGGTCCTCGGCGAGGAGGTCGACGACGGCTACCTCGACCGGCTCGCCGGCCTCCTCGCCCAGGGGCTCGCGGTCTAGCCCAGCAGGGTGGCGTCGGCCGGCGAGAGCCGGTCGGTGATCGTGTTCTTCTGGTGCCAGTAGGGGTAGAGCAGCGGCGTCGCCGAGACCTCGTCGAGGCGGCGCATCTCGTCGTCGGTGAGCGCGAGGTCGGCGGCGGCGAGGTTGTCGGCCAGCTGCTCCTCGGTGCGGGCCCCGACCACGAGCGAGGTCACCCCGGGCTTGTGCAGCAGCCAGGCGTTCGCCACCTGGGCGACCGACACGCCGTGGGCCTCCCCGACCTCGGCGGCGACCTCGACGATGTCGTAGAGGCGCTCCTGGTCGTGCACCGGCGGCTCGGACCACTCGCCGAGGTGGCGCGAGGTCTCCGGGGAGTCCTGGCCGCGGCGGAACTTGCCCGAGAGCAGGCCGCCGGCGATCGGGCTCCAGACGAGGATGCCGAGCCCCTGGTCGATCGAGACCGGGACCAGCTCGTTCTCGGCCTCGCGCGCCTGCAGCGTGTAGTGGATCTGCTGGGACACGAAGCGCTGGTACTCGTCGCGCTCGGAGACCCCCAGCGCCTTCATGATGTGCCAGGCGGAGTAGTTCGAGCAGCCGATGTAGCGGATCTTGCCCTTGCTGACGAGCGTGTCGAGGGCCTCGAGGGTCTCCTCCAGCGGCGTCTGACCGTCCCAGCCGTGCATCTGGTAGAGGTCGATGTGCTGCACGTCGAGGCGCCGCAGGCTGTCCTCGACGCTGCGCACGATGCGCTGGCGGGAGGCGCCGCCGTCGTTGGGCCCGTCGCCCATCGGGAACCGCATCTTCGTCGCCAGCAGGACGTCGTCGCGGTGGTTCTTGGTGGCCTGCCCGACGATCTCCTCCGACTGCCCCGCCGAGTACATGTCGGCGGTGTCGACGAGGTTGACCCCGTGGTCGACGCACATGTCGATCTGGCGGGTGGCGCCCTCGACGTCGGTGGTGCCGAGCTGGGAGAACATGCCCCGACCACCGAAGGTCATGGTGCCCATGGTCATCGTCGAGACCTTCAGTCCCGACCGTCCGAGTTGCCTGTACTCCATGACGGCCGGATGCCCGCCCGGGGAGACCCCCGAACGGGCATCCGGGCCCGGTCACCGCCGGGTCAGGTCCGGCCGGACCGCCAGCAGCAGGCCGAGCACCCCGTAGCCGAGGACGAAGTGGGCGCCGGCCACGAGCTCGCCGACCGTCTGGCTCAGCAGCGCCATCGACCCCATCGCGACGAACACCCACGTCTCGGCGACCACCGGCCACGCCCGCAGCGCCCCGCGCCAGCGCCCGGCCACCGCGACCTTCACGCCGATGACCGCCATGCCGAGCATCGACAGCGGCCAGAACGGGTCGAGGACGGTCGCGACGGTGCCCCACTCCCCGCCCGCCGCGGGCAGCGTGAAGGCGGACTGGACGGTGGCGATCCCGAGGACGACCGCCTCGACGACGAGCATCGTGCGGGCGAGCCGCGTGGTCCCGGTGGCCCCCGTCCGCCACATCGCGGCCAGCAGGCAGAACACCCCGAGCTGGAAGACCAGCCCGGTCGCGTCGATCACGAAGCCGCCGGCCAGACCGACCGCCCGGGCCATGAAGGCGATCCCGTAGATGACCGCGCCGACGGCGAGCCCGACGCCGAGCAGCCGCAGCGGGCGCGACGAGGCCGTCGGTGGCGGGGCCACCGGGTGCGGGGCGACGTCGGTGCGGGCCGGGGGCGCGGTGTGGCGGGTGACGGTGTGGTGGGTGACGGCGGGGCGGGACGAGATGCTCATGGCGGGCTCCTGGGGGAATCGGGCTGCGGTGTCGGTCACGGCGAGAAGCCTGCGGCCGATCCGTCCCGGCGCGGCAGGGCCGACGATCCCGAGTCCGGTCCCGACGATGTCCCGGGTCGACGGGACATCGCCGGGGACATCCGGCCCTCGCCCCCTGGCCGTCTGACCTGCGACGATCGCGGGGTGACGGACGTGGCGACGGCGCGGGTGGCGGACGTCGCGCCCCACCGCGCCGCCCCGTCCCGCGTCCTCCTCCCCGCCCTGGTCGCGGGGATCGCGGTCGTGGTGTTCGCCGGCGTCGTCGTGCTCGAGGTCCTCGCGCGCGACCTGCGGTCCCCGGCGGACGCCGGGCTCGACGACGCCTGGCTGAGCGGCCTCGTCGGGCTCGCCCTGACGATCTCCGGCGCGGCGGTGCTGCGCGTCCGCCCCCGCCACCCGGTGGCCTGGGTGCTCGTCGTGGCCGGACTCGGGTGGAGCCTCACCGCGCTCGCCGTGCCGTGGACCCTGCTCGCCATCGACGCCGGGTCGCTGACGAGCGCCGGGATCGCCTACCGGATCCTCGCCCGGTACGGCGCCTTCCTGCTGCTGGGGCTCCCCCTCGTCCTCCTGCTCTACCCCGACGGCCACCTCCCCCGGCCCCGTGGCTGGCGGGTCGCTGCGCTGGTGAGCCTGGCCAGCACCGCGGTGCTCCCGGTGACCCTGCTGGTCGTCCCGTCGGCGGAGATCTACGCGCGCGGCGGACCCCCGGTCGACCCGGTGCTCCTGGCGCTGCCCCTCGACCCGATGACGTTCGCGATGCCGTACTGGCCGCAGGTGCTCGCCGTCGGGTCGGCGCTCCTGCCGGTCAGCATCGTCGTGCCGTTCGCGGTGGTCGTCGGGCGCTACCGGCGCGCCGCGGCCGTCCCCGACGGCCCGAAGTCGGACGGTGCGGACGTGCGGCGGCTGCGGATGCGGTGGCTGTTGTGGGTGGGGCTCGTCGACCTCCTGGCCACCGGCTCGGCCCTGGCCCTGCCGGAGCCGGTGCGCAGCTGGGTGTTCTACGGGGCGATCTGCCTGACGGGCGCCGTCGTGGCGCTGGCCCTCGCCCGGGACCGCCTCGACGCCGTCGACCGGCTGCTGCCCGCGACCGTGCTCACCGGGCTGCTCGCCGTCGGGGTGGTGGCCGTCGACCTCGTCGTGCTCCTGGTGGCGGGCGCGGTCCTCGGCGACCGGGACTCGGCACTTCTCGCGGTCGCGGTCGTCGCGGTGGCCTACACCCCGCTGCGGACGCGGCTGTGGACCCTGTCGCGGCGCCTCGTCCGCGGGACGCGCGACGATCCCGAGGGGACCGTCGCGACGCTGGCGGGGCGGTTGGAGTCGGCGGCGGCCCCCGACGCCCAGCTCGCCGCGCTGGCCCGCACCGTGAGCGAGGCCTTCCGGCTGCCGGGCGTGCGGGTCGAGGTCGACCGGGCCGACGGGGCCCGCGCGACGGTGGAGCACGGCCGGCCGGGCACCGGCGTCGTCGAACTGCCCCTGCGCTACCGCGACGAGGCCATCGGGCGGGTCGCCCTGCCCGCGCGGGCGTTCGGGGCGCTCTCGGCCCGTGACCAGCAACTGCTCGCCGACCTGTTGCGCCAGGCCGCGGCGGCGGCGCGGGCGGGCGCGCTCGGGGCGTCGCTGCAGCGGGCACGGGAACAGATCGTCACCGCCCGGGAGGAGGAGCGCCGGCGGCTGCGCCGGGACCTGCACGACTCCGTGGGCCCGGCGCTCGGGGCGGTCACGCTGCGGATCGAGACCGCCCGCGAGCTCGCGCCGCTCGACCCGGCCGCGGCGGACGGGATGCTCCGGGCCGCCACCGACGACGTGACGGCGCTGCTCGGCGACGTCCGCCGGCTCGTGCACGACCTGCGCCCGCCCGCCCTCGACGAGCTGGGCCTGCTCGGCGCCCTGCGCGCCCGCGCCCGGGGGCTCTCCGGCGACGGGTTGGAGATCACCGTGCGCGGCGACGACCCCGGGGCGCTGGGCGCCGCGGTGGAGGTGGCGGCGTTCCACATCGTGTCCGAGGCCCTCACCAACGTCGTCCGCCACGCCGGCGCGACGACGGCCGACGTGCTCGTCGAACGGGAGCCGGGCACGCTCGTCGTGACGGTCACCGACGACGGCCGCGGCATCGACCCGACGCGGGCGGCCGGGGTGGGGAGCCGGTCGCTGCGGGAGCGCTCGGCCGAGCTCGGGGGCTCGACGACCGTGTCCTGCCCGGCGGGCGGGGGCACCGTGGTGCGGGCCGAGCTGCCGTGCGAGGAGGAGGGGCGATGACGAGGGTGCTGCTCGCCGACGACCACCCGGTCTACCTGGAGGGGCTGGCCGCGCTGCTGACGGCGACGGGCCCGGCCACCGGGATCGAGGTGGTGGGGACCGCCGCCGACGGGGAGCAGGCCGTGGCCCGCGCGGCCGAGCTGGCGCCGGACGTCGTCGTGATGGACGTCCGGATGCCGGTCCTCGACGGGATCGCGGCCACGCGGCAGGTCCTCGAGGGCGCGCCGGGCACCGGGGTGGTGGTGCTGACGATGAGCGAGGAGGACGAGACCGTCTTCGCGGCGATGCGCGCCGGGGCCCGCGGCTACCTGCTCAAGGGCGCGACCCGCCCGGAGATCACGAACGCGATCGCCACCGTGGCCGCGGGCGGCGCGGTGTTCGGGCCCGCCATCGCCCGGCGGGTGGCGGAGTTCCTCACGCCGCGGCCCGCGGCGGGCGGCCCCGCGTTCCCGGAGCTGACCGCCCGCGAGCGGGAGGTGCTCGACCTCGTCGCGGCGGGGCGCGCGAACCCCCAGATCGCGGCCGCGCTGTACCTGTCGCCGAAGACGGTCCGCAACGTCGTCTCGGCGATCTTCGCGAAGCTGCACGTGGCCGACCGCGCCGAGGCGATCGTGCGGGCCCGGGAGGCCGGGCTCGGGCGGGTCAGCCCGGGGAGCCCTCCGGGGCCACCCCGCTGAGGCGCAGCACCCGCGCGGCCGGGCCCGAGTCGGGCAGCCGGAGCACGGCTCCCCGGTCGACCGAGTCGAGCAGCAGGCCGACGCCGGCGCTCGCGAGGTGCCCGACCCCGGTGACGTCGAGGGTCCACCGCGGGGCCCGCACGCCCACGAGCCGCCGGCCCGCCTCGGTGGCGCCCGCGAGGTCGAGGTCGCCGCGCACCGTGACGGCGGGGCCGTCGGCCGTCTCGGCGATGTCCACGGTCACCTCGCTGCCCTCGGGGCCCGCGTCGCGCTCGGCCTCGTGGACCCGGACCGAACCGCGCCGCGCCGGGGGCACCGTGAACGACACCGAGGTGCCCGCCGCGGCGCGGTCGACGACCACGTCGGAGGCGAGCGCCCGAATCATCGTGAGCCCGCGGCCGCGGTGGCCCGGGTCGGCCGGGACCGTCCGCCACGTGCCCCGGTCGCCGACCTCCACCGAGACGCCGCCGTCGGCGCGGGCGGCGAGCGCCGTCGTGACCTCGGAGCCCTCGTCGGGGACGGGCCCGTAGGCGTGCTCGACCGCGTTGGTGGCGGCCTCGCCGAGGGCGAGCTGCAGGTCCTCGAGGACGTCCTCGTCGACGCCGGCCGCGCCGGCCCAGGTGCGCACGGCGCGGCGCAGGACGCCGAGCTGCACCGGGTCGGCCGGGAAGCGCTGGCGCAGCGGCGCGGGGACGAGGCGCACCACCACCACGGCGACGTCGTCGATCGCCTCGGCGGGGGCGAGCTCCGCGAGCAGGGTGGACGCCATCGGCTCGGGGGCGGCGCCGTCGCAGGCCGCGGCCACCTCCACCAGCCGGTCGAGGCCCTCGTCGAGCGACTCGCCGCGGCGCTCCACCAGGCCGTCGGTGTAGAGGACGAGGTTGCTGCCCGGGTCGATCGTGATGGTCGACTCGGTCCGGGGGCGCCGGCTGGCCGCGGCGAGCCCGAGCAGCGGGCCGTGGCCCGCCGGGTCGGTGAGCAGCACGGGGCGCCCGGGGTCCTTCGCGTCGACGAACAGCGCGGGGAGGTGGCCGGCGCGGGCCCAGCGCACCTCGCCGCCGACGGTGTCGACGAGCAGGCAGATCGCGGTGGAGGCCCGCGCGCCCGGGACGCGGGACACGAGCCCGTCGAGCAGGTCGAGCGCCGGCCCGGGGCCGTGCCCGGCGAGCAGGTAGCCCGACAGGGCGGTACGGAGCTGGCCCATGACGGCCGCCGCGGCGGTGCCCTGCCCGACGACGTCCCCGACGACGACCGCGATGTGGGTCTCGTCGACCTCCACGACGTCGTACCAGTCGCCGCCGGCCGAGGTGCCGACCGCACCGGGCAGGTAGCGCACCGCGACCGGGAGCCGTTCGATCTCGGGCAGCGCCTGCGGGAGCAGCGAGCGCTGCAGGGTCTGGGCGATCTCGTGCTCGGCCCGGTAGAGCCGCGCCCGGTCGAGGGCCACGGCGCACGGCTCGACCATCGCCTGCAGGGTGGTGCGCTCGCCCTCGTCGAGCCGCCCGCGGCTGGAGAAGCCCACGCCGAGGGCGCCGACGACCCGGCCGGCCACGAGCAGCGGGAGGGCCACGGCCTTGGTGAGCCCGCGCTCGCGCAGCAGCGCGACGAGGTCGGCGGGCTGGGCGTCGGGGGCCTCCCCCGGCTCGGGCTCGTGGACCCAGATGGAGCGCTCGTCGCGGACCGCGCGGGTGACGATCGAGTCGGTCCGGACCTCCAGGAGGTCGCCGGACGACCGCGGGCTCAGCCCGATGGTGCCGCGCCCGAGGACCGACAGGGACCGGGAGGCGTCGTCGTACTCGTAGACCGCGATCTCGGCGTCGTCGCCGAGGAGCTGCTCGATGTTGGCGGCCGCGACCCGAGCGACCTCGAAGGGCGTCGCCGCCGCGGAGAACGCCGCCGTCGCCCGGTGCACGAGGCCGAGGCGCTGCGCGGCGGTCCGCTCCTCGGCGTAGAGCAGGGCGTTGTCCAGGGCGGGCACCGTGCGGGCCACGACCTCGTCGACGAGCGCCCGGTCGTCGTCGGACCAGGGCGCGGAGGCGGGGTCGCGCTCGAGGACCAGCACCGCGAGCGTCCGGTCGCGGACCGTCAGCGGGCGTCGCAGGCGGTGCGGGCCCTCCGTCGCCGCGCCCGCCGCCCGGGCGTCCTGCACGGTGACCTGGTCGGCGAGGCGCGCATCGCGCATCACCCGCACGAGCTCGCGCAGCCGCCCCTGCACCGTGGTCGAGGCGTCCATCGCCGCGCCCACCTCGGCGAACAGGCGGGCCCGGTCGGCGTCGCGGAGCCGCACGTGGACGTCCACGGCGCTGCCGACCCAGCCCGACGGGTGCCCGTCGGCCGACGGGACCGGCACGCACTGCTCGACGCACCGGTGGTAGGTGCCGTCGACGTGGCGGAGCCGGAACTCCGCCTCCCAGCCGCGGCCGAGCCGGTGCCCGCGTTCGCGGAGCACCTCGTAGGCCCGGCGGTCGTCGGGATGCAGGCCCTCGGTCCAGCCGTTGCCGAGCTCGGAGGCCGGGTCGCGGCCGGTGAAGCGGCTCCACCCGGCGTTGAGGAACACCCGGCGGCCCTCCTCGTCGGCCACCCAGATCATCGCGGGCGCGAGGTCGGCCACCGCGGTGAACCGGGCCTCGGCCTCCCGGCGGGCGCGGCCGAGCTGCAGGTGGGCCTGCACCCGGGCCTGGAGCTCGCCGGGCGCGAACGGCTTGACCAGGTAGTCGTCGGCCTGGGCGGCGAGGCCCTCGACCGCGGCCTCCTCGCCCGCGCGCGCCGAGAGCAGCAGGACCGGCACCCGCGCGGTCCGCGGGTCGGCCCGCAGCGCGGCCAGCAGCTCCAGGCCGCTGCGCCCGGGCATCATGACGTCGGAGACGACCATGTCGGGCGGGTCGTTCGTCGCCGACTCCAGCGCGGCGTCGCCGTCGGCGGCCGTGGTGACCACGCAGCGCGGGGCGAGCAGCCGCGTGATGTAGGCCCGCATGTCGGCGTTGTCGTCGACGACGAGCACGCGCCCGGCGGGGTCCTCGGGCACGGGGACCGCCGCGGGCGTCGGGGCGGCCGGCACCCAGCGCGACGCCTCCTCGGCGATCCCGTGGATGTCGTGCGCGGGACCGACGGGCGGCAGCTCGGGCAGGTCGAGGTCGGGGGCCAGCGGCATCGACACCGTGAAGGTGGTGCCCACGCCGGGCTCGCTCTCGACGCCCACCTGCCCGTCGTGCCGGACGACCAGCTCGTGGACCAGGGCGAGCCCGATCCCGCTGCCCTCGGCCGACCGCGCCCAGCCGCCCTCGACGCGGTGGAAGCGGTCGAAGAGCCGCGGCAGCTCGCCGGCGGCGATGCCGACGCCGGTGTCGGAGACCGTGAGCACCGCGCGCCGGCCCTCGCGGCGCAGGCGGACCTCGACCCGGCCCGCGCGGGTGTACTTCAGGGCGTTCGCGACGAGGTTGAGCAGCACCCGCTCCCAGGCGTCGCGCGCGATCGCGACCGGCACGGCCTCGTCGGGCCCCTCGACCACGTACTCGAGCCCGCCGCGCTGCATGGCCGAGGCCACCATCGCCGCCACCTCGACGGTCAGCTCGCCGAGGTCGACCGCCACCCGCCGCGGCTCCGCCCCGCCCGCCTGCAGCCGGGACACCTCGAGGAGGTCCCCGACGAGCCGGGTCAGGCGCTGGGTGTTCCGGGCGACGACCTCGAGCTCACGGCGCCACCGGGCCACGTCGTCACCCGCGTCGGTCGACATCTCCGACAGGAGGCCGTCGACCGGCCCGGCGATCAGGGTCAGCGGGGTGCGCAGCTCGTGGCTCGCGTCGGCGAAGAACCGCACCCGGGCCGCGTCGAGCTCGGCGAGGGCCTCCGCCCGCCGCCGCTCGGACTCCGCGGCCCGCGCGTCGAGCAGCCCGGCCCCCACCTGGCCGCCGAGCAGGTCGACGAAGTCGCGGTAGTGCTCGTCGAAGGCGAGGTAGCGCGACAGGCCCACCACGAGCACGCCGAGCAGGCCGCCGCCCGAGCCGGCGGGCGGCAGCAGGGGGACGAGCGCGACACGGTCGCAGTCGGGCGGGACGGCGTCCTCGCCGGGACCGGCGACCGGCACGTCGACCACCGTGACGCCGCGCGCCGCCGCGTCGAGCGACCACACCCCGGTGCCGTCGAGGGGGACGACGGCCGGTGCGGCCGCCCCGCCGGGCCGGGTGCCCACGGCCGCCGCGAGGTGGGCGCGGTCGCCCGTGTCCTCGTCGGTGAGGTAGAGCAGGCCGAACGGCACGTCCCGGCCGTCGCGGTCGAGCACCGCGCGCAGGGAGGTCGCGACGTCGGGGACCGAGCGCGCCGAGCTGACGGCCGCGGCGAGGTCGCGCAGGAAGGACATGCGGCGCTGCGCGAGCACCTGTCCGGTGGTCTCGGTGACGACGCACAGCAGCCCGCGGACCTGCGCGTCGGCGTCGGCCAGGGGGCTGTAGGAGAAGGTGTGGAAGCTCTCCTCGGGCCAGCCGTTGCGCACGACGAAGAGCTGCAGGTCCTCGTCCCAGGTCGACTCGCCGCGGTCGAGCACCGCGCGGACCTGCGGGGTCACCTGCTCCCAGACCTCGGCCCACACCTCGCTCGCGGGCCGGCCGAGTGCCCAGGGGTGCTTGCCGCGCAGCGTGTCGCGCCGGTACGCGTCGTTGTAGAACATCGTCTGCTCGGGGCCCCACGACATCCACATCGAGAACCGCGACGTGAGCAGCATGCGGACGTAGTCGCGGAGGGCCTGGGGCCACTCCGCGGGCGCGCCGAGCGGGGTCGAGGCCCAGTCGACGTCGCGCATGTCGCGAGCGACGTCACTGTCCGCGACGAGGGGTCCGGCGAACGGGGTGTCCGCTCCCGCCCCGGCGGTCCCTGTCATCCGTGTCGAGCCTCCGTGGGTGTCGCGGGAACGGTACCCGTCCCCATCCTGATCGGCGCCCTCGCGGCGGAGTGAGGGATCATCTCGTGCCATGCAGGGTGTGGGTGTGGACGGGTCCTTCTCGGTGTGGGCCCCGGAGGCGGGCTCGGTCGACGTGGTCGTCGGCGGGACCGCCCGGGCGATGGCGCGCGACGAGGGGGGCTGGTGGTCGGCGCACGTCGACGGGGCCGGGCACGGCACCGACTACGCGTACGCCCTCGACGGCGCCGACCCGTTGCCCGACCCGCGGTCGCGGTGGCAGCCCCAGGGGGTGCACGCGGCGTCGCGGGTGTGGGACCCGTCGGTGTCCGGGGACCTCCTCGACGACCGCTGGACCGGCCGGGCGCTGCCCGGGGCCGTCATCTACGAGCTGCACGTCGGCACCTTCACCCCCGGCGGCACCTTCGACGCCGCGGTCGACCGCCTCGACCACCTGGTCGACCTCGGCGTCACCCTGGTCGAGGTCCTGCCGGTCAACGCCTTCGACGGCACCCGCGGCTGGGGCTACGACGGCGTGCTCTGGGGCGCGGTCACCGAGAACTACGGCGGCCCCGACGCCTTCCGCCGCTTCGTCGCCGCCTGCCACGAGCGCGGGCTGGGCGTGGTCCTCGACGTCGTCTACAACCACCTCGGCCCGTCGGGGGCCTATCTCGACCGGTTCGGGCCCTACTTCTCCGGCGCCAACGACTGGGGGTCGGCGCTCAACCTCGACGGACCCGGCTCGGACACCGTGCGCGGCTACATCCTCGACAACGTCGCGCAGTGGTTCACGCTCTTCGGCGTCGACGCCCTGCGCCTCGACGCCGTGCACGCCCTGCACGACGAGCGGGCCACGCACCTGCTCGAGGAGATGGCGGTCCTCGCCGACCGGCTCGCCGCCGCGCTCGGGCGCCCCTGCACGCTGATCGCCGAGTCCGACCTCAACGACCCGCGCCTGGTCACCCCCCGCGAGGCCGGCGGCTACGGGCTCGACGCGCAGTGGTGCGACGACATCCACCACGCGCTGCACTCGACGCTGACCGGCGAGACCCAGGGCTACTACGTCGACTTCGGCGAGCTCGAGACCCTCGGGGCGGTCCTGCGCGAGGCCTACGTGCACGCCGGCACGTGGTCGACGTTCCGCGGCCGGACCCACGGGCGCCCCGTCGACCTGGCGCGTACCCCCGGGTACCGCTTCCTGGCCTACCTGCAGGACCACGACCAGGTCGGCAACCGCGCCGGCGGCGACCGCCTGTCGGCCTCCCTCTCCCCCGGCCTGCTCGCCTGCGGGGCGGCCCTCGTCTTCTGCTCCCCCTTCACCCCGATGATCTTCATGGGCGAGGAGTGGGGCGCGTCGACGCCCTGGGCGTTCTTCGTCGGGTTCGACGACCCGGGGCTGCAGGACGCGGTCCGCGACGGCCGTCGCCGGGAGTTCGCGGAGCACGGCTGGGGCTCCGACGACGTCCCCGACCCCACCGACATCGCCACCTTCGAGCGCTCACGCCTGAACTGGGGCGAGGTCGAGGAGGGGCAGCACGCCTGGCTGCTCGAGGTCTACCGCTCGCTCGCCGCCCTGCGCCGCGCCGAGCCCGAGCTCGCCGACCCCCGCCTCGACCGGGTGCACTGCGACGTCGACGCCGGGGCGCGCACGCTCGTGCTGACCCGCGGCACGCTGCGCCTGGTGGTCAACCTGTCGGCCGTCGAGGTGACCGTCCCGCTCGACGGGGCCTCGGAGGTCGTCTGGACCCCCGGCGAGGTGGGGCTCTCCGAGGCCGCCGTGGTGTTGGGCCCGGAGTCGTGCGCGATCGTGAGGTGACTCCGTCCTGTGAGCACTAATCCGTGTCCACGGACGGATCAGTGCTCACGAGCGCGTCGCGCACCCCGTCCAGCGCTGCCGGGTCGACGATGCTCGTGGTGTCGCCGGGCTCGCGGCCGCTGGCGAGGTCGAGCAGCAGCCGGCGCATGATCTTGCCCGAGCGGGTCTTCGGCAGCACCGGGACGACGTGGACCTGCTTCGGGCGGGCGACCGGCCCGAGCTCGCGGGTGACGTGGGCGCGCAGGTCGGCGCTCAGGTCCTCGTCGCCGGTCGCCTCGCCCCGGAGCACGACGAACGCGACGATGGCCTGGCCGGTCGTGGCGTCGGGGGCGCCGATCACCCCGGCCTCCCCCACCCGCGGGTGGCTGACCAGCGCCGACTCGAGCTCGATCGAGCTCAGCCGGTGGCCGGAGACGTTCATGACGTCGTCGACCCGGCCCTGGAGCCAGACGAAACCGTCGGCGTCGATGCGGGCGCCGTCGCCGGCGGTGTACCAGCCCTGCTCGCGGAACGTCGCGAAGTAGGAGTCGACGTAGCGGTCGGGGTCGCCCCACACCGTCCGGGCCTGCGCGGGCCACGGCCGGTCGACGACGAGCAGGCCGCCCTCGTCGGGATCGGCCTCCGTGCCGTCCTCGCGCACGACGGTCACGCTGATCCCCGGCAGGGCCCTCGTGGCCGAGCCGGGCTTGAGCGGCTGGGCGCCCGGCAGCGGCGCGACCATCGCCGCCCCGGTCTCGGACTGCCACCACGTGTCGACGATCGGGCACCGGCCGCCGCCCACGTGCTCGTGCAGCCAGCGCCACGCCTCCGGGTTGATCGCCTCGCCGACGCTGCCGAGCAGCCGCAGCCGGGAGAGGTCGTGCCCCTCGAGGATCCCCGTCCCCCAGGTCATGAACGTCCGGACGAGCGTCGGCGCCGTGTAGTAGACGGTGACCCCGTACTTCGCGAGGATCTCGAAGTGCCGGCCGCGGTGCGGGGTGTCCGGGGTCCCCTCGTAGAGGACCTGGGTCACGCCGTTGGCGAGCGGGCCGTAGACCTCGTAGGTGTGCGCGGTGACCCACGCGAGGTCGGCCTGGCACCAGTAGACGTCGTCGTCGCGGTGGTCGAAGCACGCCCACGCGGTCCACGCGGTCTGGGTGAGGTAGCCGCCCATGGTGTGCACGAGCCCCTTGGGCCTCCCGGTGGTCCCCGAGGTGTAGATCAGGAAGAGCGGGGTCTCGGCGTCGAAGGCCTCGGCGTCGTGCTCGCCCGGCTGCTCCGCGGTGATCTCGTGCCACCAGACGTCGCGGCCCGCGGTCCACGGCACGTCCTGCCCGGTCCGCCGCACGACGAGCACGTGCTCGACGTCGCTGCCCTCGACCGCCAGGTCGGCGTTCTCCTTGACCGGCACGGCCTTCCCGCGCCGGTACTGCCCGTCGGTGGTGACGACGACCTTCGCGCGCCCGTCGGCCACGCGGAAGCGCAGCGCCTCGGCCGAGAACCCGCCGAAGACCATCGAGTGCACGGCGCCGATCCGGGCGCAGGCGAGCATGACGACGACGGTCTCCACCAGCACCGGCAGGTACACCACGACGACGTCGCCGCGGCCCACCCCCAGCGCGGTCAGCGCGTGGGCGGCCTGCGCGACGCGGACCTGCAGGTCGGCGTAGGTGACCGCGACCTCGTCGCCGGGCTCGCCCTCCCAGTAGAGCGCGACCTTCTCCCCGCGCCCGGCGTCGACGTGCCGGTCGACGCAGTTCACGGTGACGTTGAGCCGGCCGTCGGCGAACCATGTGACGAACGGGTGCTCGCCGCCGTCGTAGCCCACCGTCGGCTCCCGCTCCCAGCGCAGGTCGCGCGCCCGGGCCAGCCAGAACGCGTCGAGGTCGGCGTCGGCCTCGGCGCGCAGCCGCTCCGCGTCGGCGGCGGTGACGTTCGCGTCCCGCGCGAGGTCGGCGGGCGGGTGGTACAGCTCGTCGGTCACGGGATCGAGCCTGCCGGGAGTGTCAGCACTGCGGCCATGCTGACGCTCGACGTCACAATCGGGGCAGGTATCCGGCCGGCCGTGATCTAGTCGGTGGGCCCGTCGATCAGCTCGTCGAGGGTGACGAACAGCGGCTCGCCCCGCTCGGCGGCCCGGGCGCTGGCCCGCCGCGCCGCGGCCGCGATCCGGCCCAGCTCGTCGACCGACACCACCCGGGTCTGGACGAGCTCGCCGTCGTCGTCGGTCAGAGTCACCGCCACGAGCCCGGTCCCGGGCTCCTCGGAGAACGACAGCCCCATGTGCCCGACCCTATCCGCCCCCGGAGCACGATGACCCCGTGACGACGACGTGTCCGGGGCGGTCCGACGGCGTCGTCACGCTGCGCCCGCCCGTTCCCGACGATGCCGCGGCGCTGCACGCCGGGGAGGACGACGAGCTCGTCCGGTGGCTCACCGGGGGCCCCGGCTCCCCCGCCCTGGCGCAGCGCTGGGTCGCCGATGCGGCCGCCGACTGGCACGGCGACTGGTACGCCCCGGGCGCGTCGCTCGCGTGGGCGCTGTGCGACGCCGTCACCGGCGAGCTGGCGGGGACCGTCGAGGTCCAGCTGGCCGCGCCCGACCTCGCCCCCGGGCAGGCCAACCTCTCCTACGGGGTGTTCCCCCGCCACCGCGGCCGGGGGTTAGCCGCCCGCGGGGTCGAGCTGGTGCTGCCCTGGCTCGCCGCGAACACCGCCACGACGCTGGCCGTCATCCGCGTCGACCCCGCCAACCTGCCCTCGATGCGGGTCCCCGAGGCCGCCGGGTTCCGCCGGGCCGGACGGTCGCGGCGACCGGGCGGGCCGCGCCTGGCGCGGTTCGTCCGTCCCGTCGACCCCTGGGCGCTCAGGCCCTGAGCGCCGCGCCCAGTCGGTCGAGCGCCTCGGACAGCACGGGCCGCGCCATGGCCAGGTTGAACCGCATCCCGCCGGGCGACCCGCACGCGGCCCCGTCGGTCAGCACCACGCCCGCCTCCCGGGCGAGGTACGCGGCGGGCGGCTCGTCGAGGTCGAGCCCCGTGCCGTCGAGCCACGCCAGGTAGGTGCCCTCGGGGACGGTGACGCCGAGCCCGGGCAGGTCGGCGTCCCGCAGGAGGGCGCGGTTCCCGTCGAGGTAGTCGAGCACCTCGTCGAGCCACTCCCGGCCGTGGGTGTAGGCCGCGGTGGAGGCCAGCACCCCGGGCGTCGCGGTCCCGTGCTCGGGGAGGTAGCCGACCTCCGCCCAGCGCTCGGCGCTCGCCGCGTCGGACAGGACCACCTGCCCGCACTTGAGGCCGGGCAGGTTCCACGCCTTGGACGCCGACGTGGCCGTGACGGTGTGCGCGGCGGCCACCTCCGAGGTCGCCGCGTAGGGCCGGTGCACCCGCCCGTCGAACGTGAGCGGCGCGTGGATCTCGTCGGCGAACACCCGCGCGCCGTGCCGGTCGACCAGGGCGGTGACCGCGGCGAGCTCGGCCTCGGTGAGCACCCGGCCGGTGGGGTTGTGGGGGTTGGTCAGCACCAGCAGCTTCGACCCGGTGGCGGTGAACGCGGCGTCGAGGGCGTCGAGGTCGAGCGCCCACCGGCTCGAGGGTCCGGAGGCGGGGGCCATCGGCACCGGCACGAGCTCGCGGCCGAGCCGCCCCGGCACCGTCAGGAAGGGCATGTAGGCGGGGGTCGGCAGCAGCACCGGGGTGCCGGGCGGGGTGAAGTGCTCGATGGTCGCGACGAAGGCGGTCATCACGTCGGGCACCGGCCGCACGCGCTCCGGGTCGACCGACCAGCCGAAGCGGTCGGACCAGAACGAGGAGAACGCGTCGGCCAGGTCGGCCACCCAGGCGTCGGAGAGGTAGCCGAAGCGGTTCTGCACCACGCTGTCGCGCACGGCGTCGGCCACGGCGTCGGACGGCGGGAAGTCCATCTCGGCGACGAACGCGCCGATCAGGCCCCGCCCGTGGGCGTCGAGGCCCGGCCGCGACCACTTCCACGAGCCGCCGGCCCGCATGGCGTCGGCGGTGAGGGCGTCGAAGCGGTGCTGGTGGGTCTGGGCGGGCACCTAGCGAGTGTCCTCGCCGAGGCGGTGCACGCGCAGCAGGTTGGTCTTGCCGGCCTGCCCGGGCGGGGAGCCGGCGACGATCACGACGAGCTCACCCGGCGCGAACCGGCCGATCTGCAGGATCGAGGCGTCGACGCGGGCGATCATCGCGTCGGTGGTCTCCTCCCATGGCACGAGGAAGGTCTCGATGCCCCAGGAGAGCGAGAGCTGCGAGCGGATCGCGGGCACCGGGGTGAAGGCGAGCACCGGCAGGCGGGTGTGCAGCCGCGCGAGCCGCCGCACCGTGTCGCCGGAGCGGGTGAAGGCGACGAGGGCGCGGGCGTTGAGGCGCTCGCCGATGTCGCGGGCCGCCGTGGTCACGACGCCGCGCTGGGTGCGGGGCACGTGCTGGATCGCCGGCACCGACGCGGGGCCGACCTCGACCGCCTCGACGATCCGGGACATCGTCTGGACCGTCTCGATGGGGTAGTCGCCCACCGAGGTCTCGCCGGAGAGCATCACCGCGTCGGCGCCGTCGAGCACCGCGTTCGCGACGTCCGAGGCCTCCGCCCGGGTGGGCCGGAAGTTGTGGATCATCGACTCGAGCATCTGCGTCGCGACGATCACCGGCTTCGCGTTCTCCCGCGCGATCTGCACCGCGCGCTTCTGCACCAGCGGCACGTCCTCGAGGGCCAGCTCCACGCCGAGGTCGCCGCGGGCGACCATGATCGCGTCGAACGCCAGGACGATGGCCTCGAGCGCGTCGACCGCCTCGGGCTTCTCGATCTTCGCGATCACCGGCAGGCGGCACTCGTACTCGTCCATGATCTTGTGGACGAGCTCGGCGTCGGCCGGCGAGCGGACGAAGGACAGCGCGATCATGTCGACCCGGAGCCCCAGGGCGAACCGCAGGTCGGCCTCGTCCTTCTCGCTCATCGCGGGCACGGACACCGCGGTGCCGGGCAACGAGATGCCCTTGTTGTCCGAGACGCGGCCGCCCTCGACCACGCGGCAGACGACGTCGCGGCCCTCGACCTCGGTGACCTCGAGCGCGACGTTGCCGTCGTCGACGAGCAGCGACTCGCCGGCGCGCACGTCGTCGGCCAGGCCCTGGTACGTGGTGGACACCCGGTCGTGCGTGCCGGCGACGTCCTCGGTGGTGATCCGGACGGTCTCGCCGGTCGCCCACATCTGCGGCCCCTCGGCGAAGCGGCCCAGGCGGATCTTCGGGCCCTGCAGGTCGGCGAGGATGCCGACCGCGCGCCCCTCGGCGTCGGCCGCCGCGCGCACGTGCTCGTAGACCCGCTGGTGCTGGGCGTGCTCCCCGTGCGAGAAGTTGAGGCGCGCGACGTCCATCCCGGCCCGGACGAGGGCCCGGATCCGCTCCGGGGACGACGTCGACGGACCCAGGGTGCAGACGATCTTCGCGCGACGAGTCACGTCGCCCAGCGTACTCCGCTTCTGCACCGATCCAGAAGACAGGGCCGCCCCCGGGACGTCGTGGCAGGTCAACCGGCCCCCCTCCCCGGTACGGGGCTACGGTGGCGCGATGACGGCGCAGCGTGAGCGGCCCGCGGGCGGCACCCGCGGCCCCGACCCCGGCGCGGCCGCTCCCGAGCAGGCGCTCGCCGACGACGGCACCCGTCCCACCGGGGGCTCCCGGTGGGTCATCCCCTACGGACTCGACGTGGCCGCGGGCATCGCCTGGCGCATCCTGCTGATCGTCGCCGCGGCCGCCGTGGTGATCTACCTGGCCGACACCCTCGCCGTCGTGCTGGTGCCGGTCGTCCTCGCGGTGATCGCGGCGTCGCTGCTCGCGCCCGAGGCGCACCTCATGAGCTCGCGGATCCGGTGGATGCCGCACGCCATCGCCACGGCCATCGTCATCGTCGGCGGGCTCGCGATCGTCGGGGGCGTGCTCACCGGCGTCGTGTACGCGTTCATCTCCGGGCTCCCCCAGCTCACCAGCCAGGTCACCGGCGGGTTCGTCGAGATCCAGAACTGGGTGCGCACGGGCCCCCTCGGGCTGAACAACCAGCAGTTCACGCAGATCGGCGACCAGTTCCTCACCAGCCTGCAGGAGAGCCAGTCGACGATCGCGGCGAGCGCGCTCGGCGCGGTGGGGACCGTCGGGGAGCTGCTGACCGAGGGCCTGCTCGCGCTGTTCACCCTGATCTTCCTCATCCACGACGGCCCCGCGATCTGGCGCTTCCTCCTGCGCGGGGTGCCGGGCCGGGTCCGCGACCGCGCGGACGTCGCCGGGCGGCGCGCCTTCGCCTCGCTCGTCGGCTACACCCGGGCGATCATCGTCGTCGCGTTCATCGACGCCGTCACCGCCGGCCTCGGGCTCTGGCTGATCGGGGTGCCCCTCGCGGTCCCGCTCGCGGCCCTGATCTTCTTCGGGGCCTTCATCCCCACCCTCGGCGCCGTGATCTCCGGCGTGGTCGCGGCCCTCGTCGCGCTCGTGAGCGGCGGGATCACCGACGCGCTGCTCGTCGTCCTGCTGCTGCTCGCCGTGCAGAACCTCGAGGGCTACATCCTCCAGCCGCTGTTCCTCGGCAAGTCGATCAAGCTGCACCCGCTGGCCGTCGTGCTGCCGATCTCGTGCGGCCTCGTCGTCGCGGGGATCCCGGGGGCGCTGCTCGCGGTGCCGCTGGTGACCGTCCTCGACAACGGCCTCCGCTCGCTCACCCGCGAGTCCGACGGCGTCATCGACCCCGCCCGGGTCAACCCGCTCGACCCCCGCTCCGCGCGCCCGGAGTTCGCCGACCCCAAGGTGAACGTGGTCCCCGAGGACGCCTAAGTCGCCTAGGTCGCCGACGGGAACACCGGCGCCCGCTTCTCCCGCAGGGCCGCGACCCCCTCGACCACGTCGGGGCCGAGGAAGCAGAGCATCTCGTAGGCGGCCGAGGCGTCGAAGGTGGGACCGGCCGTCCTCAGCCAGTGGTTGAGCGACTTCTTCGTCAGCCGGATCGCCTGCTGCGAGCCGGTGGCCAGCACGTCGGCCACCCGCAGGGCCTCGTCGAGGACCTCCTCGCGCGGGAGGGCCTTCGCCACCATCCCGAGGCGCTCCGCCTCCGCGCCGGTGAGCATCTCCCCGGTCAGCAGGTAGTAGCGCGCCTTCGCCATCCCGGCGAGCAGCGGCCAGATGATGGCGGCGTGGTCGCCGGCGGAGACGCCGAGCTTCACGTGGCCGTCGCCCAGCTTCGCGTCCTGCGCGGCGATCGCGATGTCGGCGAGCAGTGCCACCACCACCCCGGCGCCCACCGCGACGCCGTTGATCGCCGAGACGATCGGCTTCTCGCAGTCGATGATGTTGTAGACGAGCTCGGACATCTCCTTGAGCATGTGCGAGACCCGCTCGTGGTCGCCCGCCATGCGCTCGACCATCCCGAGGTCGCCGCCCGCGGAGAACGCCCTGCCGGCCCCCGTCACCACGGCGACCCGCACCGAGGGGTCGGCCGCGACGTCGCGCCACACCCGCGCGAGCTCGCCGTGGAGCACCTCGTCGGTGGCGTTGTACTTCTCCGGGTTGTTGATCGTGATCAGCAGGACGCCGTTCTCGCGGCGGTCGAAGAGCAGCTGCTGGTAGTCCTCGAACACGGATCTCCTCGTCA
This sequence comes from Actinomycetospora atypica, assembly GCF_042653685.1. Classification (NCBI taxonomy): domain Bacteria; kingdom Bacillati; phylum Actinomycetota; class Actinomycetes; order Pseudonocardiales; family Pseudonocardiaceae; genus Actinomycetospora; species Actinomycetospora atypica. Next base: position 33,207 of record NZ_JBHSIV010000008.1, on the reverse strand, counting down.
GACGGTCTCGAAGCGGCCGGCGGCGACATCCTCGGCCGCCTGCTCGGTGGCGCGGTAGTGAATCTTCTTCCCGGTCGCGGTCAGCGGCAGCGCGTCGACGAAGCGGTAGGCCCGGGGCCGCTTGTAGCGGGACAGCATCGGGTGGTCGCGGCAGTGGGCCTCGCAGGCGGCGGCCGTGAGCGAGGGGTCGGCCCGCACCACGTAGGCCACCACGCGCCGGCCCCAGCGTTCGTCGGGCACGCCGACCACCAGGGAGTCGGCGACACCCTCGAGCTCGTTGAGCGCCTCCTCCACCTGCACCGGGTGCACGTTCTCGCCGCCGGAGACGAGCATGTCGTCGGCGCGCCCGACGATCGTCACGTACTCCCCCGCGTCCCACGTGGCGAGGTCGCCGAGGTGAATCCACCCGTCACCCGCGAACTTGGCGGCCTCCTGGTCGGGCGAGTTCACGTAGGCGTAGCCGGCCTTCGGCGAGCGGACGATCACCTCGCCGACGGTCGCGGCGTCCCGAGCCACGGCATCGTCGGGACCGCCGCCGACCTCGACGACGCGGACGTCGTCGTCGGTGCACGCCCGGCCCGCCGCGCCGGCGTGGTCGGGGAGGTCGGCGGGGCGCAGGAAGGTGTTCCAGAACGACTCGGTGGTGCCGTAGCCGTTGAAGATCCGCTCGGTGAGCACCGACTGGTAGCGCAGGCACGCCTCCCGCTCCAGCGGCGCGCCCATCGTCACGATCCCCCGCAGCGTGCCGAGGTCGCGCGGGCGGCGCTCCTGGGCCACGGCGAGCATCGCGAGGTTGGTCGGCGCACCGACGAGGTAGGTCAGCCCGCGCTGCTCCACGAGGTCGAGGCACTGCTCGGGGTCGAACGCGCGCAGCGGCACCACCTGGGCTCCCACGTAGAACGCCGGGTTGGGCCCGCCGGAGTAGAGCCCGCCGCGGTGGAACCAGGGCGTCATGTTCAGCGTGACGTCCTCGGGCCCGAGCGGGAAGTGCATCAGCACGTCGTGGGCCGAGAACACCTCGACGAGGCTGTTCAGCGGCACGCCCTTCGGCATCCCCGTGGTGCCCGAGGTGTAGAGCCGGGTGGTCTCGTCGTACACCGTGGCCGCGGGCTCCGGGACCGCCGTGCCCGCGGGGAGCAGCTCGGTCAGCGCCTCCCCCGGTCCCAGGGCGATCACGACGTCGGGCCGGTGCGGGCTCCGTCGCAGGGCGTCGGTGACCGTCTCCTGCAGGGCCGCGTCGTACACGAACACCCGGGGCTCGCTGTCGGCGAGGACGTGGGCGACCTCGCCGGCGGCGAGCCGGAAGTTGATCGGCGACCCGACCGCGCCGCAGGCCTGGGTCGCGAGGTAGAGCTGCGCGAAGGCCGGGGAGTTGTAGAGCTGGTAGGTGACGACGTCGCCGGGGCGGACCCCGACGGCCACGAGCCCGGCGGCGAGCCGGTCGACGTCGGCGGCGAGCTCGCCGTAGGTCCAGGCCGCGCCGGTCGTCGGGTCGGTGATCGCGGTGTGTCCCGCGTAGCGGCCCGCGGTGCGGCGGAAGCCCCCCAGGTAGGTGAACGAGCGCTCGAAGTACGCCCGGTACGCGGACGCGTCGTAGGTGTAGCTCATGACATCGACAGCCCGCCGCTGACGCTCACGGTCTGCCCGGTGATGAACCCGGCGTCGTCGGAGGCGAGGAAGGCGACCAGCGGCGCGAGGTCGGTCGGCTGCCCGAGCCGGCGCATCGGGATCGCCTTGACCAGGGCGTCGCGCAGCTTGTCGTTGCCCTCGACCACGGACGCGAACAGGGCCGTGTCGGTGGGCCCGGGGCAGACGCAGTTGGCGCGCACCGAGTACCGCGCCATCTCGCGGGCGATCGTCTTGGTGAACGCGATGACGCCGCCCTTGGCCGCGGAGTAGACCGCCTCGCCGCTGGAGCCCACCCGGCCGGCGTCGGAGGCGAGGTTGACCACCGAGCCCCGGCCCTGCTCCGCCATCCCCGGCAGCACGGCGTGGCAGGTGTTCAGGACGCCGTAGAGGTTGATCCCGACGATGCGGTCCCACGTCGCCGGGTCGGAGGAGACGAACGGGCCGACCACGTCGTAGCCCGCGTTGTTGACCAGGACGTCGATGCGCCCGTGCTCGGAGCGCACCCGGGCGACCATCGCGTCGACCGACGCCCGGTCGCTCACGTCGGCGGCGATCCCGAGACCGCCCACCGCGGCCGCGGTGTCCTTCGCGGTCGCCTCGTCGAGGTCGGTCGCGACGACCGTCGCGCCCTCGGCGGCCAGGGTCTCGGCGATCGCGCGGCCGATCCCCCGGCCCGCGCCGGTGACGATGGCGATGTCGCCGTCCAGTCGTCCCATCAGGTCTCCTTCTCCTACGGTGCGAGGGCGCGTCCGACGCGCTGCCGGGCGATGACGAGCTTCATGATCTGGGCGGTGCCGTCGCCGATCTGGAGTCCGAGGACGTCCCGCATCCGCTGGTCGAACGGCTTCTCCGCGCGGTAGCCGTACTGGCCGTGCAGCAGCAGGCACTGCGTGATCGCCTCGTGCGCGGTCTTCGGGGCCCACCACTTGCACATCGCCGCCTGCGCGGTGTGCGGGCGGCCGGTGTCCTTGCGCCACAGCGTCTCCAGGCACAGCAGCCGCGCCGCCGACAGCAGCGTCTCCGCCTCCGCCAGCGGGAAGGCCACGCCCTGCTGGGCCGAGAGCGGCTTGTCGAACGCCTCGCGCCCGGACACGTACTCCCACGTCTCGTCGACCGACTGCTCGGCCGCCCCGAGGCACTGCAGGCCGATGAGCGCCCGGCTGAAGTCGAAGCCCTGCATCACCTGCGAGAAGCCGCGGCCGACCTCGCCGAGCAGGTTCTCCGCCGGGACCCGCACCCCGTCGAGGTGCACGGCGCCGCGGTTCACGGCGGTGGTGCCGACGTCGGGGTAGGGCTCGCGGGTGACCCCGGGGACGTCGAGCGGGACGAGGAACGCGGAGATGTCCTTCCCCCGGGCCGTGGTCTCCCCGGTGCGGGCGAAGACGACGACCGCGGCCGCCTCGGCCGCGAAGGACAGCGACTTGACGCCGTGGAGCACCCAGCCCCCGTCGTCGGGAACGGCGGTCAGGCGTGGCATCCCGGCGTCGGACCCGCCGTGCGGCTCGGTAAGGCCGATCCCGACGATCTCCTCGCCCGCGCAGATGCGCGGGACCCACGTCCGGGCGAGCTCGGGGGTCGCGCTCGTGGCGAGGATCTGCCCGACGAGCGAGCCCACGACCTGCAGGTAGGCGACGTTGATGTCGCCCCGCCCGATCTCCTCGCAGACCAGGCCCGTGGTGACGCGGTCGGTGCCGCGCCCGCCGAGCCCCACCGGCAGCTCCGGGGCGAGGAGCCCGCGGGCGCCGAGCTCGCGGCGCAGCTCCGGCCCGATGCGGCCCGCCCGCTCGCGGTCGGCGTAGCCGGGCAGGAGGTCGCGCCGGGCGACGTCGCGCGCCGCGTCGCGGAACGACCGCTGCTCCTCGGTGAGCTCGAACTCCATCGGGGCCTCCGTTCCGGCTCCTGACGACCGTGCCGAAGTTCGACCCGCGGGTCAAGAGATGACCCGTCGGTTACGCTGCTCCCCGTGGGCCGGGTCCAGCGCAAGCGCGACGAGCGGGTGCGCCGCATCGTCGCGGCGGCCGCGGAGGTCTTCGGCGAGCGCGGCTACGAGGCGGCGAACCTCGAGGACGTGGCCGAGCGGCTCGACGTCACCAAGGGCTCGCTCTACTACTACTTCGCCGGCAAGGACGAGCTGGCCACCGCGGCGGTCGAGACCCTCGGGACCGACTGGACCGAGCGCCTGGAGAAGCTCGACACCCCGGGCGGCGCGGCGGAACGGCTCCGGGCGCTGCTGCGCGAGCACATCGCGATCGCGGTCCGCGAGTACCCCGCGGCGCTGCGGCTCTTCCTCGTGCCCGACTCCTGGCCCGACGACCTGCGCGCCCGCATCCGCGAGCTCCGCCGGCGCCACGACCTCGTGTTCCGCCGCGTGGTGCGCGAGGGCGTCGCGGCGGGCGAGTTCGCGGTGGTCGACGAGGACGCCGCCCTGCAGGCCCTGCACGCGTCGATGAGCCAGGCCCCGCTGTGGTGCTCGCACCTCGCCGGGGACGCCCAGGACCGGGCGATGGACCACCTGGCCGACACCCTGATGAAGCTCGTCGCCCCGGACTAGCCGGCGGAGGTCACCCGGTACACGTCGTAGACGCCCTCGACGTTGCGGACCACCTTGAGCACGTAGCCGAGGTGCTTCGGGTCGCCCATCTCGAAGCTGAACCGGCTCACGGCCACGCGGTCGCGCGACGTGGTCACCGACGCCGAGAGGATGTTGACCTTCTCGTCGGCGAGGGCCTTCGTGATGTCGGAGAGCAGGCGGTGGCGGTCGAGCGCCTCCACCTGGATCGCGACGAGGAAGACCGCGGTCGACGACGAGGCCCAGCTGACGTCGAGGAGGCGCTCGGGCTCGGAGCGCAGGTCGTCGGCGTTGGTGCAGTCGGTGCGGTGCACGCTGACCCCGCCGCCCCGGGTGACGAACCCGAGGATCTCGTCGCCCGGCACCGGGGTGCAGCAGCGGGCGAGCTTGATCCACAGGTCGGCCGCGTCGTCGCCCGCGACGTCGTTGACCACCACGCCGACGTCGCCGGTGCCGCGGCGGCGCTGCACCGTCGAGGGCGTGGCGCGGTCGGCCAGCTCGTCCTCGTTCTGCTCCACCCCGCCGAGCAGGGCGACGAGGCGCTGCACGACGTGGCGGGCCGAGACGTGGTGCTCGCCCACGGCCGCGTAGAGCGCGGAGACGTCGGCGTAGCGCAGCTCGCGGGCCAGCGCGCCGATCGAGTCGGCCGAGACCAGGCGCTGCAGCGGCAGGCCGGTGCGCCGCGCCTCGCGGGTGATCGAGTCCTTGCCCTCCTCGATCGCCTCCTCGCGGCGCTCCTTGGCGAACCACTGCTTGATCTTCTGCTTCGCCCGCGGCGAGGAGACGAACCCGAGCCAGTCGCGCGACGGCCCGGCCCCCTCGGCCTTCGAGGTGAAGATCTCGACGACCTCGCCGTTCTCCAGCTGGCGCTCCAACGCCACGAGCCGGCCGTTCACCCGCGACCCGATGCACTTGTTGCCGACCTCGGTGTGCACCGCGTAGGCGAAGTCCACCGGCGTCGAGCCGTGCGGCAGCGTGATCACGTCGCCCTTGGGCGTGAAGACGAAGATCTCGCGGGTGGCGAGGTCGTAGCGCAGCGACTCGAGGAACTCCCCCGGGTCGGCCGCCTCCCGCTGCCAGTCGAGGAGCTGGCGCATCCAGGCCATCTCGTCGAGCTCGAGCCCGCCGTTGGCCGCGGCGACGCCCTTCGTCTCCTTGTACCGCCAGTGCGCGGCGATGCCGTACTCGGCGGTGCGGTGCATCTCGTGGGTGCGGATCTGCACCTCGAGGGGCTGCCCGTCGGGGCCGATCACCGTGGTGTGCAGCGACTGGTAGACGCTGAACCGGGGCTGGGCGATGTAGTCCTTGAACCGGCCCGGCATCGGCTGCCACAGCGCGTGGACCATCCCCATCGCGGCGTAGCAGTCGCGCACGTCCTCGACGAGGATGCGCACGCCCACCAGGTCGTGGATGTCGTCGAAGTCCTTACCCTTGACGATCATCTTCTGGTAGATCGAGTAGTAGTGCTTCGGGCGGCCGAGCACCTCGGCCTTCACCCGCGCGGCCTCGAGCTGCCCCGAGACCTCGTCGATCACCGAGCGCAGGTAGGTGTCGCGGCTCGGCGCGCGGTCGGCGACCAGCCGGACGATCTCGTCGTAGCGCTTGGGGTGCAGGATCGCGAACGCGAGGTCCTCGAGCTCCCACTTGACCGTCGACATCCCGAGCCGGTGGGCCAGCGGCGCGAGCACCTCGAGGGTCTCGCGCGCCTTCTTGGCCTGCTTCTCCGGCTTGAGGAAGCGCATGGTGCGCATGTTGTGCAGCCGGTCGGACAGCTTGATGACGAGCACCCGAGGGTCGCGCGCCATCGCGACGACCATCTTGCGGATCGTCTCGGCCTCCGCCGCGGCCCCGAGCTGGACCTTGTCGAGCTTCGTCACCCCGTCGACGAGGTGGGCGACCTCGGCCCCGAAGTCGGCCGCGAGGCGCTCGAGGGAGTAGTCGGTGTCCTCGACGGTGTCGTGCAGCAGCGCCGCCACCAGCGTGGTGGTGTCCATGCCCAGCTCGGCGAGGATCGTCGCGACGGCGAGCGGGTGGGTGATGTACGGGTCGCCCGACTTGCGCATCTGGCCCTCGTGGAAGGCCTCCGCGGTGTCGTACGCGCGCTGCAGGATCGCCAGGTCGGCGCTCGGGTGCAGCTCGCGGTGCACCGTGGCGAGCGGCTCGAGGACGGGCTTCACCGGGCCCGGGCGCTGCGCGGTGATCCGGCGGGCGATGCGGGCGCGGACCCGGCGGGTGGCCGAGCGCGGCCGTCCGGCGGCGCCGACCGTCTCCAGCCGGGCGGCCTCGCGCGGCTCGCTCGACCCGACGGTGGGCAGCGCGCCCGCGCCGTCAGCGTCCTCGGTGGCCACCGCGGTGTCGGCGGCGGGCTCCAGGTCCTGGCTCACGGGCGAGCACCTCCAGCCGTACAGGATCGCGACGGGGTCGTCCGACCGCCGGGAACGAACCCGCTCCCGGAATCATTCAAGAGTAGGTCACCGACCCCCGGCACGTCCGCCGCCTGCAGGACCCGGGGGCCGACCGGTCCCCCGGCGTCGTCGGCCCGTCGGCGAGCGGCCGTTCACCGCCGTCGCAGCACCACACGATGATCGACACTGCCTCTCGCCCGCCCGGCGTGCGGCGCGTGACCGGCCGCCGCGACGACGAGCTGCCAGGCCCCGGTTCCGGGGCCGACCGGCACCGCGAACCCGCCGTCCTCCCCCGCCCGCGTCCGGCCCAGCTGCCGGCCGTTGCCGTCGACCACTGTGACGACGGCCGTGAGCCCGCGGCCGTCGGCGTCGGTCACCCGGCCGGTCACCCGCTCGCCGGGCCCGTCGTCGGTGGGGGCGGGCTCGGCGTCGGGGTCGATCTCGTGCAGCGCCACGAGGGCCCCGTGCAGGGTCGCGAGCTCGCCGAGCAGGCCGCCGCTCTCGTCGGCCGCCGGCCGGTGCCGGTGCTCGCCCGGCCCGTGGCCGTCGGCGAGGGCGTCCACCAGCCCGCGCACGGCACGCACCGCGGCGCCCACCCGCTCGTGGCGGACCTCCGGGTCGGACCGGCGGGTCCGCTCGTAGTCCGCGGCGGCCTCGACGACCGCCCGGACCCGCACGGCGCAGCGCACCCAGGCGGCGAGCCGGTGCGCGAGGACGGGGCGGCGGCGCGCGGCGCCGGGGACGAGCCCGAGCGAGAGGGGCACGCCGATCACGGCGAGCTGGTGGATCGCGGCGTCGAGACTGCGGGCCCGGGCGGGCAGGTCGGGCGGGTCGTCGGGCCGGTCCTCGCCGTGGACCACGGCGGCGACGTCGACGAGGGCGGCCCGCAGCTCCTCGGCCAGCCGGGCGCGGGCGGCCTGCTCCGCGCGCGCCGCCGACGTCGGCAGGAAGGACACCGCGACGATGCCGCCGATCGCCGCCCCGATCGCGGTCTCCCCCACCCGCAGCGCGAGCAGCCCGTCGCTGTAGGTCCCGAGCATCTCGTAGAGCTCCGCGACGATGATCGTCACGGCGAGGGCGAGCGAGGTGTAGGAGACCCGGAACAGGTAGAAGCCCAGGAACAGGGCGACCAGGATGACCGCGAGCGACACGGCGGTGGAGTCGCCGAGGAGCGGGACGACGAGCAGCGCGACGACGACGCCCACCACGGTCCCGGCCGTGCGCTGCACCGCCTTGCGGATCGTCTCCGCGGCCGTCGCCGTGCCGGTGAAGGCGAGGAAGCAGGCGAGCACGGCCCAGTACCAGCGCTGGCCCGACACCGCGTCGCCGAGCGCGATCGCGAGGCCGCCCGCGAGCGCGATCTGGAAGGCCTGACGGGTGGTCAGCAGCATCCGGCCCGGGCGTCGCCCGCCGGTGCCCGGGGTGCCCTCGACCTCCGGGGCGACCATCGGGCCGACCGTCACCGCGCTGCCCGGCAGGAAGCCCGCGAAGAGCTCCGCCCCGGGCACGAAGGGCCGTGGCTCGGCCGAGGTGTCCGCCCCGGCCCGGGGCCGGCCCTCGCGGTCGTCGTCGAGCACCGCGCGGAGCCCGGCGAGGGCGGCGGCCGTCCCGCCCGCGGTGCCGGGTGCGGCGTCGAGGGTCCGGGCGAGCGCCGCCTCCACCCGGATCACTGCCGCGCGGACGTCGGCCGCGCGGGCGGGGTCGGCGAGGGAGCGCGGGATCGCGAGCTGGCCGTCGATCAGCACCGCGGCCTCGTTGACCCGCAGCGTCGCGCGGTCGCTCGCCGCCCGGACGTCCTGGGCGCGGCGCCACGGCGCGCGCAGCGCGGGGCGGGCGTGCTCGGCCTCGGCGATGCGGACCCGCGCCGCGAACGTGTCGACCATGCGGCGCAGCCGGCGGGCGGGCCGCTGGGGCGCCAGCACCAGGGCGACGACCAGCAGGACCACGGTCGTCGTCGCGACGGACGCCACCACCACCGGCAGCTGGGAGAACCCGAGCTGCAGGAACAGGGCGATGAAGTAGCCCATCCACGCGACCATCCCGCAGGCGAACGCGCGCGGCCCGAAGCGCCGCACCCACACCACCACGAACATGACCACGACGAAGAGGCCCAGCGAGAGCACGCGGTGCCGGTCGACGAGCGTGCTCAGGCCGATCCCGACGAGCATCGCCACCGGCAGGCAGAGCTGCGTCACCACCCGGCCCCGCGTGGTGGGGTCGGAGGCGGTGAAGGTCGTCATCATCGTGAGGACCGCGCCGAGCACCAGCACGACGACGGCCGCGGTCCCCTGGGCGCCGAGGGTGCCGGCGAGCAGGGCGGACACCGCGAGCGAGACCGCGAGCGACGCCGCGGCGCGGGTGGCGAGGGCGAGCCGCACGTGGCCCGGGTCCGAGGCGAGGACCCGGTCGACCCAGGAGACGCCCGGGACGGCGGTCGCGCGCGCCGTCGGTCCGTCGGGCCCGTCCGCCCCGGTCGTGGGCCGGGGGCCGGTCGCCGTGCTCGTCATCGCCCTCCTCCGCCTCGACCCGTGATGTTAGCTGTGCGAACCATCAGGTGGGCCGGGCGGGCGGCGGGTGTGGGCGATGTCCCGCTCGGGTTTCAGCGAGCGAGCAGCGCGTGCAGGGGACGCCGCCCCAGCCGTTCGCGACCCGCGAGGGCCGGCAGCTCGAGCACGACGGCCAGGGCGGCCACGTGGGCGCCGCACCCCTCGACGAGCTCGCACGCCGCGGCCGCGGTCCCGCCGGTGGCGAGCACGTCGTCGACGAGGAGCGCCCGCGTGCCGGGCGTGAGCACCCCGGTAGGCAGCTCGAGCGTGGCCGAGCCGTACTCGAGGTCGTAGGAGCGGGACGCCGCCACGGCCGGGAGCTTCCCCTCCTTGCGGACCGGCACGATCCCGAGGCCGAGGGCCTGGGCCACGGCCGCCCCGAGCAGGAAGCCCCGGGCCTCGATCCCGACCACGACGTCGACCTCGGCGCGGGGGGCCGCGGCGCTCAGCAGCCGGGTGGTGGCCGCGAGCCCCTCGGCGTCGGCGAGCACCGTGGTGAGGTCCCAGAACCGGATGCCCGGCTTCGGGAAGTCCTCGACCGCGCGCATCAGGCCCTCGATCACGGCCAGGTCGGCGCCGGACGCCGTCACCGGCGGCGCTTCCCGCCCGGCCGGCCGGACTTCCCCGCCGGGCGCGCGCCGGGCCGGGGCGAGGTGGCGCTGCGCGAGGTCGCGGTGCGCGGCGACTCGGAGCCGGCCCGGCCCGGCGCCGCGGCGGCAGCCGCGACGGCGCGGGTGTCGAGCACGTCGGTCCGCTCGCCCGGCGTCGCGCCGTCGGAGCCCGTCGCCCCGCGACGGGCGTTCTTCTCCCGGCGCGCGTGCACCCGCTGGGCCTGCTGGACCCAGACCCGGTCGCGCATCGCGAGGTCGACCACGATCGGCGTGGCCAGCAGCACCGAGGACGCCGCGCCGATGATCGTGCCGACGAGCTGGACCAGGGCGAGGTCGCCCAGCACCCCGACGCCGAGCAGGACCACGCCCACCACGAACAGGCCGATCAGCGGGAGCGCGGCGATCAGCGACGTGTTCAGCGAGCGCATGAGGGTCTGGTTGACCGCGAGGTTGGCGGCCTCGGCGTAGGTGCGCCGCGTGACCCCCGCCAGCCCGCGGGTGTTCTCCCGGACCTTGTCGAACACCACGACGGTGTCGTAGAGCGAGAACCCGAGGATCGTCAGCAGGCCGATGACGGTCGCGGGCGACACCTCGAAGCCGATGAGCGAGTAGACGCCCGCGGTGATGATGATGTCGTTGGCGAGGGCGATCAGGGCCGCGAGCGCCATCCGGCGCTCGAAGTAGAACGCCAGGTAGACCGAGACGAGCACCAGGAACACGACGAGGGCGATGAGGGCCTGGCGGGTGATCTCCCCGCCCCAGCTCGCGCTCACCGCGCTGTCGCTCACCGCGTTCTGGTCGGGCCGGCCGCTCGCGTCGAGGGGCTGGAAGCGGTCGAACAGCGCCTGGCGCAGCGCGACGACCTCGCCCTGCGACAGCCGGTCGGACTTGATGAGGATCGTCGAGGTGTCGCCGGCCCCGGCGGTCTGCACGGCCTCCGCGGGGCGCCCGACCGACCGGTCGAACACCTCCTGGACCTGGCTGGTCTCCGCGACCCCGGTGGCCCCGCGGGCCGGGAACTGCACCGAGGTGCCGCCCTCGAAGTCGATCGAGAAGTTGAAGCCGCGCAGGATCATCGAGAGCAGGCAGACGACCACCATCGCGGCGAACACCGCGTACCAGGTCCTCGAGCGGCCGACGATGTCGATCCCGCCGTTGCCCTCGTAGAGCGCGTCGAGCCGGCCGCGCTTCTGCCCCCGGCGCGGGGACTGCTGCCCCGGGGCCTCGTCGGGCCCGCCGTCGGTGTCGTCGGGCCCGGCGTCGTCGAGGGCGTCGTCGGGCACGCGGTCGTCCTCGACCGGCTCCGGGTCGCGGCCCGGGCGGCCTCCTGCGCGGGTCATCGGGTACCTCCGCGGCCGGAGCCGCTGCGCGTGGTCGAGCGGTCGGTGGAACTGCGGGAGCCGGTGCCGCGCCGGGACCCCGCCGGCCGCGCCCCGACCCGCGGGGTGGTGCCGGTGCCCGAGCGGGGGCCCGACCCGGACTGGTTGGCCACCTTGCCGAGCCCCGACCAGGCCGGGCTGGCGAAGAGTTTCGAGTTCGACGCCAGGGAGAGCAGCGGGTGGGTCACCAGGAACACGACGATGAGGTCGAGGATTGTCGACATGCCGAGCGTGAAGGCGAACCCGCGCACCTGGCCGACGGCGAGGACGTAGAGGACGACCGCGGCGAGGAAGCTGACCGCGTCGCCGGAGAGGATCGTCCGGCGGGCCCGCGTCCACCCGCGCGGCACGGCCGAGCGGAAGCTCCGGCCCTCGCGCATCTCGTCCTTGATCCGTTCGAAGAAGATCACGAACGAGTCGGCCGTGATGCCGATCGCGACGATGAACCCGGCGACGCCGGCGAGGTCGAGCGTGAAGCCGATGCTGCGGCCCAGCAGCACGAGCACCGCGTAGACGATCAGTCCCGAGAGGACCAGCGACAGGATCGTCAGGACCCCGAGCGCCCGGTAGTAGAACAGCGAGTAGACGAACACCAGGACCAGGCCGATGACGCCGGCGATCAGCCCCGCCTGCAGCGACGCGAGCCCGAGGGTCGCCGAGATCGTCTGGGCGTCGGAGGTGTCGAACGACAGCGGCAGCGAGCCGTAGCGCAGCACGTTCGCGAGGTCCTGCGCGGAGGCCTGGTTGAAGTTGCCGCTGACCTGCGAGTTCCCGGCGGGCTGGGCCGCCTGGATGGTGGGTGCCGAGACGACCTGCGAGTCGAGCGCGAAGGCGACGGCCTGCCCGATGTTCGAGCCCGTGTACTGCGCCCAGATGGCCGCGCCCGCGGACTTGAAGGTCACGTCGATGACGTAGCCGGCGCCCTGCGGGTTCGGCGACGCGGTGGCTCCGGCGACCTCGGTGCCCGAGAGGATCGACGGCCCGAGGACGTACTTGGCGGTGCCGTCGCGCTGGCAGGCGACCAGGGGCTGCGTCGGGTCGTCGTACCCGCGCAGCGGGTCGTCCGCCTGGCAGTTCAGCGCCAGGAGCGCCTGGGCCTGGACGGCCGGGTCGGTGCTCTGGCGGGTCTGCTTGGCCTGGGCGATCGCCGCGGCGAGCCGCGGGTCCTGCGACGTGCCGGCGCCGGCGAGCGCGCCCGCGGGCGGTGCGGGCGGCGTCGGCTCCTGGACCGGGAGGCGCACGGCCTGCCCGGCCGGGGCCTGGCCGGGGGTGGCGGCGCCGGCGCCGCCGCCGGTCTGGCCGGGCTGACCCTGCTGACCGGGCTGCTGGCCGGGCTGGCCCGGCTGGCCCGCCGCGGCGGGCGGGGTGGCCGCGACCGGCCCCTGCACGACGGGCCGGAAGTAGAGCCGGGCCGTCTGGCCCAGGCTGCGGGCCTGGTCGCCCGACGTGCCCGGCACCGTGATGACGAGGTTGTTGCCGTTCTGCACGACCTCCGCGCCCGAGACGCCGAGCCCGTTCACGCGCTGCTCGATGATCTGCCGCGCCAGGTTCAGCTGGTCGGGCGTCGGGGCCGCGCCGGTCTCGGTGCGGGCCGTCAGCGTGACCTGCGTGCCGCCCTGGAGGTCGATCCCGAGCTTCGGGGTGGGCGAGCCGTCACCGGTGAGGAACACCAGGCCGTACAGGACCACCACGATGGCCACGAAGAAGGCCAGGTAGCGCCCGGGCCGGAACCGGACGGTGGGAGGGGCCACGCTGCGAACTCCAGATCAGGTGGGGATCGGACCTGGTCGCAGGGTAGGACGCCCCACCGACGGCCACCGCACCCGGCCCGTGGCGGACGGCGGGACGCCGTCCGCTACACGGACCCGTGTCGCTCAGGTGGTGCGCGACTCGCCGGTGGTCGTCGAGCCGGCCGACACGCCGTCGCCGGTGGGCGAGGCGGTGGGGTCGGAGAACGACGAGCCGCCGGAGCGGGGCGCGTCCTTCGGCTCGGCGGCCGGGGTGGCCACGGGGGACGCGGTCGGCGCCGCCGGGGTGGCGGCCGGCTCGAGGGCGTCGTCGTGCTCGTCGTCGGCGAGCGGCGCCACGGTCTCGTCGACCTCGCTCGAGAGCTTCTCACGCACGGCGGCGCGCAGCCACGTGGTGATCACCTCGGGGGCGATCTCGATGTCGAGGGTGCGCTCGTCGTCGGTGTCGACGACGGTGCCGCTGATGCCGCTGGTCATGAGGACGACGTCGCCGACCTGGATGGCGTTCTGGAGGTTCTCCTGCGCCTGCGCCTGCTTCTTACGCTGGCGGTTGGAGAAGAAGATCATGCCGATCATGAAGATGATCAGCAGCGGGAAGAGGAGGTCCATCTCGCTCCGTTCGGATCGGTGCGATCCGACCGACCGCGGGGGCGCGATCCGTCGTCCGTACTCACACTGCTCGCTGTCGAGTCTGCCAGTTCAGCCGAACAGTGTCGGCGGGCCATGCTCATCGGTTTCGTCCCCGACGTCCGGTTCGGGCGGCGACTCCCCCAGGTGGCGCCACGCCGCGGGGGTCGCGACCCGGCCGCGCGGGGTCCGCGCGAGCATCCCGGCGCGCACCAGGTAGGGCTCGCAGACCTCCTCGACGGTGCCCGGCTCCTCGCCCACCGCCACCGCGAGCGTGGACACCCCCACGGGTCCGCCGCCGAAGGAGCGCACGAGTGCCCCGAGCACGGCGCGGTCGAGCCGGTCGAGCCCCAGCTCGTCGACGTCGTACACGGCCAGGGCGGCCCGGGCGACGTCGCGCGTGACGCGGCCGTCGGCGCGCACCTCGGCGTAGTCGCGCACCCGGCGCAGCAGCCGGTTCGCGATGCGGGGCGTCCCCCGGGAGCGGCGGGCGATCTCGCGTCCCCCGTCGGGCACGAGATCGACCTCGAGGATGGCCGCGCTGCGCGCCACGACGAGCTCGAGGTCCTCGGGCTCGTAGAACTCCATGTGGCCGGTGAAACCGAACCGGTCGCGCAGCGGGCCGGTGAGCGACCCGGCGCGCGTGGTGGCCCCGACCAGCGTGAACGGCGCGACGTCGAGCGGGATCGAGGTGGCCCCCGGGCCCTTCCCGACGATGATGTCGACCCGGAAGTCCTCCATCGCGAGGTAGAGCATCTCCTCGGCGGGACGCGCCATGCGGTGGATCTCGTCGATGAACAGCACGTCGCCCTCGACGAGGTTCGACAGCATCGCCGCGAGGTCGCCGGCCCGCTCCAGCGCGGGCCCGCTGGTGATCCGCACGCCGCTGCCGAGCTCGGTGCCGATGATCATGGCGAGGCTCGTCTTGCCGAGCCCGGGCGGGCCGGAGAGCAGCACGTGGTCGGGCGGGCGGCCGCGGCGCAGCGCGCCCTGCAGCACGAGGTCGAGCTGCTCGCGCACCCGCGGCTGCCCGATGAACTCGGCGAGGCGGGCGGGCCGGAGCCGGTTCTCCAGGTCGGACTCGCCGACCTCCGAGGTGGCCGCGAGGGCCCGCTCGAGGTCGGCGGAGAGCTCGTCGCCGCTCACGGCCGTCCCCCGTCGGAGCTCGTGCCCGTCACCGGTTCGGCCCCAGGCGGTGCAGCGCGGCCCGCAGCACGGCCGACGGGCCGGCCGTGTCACCGAGGGCGCCGACGGTCTCGTCCACGGCCTTCTCCGCGGGCTTCGCGGCGAACCCCAGCCCGACGAGGGCCTCCACCACCTGCTCGCGCATCGTGCCGCTCGCGACGACCGACGGCGCCTGCTCCTCCTCGGCGGCCGACGGCGTCGACTCCGGCGGGGCCACCTTGTCGCGCAGCTCCACCACCAGGCGCTCCGCGCCCTTGCGCCCGATGCCCGGGACGCTCATCAGGGTGGTCAGGTTGCCGTCGGCCAGCGCGCGGGACAACGACGCCGGGTCGAGCACCGCGAGCGTGGCCAGGGCGAGCCGCGGCCCCACGCCCGTCACCGTCTGCAGGAGCCCGAAGAGCTCGCGTTCGGCGGCGTCGGCGAACCCGAACAGCGTCAGGGAGTCCTCGCGGACGACGAGGGCGGTCTCGAGGCGCGCGCTCTGCCCGCGCCGGAGCCCGGCGAGCGTGTTCGGCGTCGCCTGCACGGCCATGCCCACGCCGCCCACCTCGACCACGGCGTGGTCGAGCCCGACCGACAGGACCTCCCCGCGCACCGACGAGATCATCGCCGCTCCTCCCACCCCGACCGCCGTCCGCGGACCATCACGCCCGACGACGAACACCTGTTCGACGTCGGCACCGTACCGGGCACCCCCGACGGCCTCGCCGCACGCCACGCCGGGGGCCGACACGCCTCACGCGCCCGGAGGACGAGGGCGGGCGTCAGACCCGCGGGAGCCGCCGCGCCGTGCGTCCCGCGGCCGCGACCTTCGCCGCGTGCACCCGCGTCAGCTCGGCGGCACGGGCCTCGGCCGCCGCCATCCGCGCCATCATCGGCGCCCGCCAGCAGTGGCAGACGGCGAGCGCGAGGGCGTCGGCGGCGTCGGCCGGCCTCGGGGGCGTGTCGAGCGCGAGGATGCGGGTCACCATGGCGGTCACCTGTGCCTTGTCCGCGCGGCCCGACCCCGTCACCGCGGCCTTGACCTCGGACGGGGTGTGGAAGAAGACGGGCAGTCCGGCGCGTGCGGCCACCAGCGCGACGACGCCGCCGGCCTGCGCGGTCCCGATCACCGAGCGCACGTTGTGCTGGCTGAACACCCGTTCCACCGCGACGACGTCGGGGCGGTGCTCGGCGATCCAGGCCTCGACGGCGTCGGCGATCGCGGCGAGCCGCGCGGCCACCTCGTCGTCGGGCGGCGTCCGGACGACGTCGACGGCGAGCGCCCGCACCTCACGACCGGCGCGGCCCTCGACCATCCCGAGGCCGCAGCGCGTCAGCCCGGGGTCCACACCCAGCACCCGCATGGCCGGTCACGCTACCCACGCCCACCCCGCGGCCGGTGAGGCGACGCGCCCGCCGCCCCCCGGACGTGATGAGGTCGGCCCATGACCGACGATCCCGAGGCCCGACCGCCCTTCCCGCCCTTCGACGCCGAGGGCGCCGCGGCGAAGGTGCGTGCCGCCGAGAACGGCTGGAACACCCGCGACCCGCAGAAGGTCGCGCTCGCCTACACCGTCGACACCGAGTGGCGGAACCGCGACCGGTGGGTCCGCGGCCGCGACGAGGTGGTCGAGTTCCTCACCGCGAAGTGGGAACGCGAACTCGACTACGCCCTGCGCAAGTCGCTCTGGGCGTTCGCCGGCAACCGCATCGCGGTCCGCTTCCAGTACGAGTGCCGCGACGCCGACGGGCAGTGGTGGCGCTGCTACGGCAACGAGAACTGGGAGTTCGCCGAGAACGGGCTGATGCGCCGGCGGGAGGCGAGCATCAACGACCTGCGCATCGACGAGGCCGACCGGCGCATCCTCGGCCCGCGCGCCGAGGGCGAGGAGACCGACATCCCGATCTGACCCCACCCCGGAGGAGGGCTCAGCGCAGCGCCCACTCCGGGACGTCCCGGGCGCGCTCCGACCGGGCGGCCACGGGCCCCGGGTCGCCGTGCCGGAACGTCACGCTGATCCGCGGGCCGGCGCCCGGCTCCTTCGGCACCGTGTGCTGCCACTCGTGCTGGCACCGGCCGCCCATCACCAGCAGGTCACCGCCGCAGACGGTGAGCCAGCGCGTGCCCCCGCCGCGCCCCCGCCCCGCCCGGTCGTCCGCCGCGAGCGAGCGCAGCCCGAAGCGCCGCGGCGCCCCGAGCGACACGATCGCGACCACCGGCTCCGGGTGCACGAACCGCACCCGGTCGCCGTGCCAGGCCACCGAGTCGGCCCCGTCGCGGTAGAAGTTGGCCGACACCCGGTCGAACCGCTCGCCGTAGTGACCGGCGAGCTCGGCCGCGAGGTGCCCGCTCGGGGCCGGCGCGTCGTCGAGCGCCCACCCGCAGGTCAGCCGCGGCTCGACGATCTCCTGGGTGAACATGCGGCGGTGCCGCTGGTTCCACGCCACCCCGCCCACCAGCTCGTCGAACCAGACGTCGGCGCCGCGCAGCCAGCCCGGCACGACGTCGACCCACGAGCGGTCGTCGAGCCACGTGCGGTGGCCGCCGAGCCAGGACACCTCACCGGTCGGCGCGTCCCCGGCCGTGGGGAGGTCGAACAGGGAAGGAGTGAACACCGCCGTCATGCCGTACAGTCGAACACATGTTCGAACGCCGGGCCAGTCACCGGGCGGGGGTGCGGAGCGGGCCGCCGGAGGGTACCGAGCGGGACATGAGCGCCCGGCACGTCGTCGTCCACGGCACCGTCCAAGGGGTCTTCTTCCGCGCGAGCGCCGAGTCCGAGGCCGACCGGCTGGGAGTGACCGGCTGGGTCCGCAACCGCTCCGACGGGACCGTCGAGATGCTCGTCGAAGGCGACGACGCGGCCGTCGAGCGGATGGTCGCGTGGGCGCGCCGGGGACCCGAGCGGGCGGAGGTCACCGGGGTCGACGTCGAGGAGCACCCGGGCGAGGGCCACGACGACTTCGCCCAGCGATGAGGCCACCGGATGCCTGACCTGCCGCGGACCGACCGGCGCGCCGTCCGGGCCTGGCGCGCCCGGCGCCACTTCCTGCACGGCGACCCCGCCGGCGCACCCGAGGAGGTCGCCCGGCGCCTCCTCGGCGTGCAGGCCCAGGTCACCTCGGCCGCCGAGCAGGCGGTGGCGGTGCGCGGTCCGGGGCCCGGGGAGGTCCGCGAGGCCCTGCGCCGCGGGTCGCTGGTGCGCACGTGGGCCGCGCGCGGCACCCTGCACCTGCTCGAGGCCGGTCAGGCGCCCGACGTCCTCGCCCTGCTCGCGGCCGCGCGCACCTGGGAGAAGGGCGCGTGGCAGCGGGAGTTCGCCACGAGCACGGAGATCGGGCGCCTCGGCGAGCTGGTCACCGAGCTGCTGCCGGGCCGCACGCTCACCCGCGACGAGCTCGTCGCCGAGCTGGCGGCCCACGTCGACGACCACCTCACCGCGAAGCTCTCCTCGGGCTGGGGCACGCTCCTCAAACCCCTGGCCTGGCAGGGGCTGCTGGTCAACGGCGCCCCGCGCGGGGGCCGGCCGACCTTCGCCGCCCCCGCCGACGTCGTCGCGGGCTGGGACGGGCTCCCCGGTCCCGACGAGGCCGCGCCCCGGGTCGTCGAGGCCTACCTCGGCGCGTACGGCCCCGCCTCCCCCGCGACGTTCGACGAGTGGCTGCTCCGGGGCGCCACCGCCCGGGCCACCCTGCGCCGCTGGTTCGCCGAGCTCACCGACGCCGGCACGCTGTCCCCGGTCGAGGTGCACGACCCCGACGGCCCGACCGTCACCCTCCACGCGCGCACGCACGACCTCGAGGCGCTGTGCGGCCCCGCGCCCGGACCGCCCGGGGACGAGGTGCGTCTGCTGCCCGCGTTCGACCAGTGGATCCTCGGTCCCGGCACGAAGGACCCCCACGTCGTGCCCGCCGCCCACCGCCGGGACGTCAGCCGGGCGGCCGGCTGGATCGCGCCCGTCGTGCTCCGCGACGCCCGGGTGGTGGGGATCTGGGAGGCCGGCCCGGAGGGCCCGGCGGTCACGCTGTTCGCGGGCGAACCCGCCCTGCCCGCCGCGGCCCTCGACGCCGAACGGGACCGGTGGCGCGCGATCGAGGCCGCCCGGACCGGGACCCGGGACGCGACGCCTCCGGTCGGCGGGAACGATTGATCGACACCCGGGAGGGGGTACTCCCCCGGCGAGCGGATCGACGACGATCCGAGACCCACTCCGAGAGGGGACCGCATGAGCACCTCCGACAAGGCCGAGAACAAGGGCGAAGAGCTCAAGGGCAAGGTCAAGGAGTCGGCCGGCAGCGCGGTCGGGAACGAGTCCCTCGAGGCCGAGGGCAAGGCCGACCAGTCCAAGAGCAGCATCAAGCAGGCCGGCGAGAAGGTGAAGGACGCCTTCAAGTCCTGACACCCTGCCGAGCACGACGGCGCCCGTGGCCATCCGGCCCGGGCGCCGTCGTCGTTCCGGGGGTCGGAGCTCCTCACCGATCGTCACCGCACGGGACGACTCCAGGTAGACCGAACTGTCCGAAGCAGCCACACCATAGGTCCGTTCGGGTGACGCCGCCGCAGCTGCGGCGCGAATCCGGGGAACGGCCCGCTACTGTCCGTTCGTGAGCGACCTGGAGTCCCCCTCCACCCCTCGGGACGTGGTGGTGCTGGGCGCCGGGATCATCGGGCTGACGAGTGCCGTCGCTCTCGCCGAGGCCGGGCACCAGGTGACGCTGTGGACCGCCGACGACCCCGCCGACACCACCTCCGCGCGGTCGGCGGGCGTCTGGTCGCCCATCCCCCAGGCCCCGCTCGACACCACCATCGCGTGGGCCTCCCGGACGATGCGGGCGTTCTGCGACCTGAGCGGCCGGCCCGGCTCCGGCGTCTCGATGCTCGAGGGCCTGACCCTCGACGCCACCGACCTCGGCGACCTCCTCCCCGCGCTGAGCCGCCTGTCCCCCGACCTGCGCCCCGCGACCCCGGACGAGCTGCCCGAGGGCTTCGCCCACGGCCGGCGCTACCGGGTCCCGGTGGTCGACATGGAGCATTACGTCCCGTGGATGCTCGACCGCCTCGAGGCACAGGGCGGGAAGGTGCGCCTGCAGCGGGTGGACTCGCTCGACGAGGCACTCGCGATGGCACCCGTCGTCGTGAACGCCACCGGGCTCGCGGCCCGCGACCTCGCCGGTGACCCCACGGTGCGCCCGCTGTTCTGCCAGTACGTGGTCACCGACAACCCGGGGCTCGACCGCGTCCTCGTGGACGCCTCCCGGGGCGGCCAGTGGGTGTCGGTGATCCCGCACCACGACCGGGTGCACCTCGGCGGGGCCCGCGTGGGCGGCCGGACCGACCCGCGACCCGACCGGGAGCTGGCCTCCGACGTGCTGCGCTGGTGCCGCGAGATCGAGCCGCGCCTGCGGAACGCGCGGACGATCCGCGTCGACACCGGGCTGCTCCCTACCCGCCCGACGATGCGCGTGGAGGCCGAGGCCCGGCGCGACGGCCTCGTCGTGCACGCCTACGGCCACGCGACCGGGGGCATCACCGTCAGCTGGGGTGCGGCCGCCGACGTGGTCCGGCTCGTCGCGGCCGGCTGAGGAGAGCCCTCAGAACGGCCGGCGGCCCGACGCCCGCGCCGGCGGCTCCGCCTCGCCCCGCGCCCGGCGCGCCGCGCCCCGCAGGACCTCGACGAGCCGGTCGCCGTTGCGACGGCCGGTCACGGGGTCGAGCCGGTCGTGCACGAGGGGGTTCGGGTGCGGGGCGCGCGACACCGTCGGGGTGCCGAGCTGCCACGGCAGCCCCGCCCGCCGCGCGAGGACGTCCCACGCCTTCGCCGCCGGAGCGCCGAGCAGCACCACCTCCGCCGGCGGCGCCCCGAGGAGGTCGAGGAACTCGCCGAGCCGCGGCTTCGCCCGCACCACCTCGGTGGGGAGCCGTCGCGGCGGGTCGTGGTTCGGGTTGGCGATCCACCACGGGACCAGGTGCCAGTGCAGCGTCACCTCGTGCTCCAGGCCGGCCCGGTCCGCCGCGCGGTAGAGGTTGGCCGACACGGCGTCGTTCGCGTACCGGCTGACGAACCCGCACCCGTCCTCGGCGTCGGCGGCGGGCTCGTGGAGCAGGAGCAGCACCCGGGCCCCCGACGAGGCCGCCGTCGGGTCGACGTAGGGCACGTTCTCCATCGTCGTGTCCCGCAGGCGGTCGACCCAGCGGTTGAGCCGCCCGTGCCACCCGTCGTGGCGGCGGGCCCACCAGTACGCGTGCCGGTCCGGGTCGAGCTCCCGGCTCAGCAGCTCACCCCGGCGCTGCGCGAGCCGGTTCCACACGACGGTGCCCACACGCCCCACCCTAGGTAGGCCACGATGGGGACCGCAGCCGACGAGGGGAGCTGGGGTGGCCGACCTCCTCGTCCTGCGCCTGCACCGGGGACCCGACCATCCCGGCGAGCTCGACGCCGGCGGGCTCGTCGCGCTCGTCGGCGCCCTGCAACGGCTCACGACCCGGATCGCCCGCCACCTGGTGCACCAGGCGCGGCCCGGGCGCAGCGCCGGCGTCGTCGAACGCGCCGCCCGCGTCCGGCTCGTCGGGTTCACCGCCGACGGCGCGGCGACCGCGCTGCGGTTCGCGGTCGGCGAGGACGACGTGCTCGGCGAGGGCCTCGAGCACGAGGTCGTCGACGCGCTGTCCGAGCTGGTCCGGGGCCTGTGGAACGAGGAACCGCCGGCCTGGACCTCCGCCCTCCTGGGCGACGCCTGCGTCGAGCTGCTCGACGCGCTCGTCCGGACCGCCCGCACCTGCACCTTCGGCGGCGACCGGTTCCGCGAGGCGAGCTTCGCCCCCGCCGGTCTCTCCCGCGACCGGTGGCCCCGCACCGACGGTCCCCGCTCCTACGGGGCGACGGCCTCGATCCGCGGTCGGCTCGACCGGGTCGACCTCCGTCGCCGGGTGCTCCGCGTCCTCGACGAGACCGGGGCCGACGTCGTGGTCGAGAGCCTCGTGACCGCGTACGACTCCGACGCCGACCCGGTTCGCGACGCCGCGCGCCTGCTCGGCAGCGAGGTCGTCGTCACCGGTCCGGCCAGCCGCGGGGCAGGCGGCCTGCGGCTGCGCGGGGCGACGATCCGGCCGGCCTGACCTCCGTCGGCCTCCCGGGAATTTCCCGGAACCGATCGGGGCCGGGCGCAGTCCAAGGGCGTGACGGCACCCGTTCCCCCTGGAGGTCCCCATGAGACGCGCCGCGCTGCCCGCCCCACCCCTCGACGGGCTCGGGGCGAGCCGCTTCCCCCTGCCGCTTCCCGGATGGGACGGCGTCGACGTCACCGCCCGCGTCCCCCGGGCGACGACCGCCGGGCTGCGCCGCCGCCGGGTCGGCGAGACCGGCACGCTCGCCCTCGCGATCGCCGACCGCGAGGTCCGGCCCTGCTTCGTCGGCGCCGACCGCTGGCGCACCGATGAGCAGGGCCGGCTCGACGCGCGCGGCACCCTCGGGCGCGGCCGCGAGGACGACCCGCTCTGCCTGCCGGGCACGCTGGAGGTCGTCGGGCGCTCCTGGCCCCTGCTCGACGGCGTCGACGCCCGCCCCGGCAGCCGCATCGAGCTGGCCGGGTTCCTCGTCGTCGCGGAGGACGGGCCCGCACCGGTGCGCGCCACCGTGGTCGCCCTCGCCCGCACCTGGACGATCCGCGCCTGGCGCTCCTACGTCCCCCGCGGCGACGGCCTCGTCGCGGTCGCGCTGCCCGCCCTCCCCGAGCCCGACGACGCCGACCCCGCCGCCTTCCACGTCGTCGACCTGGCACCGCGGTGAGGAGGCCCGCGAGGACGTCCCGACGACGCCCGGTGCGGGTCGCGGGCGCCCCCCGGCACGCGGACGCCGTGCCGACCGGACCGCCGCCCGGCCGGCCGGGGTCGGAGCTCGCCGTCCAGCTGCCGCGGACCTTCCTCGACGGCCGGGGGCTGCTCCGGTTCGCGGTCGGGGACGAGATCGAGGTCGCCCCCGCGCTCTTCGTCTCCGAGTACCTCCCGACGAGCGGCGCCGACGGCTGGACGCACGACGAGATCGGGATCGTGCGGGCCCAGGGCTCGGTGCTCACCTCGATCGGCGAGGACACGACCGGGATCGGGCCCGTCAGCGTCCTCGACGCCGACGGCCGCCTCTTCCCGCTCTTCTGGGCCTCGACGCCGCCCGGGGAGGGTCACGTGGCGATCGGGGGCGCCCTGTACCTCGATCCCGACCTGGCGCCGGGGACCGAGCTCGGGGAGCTCGTGGCCCTGTGCCGCGAGCGCTACCGGGTCACCTCGATCCGGGTGTCGTCCCGGCTGACGTGGCAGCCGGGACCGCCCGTCGAGCTCTCCGCGGTCCCCGAGGACGTCCCGCCCGACACGGTCCTCGTCGCCGGGCTCCTCCCGGTCGGGGTCGTCGACACGGACCGTCCCCCGACGTCCGGCTGATCGCGGTCACCGGGACACGAGGGTCCACCCGGTGTGCGACGCGGGCCCGCCGTCGCAGGGCAGGACCGACCAGGCCTCCGGGGTCCACCGGAAGATCGCGTCCTGTCCCCACCGGGCGGCGAGGGCGACGGCCTCCTCGTCGGAGAGCCCCGTGACCAGCACGCTCCGCTCCCGGTGCGAGCCGTCGTCCGCGCCGGCCTCCGCGTCCCACCGGTGGGTGCCCGCCGGGAGCTCCGCGACCAGCGCCCGCTGCCGGCGCTCGTTCTCCCGCGGGCCCGGCCGCTCGGCGCCGGGGTTCTCCGCGGTCAGGACGTGGGCAGGGACGCCGAACGGGAAGCGGCCGGTGGTGGCGCCGGTGTCGTCGGGCCGGACCTCCATCAGCAGCCGGCCCCGCCCGTCGCGCACCCGCAGGCGCGCCCGCCGGTACCCCGCGAACCGGTCGTCCCGTGTCTCCACCGTCCCGATCCTGGTGCCGCCGGGTGGTCCAGGTCCTTCCGGGTGGGTGGTAGGGGTTTCCTTGACGTGATCGCCGTCACTCGATCAAGCTCGGAGGTCCGGAGCCGAAGGGGGCGGGGTGGGTGATCACGAAGGATCGGGTCGTGAACGTGCTCGGGGTGTCGGGCGCGATCTTCTGCCTCGTCATGATCCTGGCCGGACCGGGCCAGGCCGAGGAGGACGACGACCGCGCCCCGGCGGCCGGGCCGTCGACCAGCCAGGTCGCGCCGGCCCCCGCGGCGCCCGGCGCCCCGGTGCAGTCCCAGCCCGCCCCGCAGCCCGCCCCACAGCCCGCCGATGACGACGACGGGGACGACGACGACGGCTGAGCGACACTGCTGCCGTGCCCTCGCTCGAGGAACTCGTCCACCGCGTGCTCGACGGCGCGCCGGCCACCCCGGCCTCCGCCGCCGACCGCGCGGTGTTCGCCGAGCGGGCCGCCGACGTCCCCGCGTTCGTGGTCGACGAGCTGCTCACGCTCTACGCCCTGCACGACGGGCTGACCGACGAGACGGGCCTCGGGTTCCACCCCTGCGCCGACCCGGTGATCTTCGAGTGGTGGGCGTCCGGCGAGCTGTGGCTCAGCCAGCGCCACCTCTACACGGTGCGATGGACCGCGGAGCACGGGTACTCGCGCGGCGACGCGGTCGACGTCCTGTTCTCCCCCGACGACGCGTTCGCCTCCCTCACCGACCTCCTCGCCGCCGCCCTGGAGTGACGGCTCAGGGCTCGCGGTGGTCGGTGGCGACGCCGTCCCCGCTCGCGAGGTCGACGATCCCCGGGCTCGCCTCGGGCGACCACACATCCGGTGCGGCCGGAGCCGGGACGGGTCCGAGCCCGCCCTCGAGGGCGACGCAGAACCACCCGCCCGGCCCGGTGAGCAGTCGGAACTGCTCGTGGACGCGGACCGGGTCGCCGTCCGACAGCGGAAGCGCCCGGTGGTGCTCCGCGACGACCTCGCCGTCCTCCTCGACGTAGCGCACGGTGACCCGGCCGCCGGACGCCATCACCACCACGCCGTCGCGCCAGCCCCACGGGCTCTCCCCGGCGAGACGGGCGCGGATCGGATGCGTGCGGTGCCCGTCGCCGAGGTTCCGGCAGGTCGCGGGGTCGGGGCACGAGGTCACGGTCGGGTCGGCCATCGTCGTCCCCCTCGTCGCACGGTCCGGAGATGCACGGTAGGGCAGCGGTCCGACAGCCCTCGGTCCACCATGATCATGACTTCGTGAGCGCGTCGCACCGACTCTTGCGCGTGTCGCTCACGAGGTCGTGATCATGGTCGGGCCCCCACGTCGACCGGTACACCAGGCAGGCCGGACGAGCGGAGGACCGGCCCCACGTGCTGGTGATCAGCGGCCCGGCGTGACCTCGACGACGGGGTCCGCCACGCCGTGCACCACCGCCGGCGACCCCCGGACCACCCGGCGGGCCCGCTTGTTCTCGTACATCGCCGCGTCGGCCTCCGCGCAGGCCACGGCGAACCCGGCGTCGACCCGGAACGGCGCGACCCCCACCGAGCACGACACCCCGGCGTCGAGCAGCGCCGCCTGCAGCCGGTCGGCGAGCCGCTCCGCGTCGTCGGGGCCCACCGGGGCGACCAGCCCGAACTCGTCCCCGCCGAGCCGCGCCACGGGGTCGCCCGCGCGCAGCATCCTGTGCAGCACCGAGCCGGTCGTCCGGAGGTGGCGGTCGCCGGCGTCGTGGCCCTCGGTGTCGTTGAGGTGCTTGAGCCCGTCGAGGTCGAACATCACCACGCTCGCCGGGTCGCCGAAGCGGCGGAACCGGTCCTCCTCGCGGACCAGCCAGCGCTCCCAGCCCCGGCGGTTGAGCAGCCCGGTCAGCGCGTCGGTCTCGGCCTCGGTCATCGCCCGTTCCAGTTCGCGCGCGGTCTCCACGGCCGCGCCGTCGGCCGCGAGGACGCTCGAGAGGAGGCTCGACAGCAGGTCGAGCAGGGCCTCGTGGCGCAGGAAGGACTCCGGCAGGGGGTCGGGGTTCAGCCCGAGGACGGTGCCGAAGAGGGTGCCGTCGCGGTTCACCACCGGGGTGCCGACGTACGCCCCGATCCGCACGTCCTGGGCCGCGTGGTCGTCGACGGCCGCCGTCAGGCCCTCGACGAGGCCCGTGTCGGCGACGACCCGCGGCGTGGTGCCCAGGGCCATCGTCCGGCACAGCGACGACGACCACGCGATCTGCAGGCCCGGCGCGATCCCGTACGCGGAGTCGGCCGTCACGAGCATGGTCTGCCGGTTCCCGGTCACCCGGGAGACCGCCCACGCGCCCATCGGCACCGACCCGGCCAGGTAGTCGACGACCATGCGGCAGGCCTCGTCGAACGCCTTCGGCAGTCGCATGCCGACCTGCACCGAGGTCTCCTCGTCGTCGCCCGTCGACGTCCCTCCTACCACGGCCACCGCCACGGCCCGGCCCGTCGGGGCGCAGGTCACCCCGTGGGGGTCACCGTCCCGGGTGGGACCCCTTCCGTGCCCGCTTGTCCGAGTACATGGCGGCGTCGGCCTCGGCGACCGCCTGGGAGAACCCGGCCGCGACGTCGAACGGGGCGACCCCGACCGAGCACGGCGTGCCCGCCTCGTCGAGGACGGCCTGCAGCCGGCGGACCAGCGGCCCGGCGTGGTCGGGCGCGACGGTGGCGACCATCGCGAACTCGTCGCCGCCGAGCCGGGCGAGCGGGTCGCCGTGCCGGGTGGCCCCGCGCAGGGTGTCGGCGGCGCGGCGCAGGTAGCGGTCGCCCGCGTCGTGGCCCTCGGTGTCGTTGACCCGCTTGAGCCCGTCGAGATCCATCATGACGACGCAGGCCGGGTCACCGAAGCGACGGAACCGGTCCTCCTCGCGGGCGAGCCACCGCTCCCAGCCGCGCCGGTTGAGCAGCCCGGTCAGCGCGTCGGTCTCGGCCTCGGACACCGCCCGCTCGAGCTCGCGCTCGGAGTCCACGGCGGCGGTGTCGGCCTCGAGAACGCTCGAGAGCAGGCTCGAAAGAAGGTCGAGCAGGCCCTCGTGGGCGGTGTAGCCCTCGTCGAGCGGGGCCGGGTGGAGCCCGATCACGGTGCCGAAGAGTTCACCGTCGGGGTAGACGATCGGGGTGCCGACGTAGCCGCGGATGTCGAGCTCGAGCTCGTGCGCGGCCTTCAGCGCGGGCGCGAGAGCGGCGTGCGCCGAGGTGTCGGGCACGATCCGCGGCGTCTCCCCGGAGACCATCGTCCGGCACATCGCCTCCGACCAGCGCCCGCCGACCCCCGGGGCGATACCCAGCCCGGAGTCCTTCGCGACGAGCACCGTCTGGCGTCCGCCGGCCACGCGCGTCACCGCCCACGCGTCCAGGGGGACCGCCTCGGCGAGGTAGTCGACCACCATGAGGCAGGCCTGGTCGAAGGCCCGGGGCGGCGCGAGCTCCGGGTCGACGTCGACCGCCTGGTCCTGGCTCCCGTTCACCGTTCCCCCTGATCACCGCCGGTGCGACCCCCGTCGCCCATTGTTACCCAACCGCCCGGGCGCGTATGGCTCAGGGCGGCGTCGCCAGCCGGAGGTGGATCACCGGATAGGGGGATCCGTCCCCGTCGACCTCGTCGCGGCCGGTCTCGACGAAGCCGCGGCGCCGGTACCACGCGCGGGCGGCGGGATTCTGCTCGTTGACGTCGAGCGTGAGGATCGGGTGGTGCGCCGCGGCGTCGGCGAGCAGGGCCGTGCCCGCGCCGGTCCCGTGCACCGCCGGGTCGACGAACAGCATGTCGATCTCGCCGCCGCTCCCGGCGAGGAACCCGACCACCTCGTCGTCGGGACCCGTCGCCACCCGCACCGCCGCCCTCGGCAGGGCGGCGCGCACCTGTCCCTCGTACCCGTCGACCGCCTCGGCGGTGAGGAAGTGGTGCGTCGCCTCGACCGCGCGCCGCCAGATCCCGACGAGAACCTCGCGGTCGTCCTCGACCGCATCCCGGATGAACACTCTTGACCCTCACGCGACGTCAGGCACCAACGTCTCCCATCATGACCGGGATGACGGAGACGGCGCTCACCGTGGGCCAGGTGGCCGAGCGCTTCGCGGTGACCGTGCGGACCCTGCACCACTACGACGAGGTCGGCCTGTTGCGGCCCACCCGCCGCAGCGCCGCCGGGTACCGCGTGTACACCGACGCCGACATCACCCGCCTGCAGCACATCGTCGTGTACCGACGGCTCGGGTTCGCCCTCGAGGACATCGCCGTCCTCCTCGACGACCCCGCCGCCGACCTCGGAGCACACCTGCGGCGGCAGCGGGACACGGTCATGACCCGGCTGGACGAGATGCGCGACCTCGTCACGGCCATCGACCGAGCCCTGGAGGCGGAAGTGGACGGGATCCAGCTGACCCGCGAGGAGCGCAGGGAGCTCTTCGGTGACGATTTCAAGGACGAGTACCAGCAGGAGGCGCAGGAGCGCTGGGGCGACACCGCGGCGTGGCGGCAGTCGCAGGAGCGCACCACGCGCTACACGAAGGACGACTGGATCGCGATCAAGGCCGAGGCCGACGAGGTCAACGCCGAGTTCGTCGCGGCGAAGCGGGCCGGGGAGCCGGCCACGTCGGAGCGGGCGGTCGCCGCCGCCGCGGCGCACGGCCGGCACATCGACGAGCGGTTCTACGACCTCTCCCCCGAGATGCACCGCAACCTCGCGGAGCTCTACGTCACCGACGAGCGCTTCGCGAAGACCTACGACGACCTCGAGCCCGGCCTCGCGCAGTACGTGCACGACGCCATCGCGGCGTACCGGGGCGAGCGGAGCGACGGGGATGGATAAGCGGGCGGAGTGACCCCGGGCCGTCGTCGGGAAGGATCCTTCCCGACGACGGCCGGCCTCCCGGTCAGACGGTGATGACGACCTTCCCGCACATGTGGCCGTCAGCGACCATGTCGTGGGCGCGCTGGAGGTTCTCGGCGGTGAGGCCGTCGAGCCGCTCGGAGATCGTCGTGCGGACCGTGCCCTTCTCGACGAGCTCGGCGGTCCGGTCGAGGAGCTCGTGCTGGGCGACCATGTCGGCGGGCTCGAAGAGCGGGCGCGTGAACATGAGTTCCCAGTGCAGGCTCTGCGACTTGTCCTTCAGCGGCAGCGTCTCCAGGCCCTCGGGCTCGTCGATCGCGACGATCTGCCCGCCGGTGTTCATCACCTGCGCGTAGGTCTCGATCATGCCCTCGGTGAAGGGCGAGAAGACGAGGTCGACGCCGTCGGGAGCGGCCTCGGCGAGGGTCCCGAGGAGGTCGTGGTGGTCGGCGAGGGCCAGCGCGCCCATCGCCGTCGCCCACTGCCGGGACTCCTCGCGCGAGGCGGTCCCGACCACGGTGAGCCCGGTCAGCGCCCGCGCGAACTGGATCACCATCGACCCGACGCCGCCGGCGGCGCCCATCACGAGCAGCGTGCCGGTGTCGTCGGACCGGACCCGGAACCGGTCGAACAGCGACTCCCACGCGGTGATCGCGGTGAGCGGGAGCGCGGCCGCCTCGGCCCAGTCGAGCGTGGCGGGCTTGCGCCCGACGATGCGCTCGTCGACCACGTGGAGCTCGGCGTTCGTGCCCGGCCGGGCGATCGACCCGGCGTAGTAGACCTCGTCGCCGGCCGCGAACAGCGTGACCTCGTCGCCCACGGCCCGCACGACCCCGGCGGCGTCGTAGCCGAGGACCTTCGGCTCGTCCCCGGGGTCGGACCCGTGGACCTTGGTGTCGACCGGGTTGACCGAGACCGCCCGGACCTCGACGAGCAGGTCGCGGGGGCCGGGCGTCGGGTCGGGCAGGTCGATCTCGGAGAACGGTCCGGCGGCGGAGTGGTAGGCGATGGCCTTCATGGGGGTGCGGTACCCGCATGTGAGCACTCATCCGTGCCGGGACACGGATTCAGTGCTCACATGCGTCAGCTCCTCGCCCAGCGGCCGAGCACCATCAGCGTCTTGGTCCCGACGACGGCCCCGGCCCGCCGGAGCCGGTCGATGACGTCCTGCAGGTGGGCGATGTCGCGGACCCGGACCTGCACGAGGGCGTCGGGGTCGCCGGCGATCGTGTAGACGGCCTGCACCTCGCGCACGGTCGACGCGGTCTCGACGATGTCCCCGACCGGGGTGGTGCCGGCGTAGCGCACCTCGCAGAACGCCTCCACCCCGAGCCCGAGCTTCGCCGGGTCGACCGTCGCGGTGAACCCGGTGATCACCCCGACCTCCCGCAGGCGGTCGACGCGGCGCTTGGTCGCCGCCACGGACAGCCCGACGCGCGGGGCCATGTCGGCGAAGGTGCGCCGGCCGTCCTCCTGGAGCAGGGCGAGGAGACGGCGGTCGACGTCGTCCACCTCGGGCAGAGCGGTCACGCCGCACAACGTAACGGTCGATCTCCTCCGGAAGGCCCGAGTCCGTTGCGTCGAGGTCGGGCATTCCGTGCGTTCTGTTGCTGCGGCCGACGACGGCCGGTGAGATGTGGGCGTCCACCCCCGGCCCAGGAGGTCCCCGCGTGTCGACCACGATGCCCGCCCCCGCCGAGTCCGAGGCAGCCGACCTGGAGTCGCTGCGCGCGGTGGAGAAGCGGGTGCTGTGGCTCGCGTCCGCCATCGTCGACCACGCGAACCGGGTGCGCCCGAACCCCGGCGGGCTGAAGGTCGGCGGGCACCAGGCGTCGTCGGCGTCGATCACGACGATCATGACGGCGCTGTGGTTCGGGGCGCTGCGCCCGGAGGACCGGGTGTCGGTCAAGCCGCACGCCTCGCCGGTGCTGCACGCGATCAACCACCTGCTCGGCCGGCTCGACGCGCGGTACCTGACCACGCTGCGGGAGAAGGGCGGGCTGCAGTCCTACCCGTCGCGCTCGAAGGACCCCGACCCGGTCGACTACTCGACGGGCTCGGTCGGGATCGGGGCCACGGCCCCGATCTGGGGCGCGATCGCGCGCCGGTACGCCCACGGCCTGGGCACCCGCGCCGGGACGGGCCGGCAGTTCTCGCTGGTCGGCGACGCCGAGCTCGACGAGGGCGCGGTGTGGGAGGCGGTGCTCGACCCGCTGGTCCGCGAGCTCGGCGAGGTCACCTGGGTGGTCGACTTCAACCGCCAGTCCCTCGACCGCGTCGTCCCCGACATCTCGGTCACCCGCCTGCACGGGCTCTTCGAGGCCGCGGGCTGGCAGGTCATCACGGTCAAGTACGGGCGCCTGCTCAACGACCTCTACGCCCGCGAGGGCGGGGAGGCGCTGCGGCGGCGCATCGACTCGATGTCGAACCCCGAGTACCAGCGGCTGCTGCGCTGCAGCGCCGCGGAGCTGCGCGAGCGGGTGCCGGGCGAGGGCACGCCGGAGCACCCCGACGATCCCGAGCAGATCGCGGCCCTGCTGCGGACGATCGACGACGACGCCGTGCACGCCGCGATCCGCAACCTCGGCGGGCACGACCTCGGCGCCCTGCTCGACGCCTACGACCACATCGACGACTCCCGCCCGACGGTGATCTTCGCCTACACCGTCAAGGGCTACGGGCTGGCCACCCAGGGCCACCCGCAGAACCACTCGACGCTGCTCAACGAGGCCCAGATGCGGGAGCTCGCGGCGGACATGGACGCCGACCTCGACGACCCGTGGCGCCCGCTGCCCCCCGACTCCGCCGCGGCGGCCCTGTGCGCCGACACCGCCCGCCGCCTCGACCGACCGCAGGACCAGGGGCCCGGCACCCCCGTCCCGGCCGTGCCCGCCGACGCCGGGCGCACCCCGACCGGCACCGGCACCACCCAGCAGGCCCTCGGCCGGGCCCTGCTCGACCTCACCCGCGAGGCGCCCGACGCGGCGCGGCGCGTGGTCACCGTGTCCCCCGACGTCGCGTCCTCGACCAACCTCGGGGGCTGGCTCAACAAGGTCGGCTCCTGGTCACCCCGCGAGCGCCGCGACTGGTTCGCCGACGACGCCGAGACGATCCTGCACTGGCGCGAGCGCCCCACCGGCCGGCACATCGAGCTCGGCATCGCCGAGACCAACCTCGTCGGGCTGCTCGGCGAGCTCGGCGCCACCTGGTCGCGCTGGGGCGAACCGCTGCTGCCGATCGGGGTGCTCTACGACCCGTTCGTCTCCCGCGCCCTCGAGCCCTGGGCCTTCGGCATGTACGCGGGCGGGCAGTCGATCCTCGTCGGGACCCCGTCCGGGGTGTCGCTCGCGCCGGAGGGCGGGGCGCACCAGTCGATCACCACCCCGTCGATCGGGCTCGAGCAGCCCGGCTGCACCGCCTTCGAGCCGGCGTTCGCGGTCGAGGTGACGTGGTGCCTGCTCGACGGGCTGGGCCGCCTCGGGCGCCCCGACGGCTCGTCGACCTACCTGCGCCTGTCCACCGCGCCGGTCGACCAGTCCCTCGCCGACGTGCCGGCCGACCCCGCCGCCCGCGAGCGTCGTCGGACCCAGGTGGTCGGCGGCGGCTACCTGCTGCACCGGGCCGCGACGCACCCGCGCGTGACGATCGCGGCGATGGGCGCCACCGTGCCCGCCGCCCTCGCCGCCGCCGAGCGGCTCGCCGCGATGGACGTGCCCGCCGACGTCGTCGTCGTGACCAGCGCCGACCTGCTCTTCCGCGCCCTGCAGGGCGGCGACCGGCGCGTGCTCGACGGCGCCCTCCCCGCCGGGCGGGCGGCCCCGCTGGTGACCGTGCTCGACGGCCACCCGCACACGCTGGCGTTCCTCGCCGGGGTGCACCGGACCCCGGCCCGCCACCTCGGCGTGACCAGCTTCGGGCAGTCGTCGGACCTCGCGAGCGCCTACGCGATCCACGGCATCGACGCCGACGGGATCGTCACGGCGGGCCTGGAGGTGGCTGACGCCCTGTGAGCAGTAATCCGTGTCGGGACACGGACTAGTGCTCACGGGGCCGCAGGCCACCCCCTACAGCGGCCCCACCGACGTCACCGTCAGCTGCGGCTTCCCGATCGTCCCGGAGCAGGCCTTGCCGGCCCGCGGGAGCGTGGCCGCCGCCGTCGTCCCCGGCGCGCGGACCCGCAGGCCCGTCGTGGCCACCGCCTGGCAGTTCTTCGCGTCGAACTCGGACACGGGGACGATCTTCAGCGTCACGGACGCCGATCCGCCGGGCGCGAGGGTCGACACGGCACCGCGGGCGCCGGCCTTCGACGCCGGCTTCCCGACGGCCTTCTTCCCCGCGTACCACCGCACCGCGGGGAAACCCTGCAGCGTGCAGGCGACGTCGCCGCGGTTGGTGAACACGACGCGGACCGTGGCACCCGCTCCCGCGATCGAGGACACGACGCTGCGGCACGGCGCGGGCGTCGGCGGGGCCGGGGGCGCGCCCGGGGCGGGAGCGGGTGCCGGCTGCTCGGGCACCGGGGCGTCGCCGCCGTCCGCGTCGTCGGCCACGACGGGGTCGGCGGCGGCGGGCGACGCGGGGTCGGCAGCCGGGACGGTGGGGTCGGGGGCGACCTCGGAGGCGGGGGCCGGCAGGGGCGCCGGAGCCACGGCGACCGGGGCGGCGGGCAGGGGCTGCGGGGCCGCCACGGGCAGCGGCGAGTCGTTCCCGGTGAGGACGACCCCGCCGACGACTCCCCCGGCCAGCACCAGGACGGCCGCGGCGGCCAGCAGGCCGCGCCGCAGGGCCGCG
>NZ_JBHSIV010000007.1:0-212072 GCF_042653685.1 Actinomycetospora atypica | reverse complement strand
GGCCAAAACAAACAAAACGTCAGCACACTGTTGAGTTCTCAAAGGACGACCACACGGAGACCGACATCCACACCGTGGACACCGCACCACCCGGTGCTCTCAAAGAGTCAGCCTACCAGACCAGCCGGTGGGCAACCTCTCCAACCTATCCCCCGCCAGACCCCGGGGCAACCCCTCCGGCCTGGCGATGAAGAGAAGATTACACACCCCGGAGAGGCCCTGAAACAGGGGGGTCCCCGTTCGGGTTACCGCAGGTCAGGCGGCGTTTCCCGCCCGACCTGCGATCGTCACGCCCCCGACACCACCTCGACGCCCGCCGTCGTCCGCTTCCCGCGGCGCACCACGAGCCAGCGTCCGTGCAGCAGGTCGCCCTCGGCCGGCGTCCACTCCTCGCTCTCGACCTTCGCGTTGTTCACGTAGGCCCCGCCCTCGGCGACGGTGCGCCGCGCGGCGCCCCGCCCGGTGGCGAGGCCCGTCCCCACCAGGAGGTCGACGATCGTCGGGGTCTCGGAGCGGGCCACCGACGTCGACGGGATCTCGGCGAGGGCGGCGGCCAGCGTGGTGGCGTCGAGCTCCCGCAGCTCCCCCCGGCCGAACAGGGCTTGGCTCGCGGCCTGCACCCGGGCCACCTCGTCGCTGCCGTGCACCAGGGCCGTCACCGACTCGGCCAGCGCCCGCTGCGCCGCCCGCGCCTGGGGCTTGTCCGCGGTGAGCTGCTCGAGCTCGGTGATCTCCTCGTGGGACAGCCACGTGAAGGCCCGGAGGTACTCCCCCACCTTGGCGTCCTCGGCGTTGATCCAGAACTGGTAGAAGGCGTAGGGGCTCGTCAGGGCGGCGTCGAGCCAGACCGTCCCGCCCTCGGTCTTCCCGAACTTCGAGCCGTCCGCCTTGGTGATGAGCGGGGTCCCCAGCGCGTGGGCCGACCGGCCCTCCACCCGGTGGATGAGGTCGATGCCCGCCGTGAGGTTGCCCCACTGGTCGCTGCCGCCGGTCTGCATCGTGCAGCCGTACCGGCGGAAGAGCTCGAGGAAGTCGTAGGACTGCAGGATCTGGTAGGAGAACTCGGCGTAGCTGATGCCCTCGTCGGACTCCATCCGCCGGCTCACCGCCTCCTTGGCGAGCATGCGCCCGACCCGGAAGTGCTTGCCGAGGTCGCGCAGGAAGTCGAGCGCCGAGACGCCCTCGGTCCAGTCGAGGTTGTTGACGAGCAGGGCGGCGTTCTCGCCCGTGAAGTCGAGGAACGGGCGCAGCTGGGCCCCGATCTTGTCGACCCACCCGGCCACGACGTCACGGTCGTTCAGGGTCCGCTCGGCGGTCGGCTTGGGGTCGCCGATGAGCCCGGTGGCGCCGCCGACCAGGGCGATGGGCCGGTGCCCGGCCTGCTGGAAGCGCGCCAGGGTCAGCCACTGCAGGAGGTGGCCGATGTGGGCGCTGGGCGCGGTCGGGTCGATCCCGGAATAGAGCGTGACCGTCCCGGCGTCGAGATCGCGGCGCAGCGCGTCGAGGTCGGTGCTCTGGGCGATGAGACCCCGCCAGGCGAGGTCGTCGAGGATGTGCGGTGCGGTCACGACCCCCATTGTGGCCGGTGGGGACCGCCTACCAGTCGGGGCCGTCGGGCCGGGCGCGTCCGGCCTTGTAGGGGGTCACCGCGCGTGAGCCCTCGACCCACAGGCGCCACGGCCGCTGCTGACCCGCGGCCACCCCCACCCGCGGGCCGGTGCGCACGGCCTCGTCGGGAACCGGCCGTCCCCGGCTCAGCCGCACCGGCGCCGAGGGGTCGAGGACGTCGGTCCGGTTGTGGTCGCGTCCCAGGCCCAGCAGCGCGCACAACCGCGCGGGGCCCTTCGCGAGGTCGGCGTCGCGGCCCCGCGCGGTGGGTCGCCGGAGGTGGGCCGGGCCCGGGTCGGAGAGCAGTTCCCCGGCCCGCAGGAGCACCGCGCCGGGGCGGCCGTCGTCGAGCGCGACCACGTTGGCGCAGAAGTGCATGCCGTAGACGAAGTAGACGTAGAGGTGGCCGGCGGGCCCCCACATCACGTCGTTGCGGGGGGTCCGCCCGCGGAAGCAGTGCGAGCCGGGGTCGTCCTGCCCGCGGTAGGCCTCGACCTCGACGATGCGTACCCGCACCTCCCCGTCCCCGGTGTCGGCGGCGAGCTCGCAGCCCAGGAGCAGGCGGGCTGCGTCGAGGGGGTCGACGGCGAGGTCGTCGCGGGTGAGCGCGGGGGTCACCGCCGGTCGATCGGGCGCGCCGCCCATCCGCGGGCCTCGATCACGGCGCCCACGATGCGGTCGTACTGCTCGGCGACCCGCTTCGGGGCCGTCCCCCCGTGCGCGTCGCGGGAGGCGATCGAGCCCTCGACGGTCAGCACGGTGCGCACGTCGGGGGTCAGGGCCGGGTCGCAGTCCGCGAGCTCGTCGTCGGTCAGGTCGTCGAGGCCGACCCCGCGCGCCTCCGCCGCCCGGACGCACGCCCCGGCGGCCTCGTGCGCGCGGCGGAACGGCACGCCCTGGCGCACCAGCCACTCGGCGATGTCGGTGGCGAGGCTGAACCCCGCGGGGGCCAGCTCGGCGAGCCGGTCGGTGTGGATCGTCAGGGTGCGGATCATCCCAGCCATCGCGGGCAGGACCATCGCCAGCTGGGCCACCGAGTCGAACAGCGGCTCCTTGTCCTCCTGGAGATCCCGGTTGTAGGCCAGCGGGAGCGCCTTGAGGGTGGTCATCAGGCCGGTGAGGTTCCCGACGAGGCGTCCGGCCTTCCCGCGCGCCAGCTCGGCCACGTCGGGGTTCTTCTTCTGCGGCATGATCGACGACCCCGTCGACCACGAGTCGTGCAGCGTCACGTAGCCGAACTCGGCGGTGGCCCAGAGGATGACCTCCTCGGCCACCCGGGAGAGGTCGACCGCCACCATGGCGAGGACGAAGGCGCCCTCGGCGGCGAGGTCGCGCGAGGCGGTGCCGTCGATCGAGTTGTCGACGGCGTCGCGGAACCCGAGGTCGCGGGCCACGGCGGCGGGGTCGAGGCCGAGCGAGGTCCCGGCGAGCGCGCCCGACCCGTAGGGCGACAGCCCGAGGCGCCGGTCGAGGTCGCGGCAGCGCTCGACGTCGCGCAGCAGCGCCTGGGCGTGCGCCCCGAGGTGGTGGGCCAGCAGCACGGGCTGCGCGTGCTGCATGTGGGTGCGCCCGGGCATGGGGGCGTCGGGGTGGGCGCGGCCCTGGGTGACGAGCGCGTCGACCACGTCGCAGACACCCCGGGTGAGGTCGCGGAGCCGGTCGCGCAGCCACATCCGCAGCTGGGTGGCGATCTGGTCGTTGCGGGAGCGCCCCGCCCGCAGCTTCCCGCCGAGCTCGGGGCCGACCCGCTCGATCAGGCCCCGCTCGAGGGCGGTGTGCACGTCCTCGTCGTCCTCGGCCGCCACGAAGGCGCCGGCCTCGACGTCCTGCTCCAGGCGGGCCAGGCCGTCGAGCATCCCGGTGAGCTCGTCGTCGTCGAGCAGCCCGGCGTGGTGCAGCACCCGGGCGTGCGCGCGCGAGCCCGCGATGTCGTAGGGCGCCAGCACCCAGTCGAACTGGGTGGACTTCGACAGGGCCGCCATCACGGCGTCGGGCCCCGAGGAGAACCGCCCGCCCCACAGCGCCGCGCCCGTTCCCGCCGTCACTGCAGCCCCTCTCCGTGCGGTGTCCGCATCGTCGATCTCGTGACCAGGCCGCGCAGCCGGTCGGCCAGCTCGGCGCCGTCGAGCGGTGCGCGGGCGATCACGACCACCGTGTCGTCCCCGGCGATCGTCCCGACGACCTCGGGCAGCGCCGCCCGGTCGAGGGCGCTGGCGAGGTAGTTGGCGCCGCCCGGCGGGGTCCGCAGGACGGCGAGGTTGCCCGAGTGGTCGGTCGAGACGAGCAGCTCGGCGAGCAGCCGGGTCAGTCTGTCGGTGCCCCCGGTGACCCCGCGCACCGGGCTGCCGTCGTCGGGCACCACGTAGCGGCCGACGCCGCCGTCGGCGCCGCGGAGCTTCACCGCCCCGAGCTCGTCGAGGTCGCGCGAGAGCGTCGCCTGCGTGACCTCGATGCCCTCCCGGGCGAGCAGGGTCGCGAGCTCGGTCTGGCTGCGGACCTCGTGGGTGCTGATGAGCGCGACGATGCGGGCCTGGCGGGAGGCCCGACCGCCACCGGGTCGTAGCCGTTCGAGCCGCTCGCGGGCGATCTGCGGGTCGGTCACCGTCCCGGTGTCGGCCCGGGCTTCGTCCGCCGGCGTCATCGTCGGAGCAGCCAGGTCAGCAGGGCCTTCTGGGCGTGCAGCCGGTTCTCGGCCTCGTCCCACACCGCCGACGCCGGCCCGTCGAGCACCTCCGCGGTGACCTCGTCGCCGCGGTGCGCCGGCAGGCAGTGCAGCACCGTGGCCCCGGGGGCCGCCCGGGCGAGGAGCTCGTCGTCGATCCGGAACGGCCGGAAGGGCGCGGACCGGTCGAGCCCGTCGTCCTCCTGGCCCATGGAGACCCACGTGTCGGTGACGAGGACGTCGGCGCCGGCCGATGCGTCGAGCGCCGCGGCCCGCCCGCCCGCCTCGACGAGCGTGGCGGACCCCCCGGTCGCGAGCCCGCGCCGCTGGGCGGCCGCGAGCACCTCCGGGTCGGGGCGGAAGCCGTCGGGCGCGGCGACCCGGACGTGCATGCCGGCCGTGGTGCCGCCGAGGAGCAGGGAGTGCGCCATGTTGTTGGCGCCGTCGCCCAGGTAGGTCAGCGTGAGGCCCGCGGTGCGCCCGTGGCGCTCGACGACGGTCTGCAGGTCGGCGAGCACCTGGCACGGGTGGAAGCCGTCGGTCAGCGCGTTGACCACGGGGACGCGGGAGTGGGCGGCCATCTCCTCGAGGCGCTCGTCGGCCCCGGTGCGCCAGACGATGGCGTCGACGTAGCGGGAGAGCACTCGGGCGGTGTCGGCGATGGTCTCGCCGCGGCCGAACTGGGCGTCGCGGCCGTCGATCATCACGGGCGTCCCCCCGAGGGCCGCGATCCCCACCTGGAAGGACACCCGGGTGCGGGTGGAGGGCTTGTCGAAGATGACCGCGACCCCCCGCGGGCCCTCCAGCGGGCGGTGCCCGAAGGGGTCCGCCTTGATCGCGGCGGCGAGCTCGAGGACCTCGGCCTGCTCGGCGGGCGAGAGGTCGTCGTCGCGGAGCAGGTGGCGCGGGGGGCCCAAGCGTGTCCCGGCGCCGTCGGCCGCGGCGCGGGGCGGGGCGCTCACGAGGTGCCCTCGGCGGCGGACGCGCCCTGGGTGAGGACGTCGGGCAGCGCGGCGAGGAAGCCGTCGACCTGCTCGTCGGTGACGACGGCGGGCGGGGCGAGCCGCAGGCGGGCGGGCACGGCCCCGTTGATCAGGTACCCGGCCTCGAGCGCGGCCGCCGTGACCTGGGCCGAGGCGGGGCTGGTCAGCTGGACGCCGATCAGGAGCCCGGCGGCGTCGACGTGGTCGACCAGCGGGTGCCCGAGCCCCTCGATCCGCGCGGCCAGGTCCTTGCCGAGCGCGTCGGCGCGGTCGAGCAGCCCGTCGCCGGCGACGGTGTCGAGCACCGCGAGCGCGGCGGCGCAGCACACCGGGTTGCCGCCGAAGGTGGTGCCGTGCTGGCCGGGGCCGAGGAGCTCGGCGGCGGGGCCGATGCCGAGGCAGGCGCCGATCGGCAACCCTCCCCCGAGGCCCTTCGCCAGGGTCACGACGTCCGGCACGATGCCCGCACGCTGGTGGGCGAACCAGATGCCGGTGCGGCCGATCCCGGTCTGGACCTCGTCGATCACGAGCAGGGCGCCGGCGGCGCTGGTGATCTCCCGGGCGGCCTGCAGGTAGCCCTCCGGCGGGACGATCACCCCGGCCTCGCCCTGGATCGGCTCGAGGACGACCGCGGCCGTGTCGGCGTCGACCGCGGCGCGCAGCGCGTCGGCGTCGCCGTAGGGGACGAACTCGACGCCCGCGGGCATCGGCTCGAACGGCTCGCGCTTGGCCGGCTGCCCCGTCATCGCGAGGGCGCCCATCGTCCGGCCGTGGAAGCCGCCCTGGGCCGCGACGATCCTCGGGCGCCCGGTGCGGCGGGCGATCTTGAAGGCCGCCTCGTTGGCCTCGGCGCCCGAGTTCGTCATGAGGACGCGGCCGTGGGGGACGCCGAGGAGGGCGAGCAGCCGCTCGCCCAGCTCGACGGTGAGCGGGTTGATCGCCAGGTTCGAGGTGTGGCCCAGGGTCGCGACCTGGCGCGACACGGCCTCCACCACGGCGGGGTGCGCGTGGCCCAGCAGGTTGACCGCGATCCCGCCGAGCAGGTCGAGGTACTCGCGGCCGTCGGCGTCCCACACCCGGGCGCCCTCGCCGCGGACGAGGGTGACCGGCGGGGTGCCGTAGTTGCCCATCATCGTGTCCGACCACCGGCGACGGAGGTCCTCACCGGTCGGCGCTGTCGTGGTCATGCGTGGGGACCTCCTTCTGGGGATGCGGGGGTGGGGACGACCATCGTCCCGACACCCTTGCTGGTGAACACCTCGAGCAGGACCGAGTGCGCGACCCGGCCGTCGATGACGTGGGCGCGCGGCACCCCGCCCTCGACGGCCCGCAGGCACGCCTCCATCT
This sequence comes from Actinomycetospora atypica, assembly GCF_042653685.1. Taxonomy (NCBI): domain Bacteria; kingdom Bacillati; phylum Actinomycetota; class Actinomycetes; order Pseudonocardiales; family Pseudonocardiaceae; genus Actinomycetospora; species Actinomycetospora atypica. Next base: position 205,472 of record NZ_JBHSIV010000007.1, on the reverse strand, counting down.
TCGGGATCATGCCGCTGGACAGACCCGGGAGCAGGGCGGCGAGCTCGTCGGCCGACACCTCGGTGCGCAGGCTCGAGCGGTCGGGCCAGTCGGTGTAGAGCCCCTCGACGTCGGTGAGGACGACGAGCTTGCGGGCCCCGAGGGCGACCGCGAGCGCCCCGGCGGCGGTGTCGGCGTTGACGTTGTGGACCACGCCGTCGGCGTCGGGCGCCACGGTGGAGATGACCGGGATGCGGCCCCCCGCGACGAGGTCGAGCACGGCGGCCGGGTTGACCGAGACGACGTCGCCGACGAGGCCGACGTCGACCTGCTCCCCGTCGACCAGCGCCGTGCGGCGGGCGGCGGTGAACAGCTGGGCGTCCTCGCCGGACATGCCGACCGCGAGCGGGCCGTGGGCGTTGACGAGCCCGACGAGCTCGCGGCCCACCTGGCCGACCAGCACCATGCGGACGACGTCCATCGTCTCGGGGGTGGTGACCCGCAGGCCGCCGCGGAACTCCCCGCTCATGCCCAGGCGGTCGAGCATCGCGGTGATCTGCGGCCCGCCGCCGTGGACGACGACCGGGTGGATCCCGGCCAGGCGCAGGAAGACCATGTCCTCGGCGAACGCGCGCCGCAGCTCGTCGTCGACCATGGCGTTGCCGCCGTACTTGACGACGACGACGGCGCCCTGGAACTCGCGGAGCCACGGCAGGGCCTCGGCGAGCACCGCGGCCTTGGCCTGGGCCTCCTCGGGCGAGGTGGTGCGGCCGTCGGCGGGACGCGGCTGCGCGTCGGGGGCGGCGGTCACGTCGAGTACGCGCTGTTCTCTTCGACGTAGGCGTGCGACAGGTCGGTGGTGAGCACGGTCGCGGTGCCGACGCCCAGGCCGAGGTCGACCTCGACGGTGACGTCGCGCCCGGACAGGTCGGCCTTCGAGCGGTCGCCGACCGCGGTCGCGGCGGCACAGAGCAGGACCCCGTTGACCGTGACCGAGAGGGTGTCGGGCTCCACGTGGGCCTCGCTCCCCCCGATCGCGGCGGCGATCCGGCCCCAGTTGGGGTCGGAGCCGAACAGGGCCGTCTTGACGAGGCTGTCGCGGGCGACGGCGCGGGCGCCGACGAGCGCATCGGCGTCGGAGTCGGCGCCGGTCACCGTGACGACGATCCGCTTGGTCACGCCCTCCGCGTCGGCCTGCAGGCCGCGGCAGAGCTCGGCACACACCTCGCGGAGCTCGTCGGCGAAGGCCGTCTCGTCGGCGGTGACCCCCGAGGCGCCGGAGGCGAGCAGCAGCACGGTGTCGTTGGTGCTGGTGGCGCCGTCGATGTCGAGCCGGTCGAAGGTGACCGCGGTGGCGGCGCGCAGGGCCCAGTCGGCGACCCCGGCGTCGAGGACGGCGTCGGTGGTGACGACGACGAGCATCGTCGCGAGGCTCGGCGCCATCATCCCGGCGCCCTTGGCGAACCCGCCGACGGTCCAGCCGTCGCGGGAGCGCTGCGCCTGCTTGTCGACGGTGTCGGTGGTGAGCACGGCGGTGGCGGCGCGGTCTCCGGCCGGGGCGTCGGCGGCGAGCTCCCCCGCCGCGTCGTCGACCCCGGCGAGCAGCGACGGGAGCGGCAGCCGCTCGCCGATCAGCCCGGTGGAGCACACCGCGACCTCGATCGCGCCGCACCCGAGGACCTCGGCGACCTTCTCGGCCGTGCGGTGGGTGTCGCCGAACCCGTCGGGACCCGTGCACGCGTTCGCGCCGCCCGCGTTGAGCACCACGGCCCGCAGGGAGTGCTCGCGCAGGACCTGCTGCGACCACAGCACGGGTGCGGCCTTCACCTGGTTGCGGGTGAACACCCCCGCCGCGGTGGTCGACGGGCCGTCGTTCACGACCAGGCCGAGATCGGGCCGGTCGCCGTGGGCCCGGAGCCCGGCGCGGACGCCCGCGGCCCGGAACCCGGCGGCAGCGGTGACGCTCACGGTGTCCTCCTCGTCGGGGTGGGGTGGGCGCTCACGGCGCGAGGCCGGAGGTGGGCAGGCCGAGGGTCTCGTCCAGCCCGAGGGCGAGGTTCACCGATTGGAAGGCGCCGCCGGCGGTGCCCTTGGTGAGGTTGTCGATCGCCGCGGTGGCCACGAGCCGCCCGGCGTCGACGTCGACCTCGACCTGTACCTGGACGGTGTTGGAGCCGACCACGCTCTTCGTCGCCGGCTGCATCCCCTCGGGCAGCAGGTGCACGAACGGCTCGGCGGCGAACGCCTTCGCGTAGGCCTCCCGGGCCTGCGCGCCGTCGATGCCGGCGTCGGCCAGGGGGGCGCTGACGACCGCGAGGATCCCGCGGGGCATCGGCGCGAGCACCGGGGTGAACGACACGACGACCGGGCCGGCGCCGAGCCCGGAGAGGTTCTGCACGATCTCGGGGGTGTGCCGGTGCGCGCCGCCGACGCCGTACGCGGTCGCCGAGCCCATCACCTCCGACCCGAGCAGGTGGGGCTTCGCGGCGCGGCCCGCCCCCGAGGTGCCGGAGAAGGCCACGACGCTGATCTCGGGAGCGACGAGGCCCGCGGCGACCGCGGGCAGGGCGGCCAGCGTGGCCGTCGTCGGGTAGCAGCCCGGCACCGCGACGCGGCGGGACCCGCGGAGGGCCTCGCGGGCCCCGGGCAGCTCCGGCAGCCCGTAGGGCCAGTGCCCCGCGTGCTCGCCGCCGTACCAGCGCTGCCAGGCCGCGGCGTCGCGCAGCCGGTGGTCGGCCCCGCAGTCGACCACCAGCACGTCCTCGGGCAGCTGCGCCGCGAGCTCGGCGGACCGCCCGTGCGGCAGCGCGAGGAACACCACGTCGTGCCCCGCGAGGGCCTCGGGCGTGGTCGCGACGATCGTCCGGTCGGCCAGCGCGGCGAGGTGCGGCTGGTGGGCGCCGAGGAGGCTGCCCGCCGAGTCCCCGGCGGTCAGCGCGCCGACCTCCACCTCGGGATGCCCCAGCGCGAGGCGCAGGAGCTCACCTCCGACGTAGCCGCTGGCCCCGGCCACCGCGATCCGCATGCGAATGACTATGCACGATCACGGAAACCCATGCAACGCCGGTGCCACGACCGGTCCGGGGTTCAGCGCCGGTCGTGCCGCCCGCGGGTGATCCAGCTCAGGGCGGGCTGGTCCCCGGTCACGGGCCCGTCGACGCGCGCCGCGCTCGGAACGCCGAGCCGGGCCGCGCCGGACGGGTGCGGTTCGCGCAGCAGCGGGAACGAGGGGTGCGGCTCGCGCAGGGTCGGGCCGTCGATCGCGGCGAGGTCCACGGGGCCGGTGACCGGGCGGTCGGGCGCGGTCGGGCGTGGCGCCTCGCGGACGTCCGACGTCTGCGGAGTGCCATCGCTGACACCCGGGTCCGCGTCGCCCCGGCGGGGCGAGGGCACCACGGCGCCGGTCGCGACGGGGTCGCGCCCCAGCAGGGCCGCGGCCACCCAGTCGAGCAGGATGCGGGCCTTGCGCTCCGCCGTGGGCATGGCCCACATGTGGTAGGCGCGGTGCAGCGCGTAGGCCGGCCACCCCATCAGCCGCACCCCGCGGATCTCCGCGACGCCGCGGCGGCGGCCCAGTCCGGCGACCACGCCGGCCGACGCGTGGTGGTAGGGCTGCAGCGGGCGCCCGCCGAGGTGGGCGACCACGTTGCCCGCGAGCACCCGCGCCTGCCGGACGGCGTGCTGGGCGGTCGGGGCGGTGAGCACCTGGGGGTTCTCGTCGGCGAGCAGGGCGCCGCGGGCGAGGTCGGGCACCGCGGCGCCGTCGCCGGCGGCGAACACGTGCGTCCGCCCGGCGACCTGCAGCATCGCGGTGCAGCGGACCTTGCCGGTGCGCTCCAGCGGGAGGTCGGTGCGCTCGAGCAGGGGGTGCGGCCTCGTACCGGCGGCGACGACGACCGTGTCGGTGGGGATCGTCGTCCCGTCGGCCAGGCGGACGGTCCCGCCCTCCGCCGAGGCGAGCCCCGCCCCCACGCGGACCTCGATCCCGCGCCGCGCGAGGCGGCCGTGCACGCGGGCGGCGGTCATCTCGGTGACCTCGGGCATGATCCGCCTCGAGGCCTCGACGAGGACCCACCGCATCTCGTCGCGCCCCACCCCGACCTGGCGGCCGGCCCGCCGGGCGAGGTCCTCGAGCTCGCCCAGTGCCTCGACCCCGGCGAAGCCGCCGCCGATCACGACGAAGGTGAGCAGCCGCGCGCGGCGGGCGAGGTCGTCCGGCGTGGTCGGCACGATCGAGGCGGCCGCGTCGAGCCGGGACAGCACGTGGTCGCGGACCCGCTCGGCGTCGCCGACGCTGCGGAAGGTCAGCGCGCGCTCGGCGAGGCCGGGGACCGGCAGCTCGCGGGCGATCGCGCCGGGGGCGAGGACGAGGACGTCGTAGGCGAGCTCGCGCGACACCCCGTCGGGCAGTGTGACCACGGCCCGGCGGCGGGCGTCGTCGATCGCGACGACCGAGCCGGTCACCACGTCGCAGCGGTCGAGCACCCGGCGCAGCGACACCGTGAGGTGGCGCGGGGCGATCGAGCCGCCGGCCGCCTCGGGCAGGAACGGCTGGTAGGTCATGTGCGGCTGTGGGTCGACGACCGTGACCGACCCGACCGGGGTCGACGCGCGGTCGCGGGCCCCCCGGCGGCCGCGGTGCCGCCCGTCGCCGGAGGCGCCGAGCCGTGCCTGGAGGGCCCGCGCGGCGACGAGCCCGACGTAGCCGCCCCCGACGACGAGGACCCGGGCACCCGGCACGAAGTCGCCGGTGTCCGGCGACCCGGGACCACCCCGACCACGCAGCGCCCCGGGGCCGCGGAAGACGGTGGCGGCGGCCAGGACGACGCCCCCGCCGAGGACGACGGCGCCCAGGGACAGGGCGGCCCAGGAGGCGAGGACCCCCGCGGCGCCGAGCGCCACGAGGAGGGCCGGGCCGGCGAGGACGCCGAGCACGGTCAGCAGCCGCGCGGCGGTGCGGGGTCGGCGCCCGGTCGGGGACCACTGGGGGGACGGGTCGTCGGGGTGGTGCGGCATGGCGGGGCGGGCCCTCCCGGTCGGGGAACACGGGGTCGGTCGTCCACCGCCGGGCGGGGCCCGGGGGAGCCGGTGGACGGGCGCTCACGCTAGGCAGCCGCACGACGACGGAGCGCGGAGCTGAGAGCACCGGCGCGGGGCGCCGCCCGACGCCGGGATCACGGCGCCCAAGGGCAGCGGACTGCTCCGTCCGGCCCATGAGGTTCCGGCGTCCACCCGGCCGCCTCTCAGGAAGGGTCGTCGGACCAGGAGGGCTCGTCGCCGCCCGCGAGCAGGGCCTCCCGCAGGTCGCGCTTGAGGACCTTCCCCGCGGCGGAGACCGGGAGGGCGTCGACCGTGAAGATCCGTCGGAGCCGCTCGTAGGGCCGGACCTCGCCGTTCACCGCGGCGGCCAGCGCGGCGGCCGCCCCGTCCCCCGCGTCGGGGGCCAGGACGACGGCCGCGGTCGGCAGCTCGCCCACGGCCTCGTCGGGAAGGCCCACCACCGCGACCGACCGCACCCCGGGATGCCGGGCCAGGCGCTCCTCGAGGTCGCGCGGGAAGACGTTGTAGCCCTTGTACAGGAGCATGTCCTTCGCGCGGTCGACGATCGCGAGCAGGCCGTCGTCGCCGAGGATGCCGATGTCGCCGGTGCGCAGCCACCCGTCCACCAGCGTCGAGGCCGTCTCCTCGGGCCGGTCGTGGTAGCGCGCCATGACCTGCGGGCCCCGCGCCCAGACCTCGCCGCGCTCCCCCACCGCCACCGGCTCGTCGCCGGGACGCCCGCTCTCGACGGGGAGCAATTGCAGCTCCGTGTTCGCGATCGGCAGCCCCACCGTCCCGATCCGCCGATGGGCCGAGCGCTCCGAGGGCGAGGTGCAGAGCGCCATCGTCGCCTCGGTGAGGCCGTACCCCTCGAGGACGATCGCCTCGGGCATCAGGGCCGCGATCCGCTCGGCCTGGGCCACCGCCATGGGGCTCGCGCCGGAGGTCACCGAGCGGACCGACGTGAGGTCGCGGGTGCGCGCGTCGGGGTGCGCCAGCAGGGCGTGGTACATCGCCGGGGCGCCCGACAGCGTCGTCGCACCGTGGCGCTCGACGTCGGCGAGGTAGGCGGCCGGGTCGAACCGGTCCTGCACGACGGCGGTGCTGCCGGTGACCAGCCCGATCGTCAGGCCGTTGGTGCCCATCGCGTGGAACCAGGGCGCGACCGCGATCGACACGGCCTCCCCGAGGCGGACCGGGTGCTCCTCGGGCGGCGAGTGCTGCTCGAGGGTGACCCCGCCGTGCACGTCGGGGACGGGCACGGCGCCCGCGGAGCTGGCGGCGTACTGCAGGACGTTCGCGACGACCGCCGCGTGCGTCAGCTCCACGCCCTTCGACCGGCCGGTGGTGCCGCCGGTGTACGCGAGGTGGGCGAGCGCGACGGTGGGGTCGAGCTCGACGTCGGGCGGGGCGTCGGCGAGCTGGACCGGCAGGTCGAGCCGGCGCCCGTCGGTGCCGATCGCGTTCCGCAGGGTGGTGTCGCGGGTGACGACGGCGACCGCGCCCGAGTCCTCGAGCTGGGCCCGCAGCAGCTCGGCCGGCAGGGCGGGGCTCGCGAGCGCGACGGTGGCGCCGGCCAGCAGGATGCCGTGGTAGGCGATCGGCCAGACGAGGACGTTCGGCAGGTGGAGCCCGACCACGTCGCCCGGGCGGATGCCGCGGGCCACGAGCGCGTGGGCGACGCCGCACGCCTCGGCCCACAGCTCCCGGTAGGTGACGGCCTCGTCGTGGTGGATCAGCGCCGGCCGGTCGCCGAAGCGCCGGGCGGCCCCGTCGAGGAGCGCCCCCACGGGGACCACGGGGAGGTCGATGGTCTTCGGGGAGCGCACCGCCGAGCTCGTCACGACCGGGGAGTCTGCCCCGTCAGAACGGCTCGCGCTCCACCCGTCGTTTCTTCCCGGTGCCCTTCCACGCCCACGTCCCGACGACCTGGCCGTGCCGGACGATCGTCGGGCGGAAGATCCCGTTGTTGCCCGGGCAGATCCGGTCGGCGTGCTCGGGGTCGAGGACCTGGCTGCGGTCGGCGTAGCCCAGCACGAACTCGTCGAAGCCGGGCAGGAGCAGCTCGGCCCCGGGGTCGTCGGCGGCGGCGAGCCGGTCGCGGGTCGCGGGGTCGTGCAGGCGGCCGTCGGTCTCGACGAGGTCGTCGCGGGCCCCCTCGATCGCGGTGGTGACGTCGGCGGCGGGGATGCCGGTCCAGCGGGAGAAGTCCTTGCGGTCGGCCGGCCCGTGCGAGCGGAAGAAGCGGCGGGCCCACTCCGCGAGGGCCTCGTCGCGGTCGAGCCGCCGCGGCCCGGGCACCCACTCGTCGAGCAGGACGAACGCCTGCTCCTTCGGCCCGGCGAACGGCCCCTGCACCAGCAGTCCGCGCTGGCAGAGCACCGCGAGGGTGTGGTAGCCGCGGGAGGACGCGAGGTCGAGCCCCGCCTCGGCCCAGCACGCGATCAGCTCGGCCCGGGTGCGGCGCCCGCCGCCCGTGAGGACCTCGACCGCGACCTCCCCGGCGCGCTCGATCGTCGCGTCGTCGAGGCCGAGGCCGCCGCGGCGCTGGGCGGCGGCGGCGAGGGGGCGCGGGGTGCCGAGCGGCAGCATCCACGCGAGGTCCTCGGCGGCCACCACGTGCAGCGTGCCGCGCATCGGCCAGGAGCGGACGAGCCGGCCCTCGTCGAACGCGGCCCGGACCTCGTCGACCGACCCGGACGCGGTGCGCAGGGCGATCGACTCCAGCACCCCGGGCAGGTCCTGGCCCTGCGCGCAGCCGAGCCACGCGGCGGCGTCGGCGGGGGTCGCCGCCCGCTCCCCCACCAGCCGCAGGGCAGCGAGCCGCAGCAGGCCGAGGGTGTTCACGGCGCCCGAGTCTGTCAGCATCCGGGCCCATGACCTACTGCGTGGCCGACTACCTCGCCGACCGGCTCGCCGAGGTGGGTGTCGAGCACGTCTTCGGGGTGCCCGGGGACTACAACCTGGCGATGCTCGACCACGTGGTCGGCCACGACCGGCTCTCCTGGGTGGGCTGCGCCAACGAGCTGGACGCCGGGTACGCCGCCGACGGCTACGGCCGGCTGCGCGGGATGGCGGCGCTGGCCACGGCCTTCGGGGTCGGCGAGCTGTCGGCGATCAACGCGATGGCCGGGAGCTACGCCGAGCACGTGCCGGTCGTCCACGTCGTCGGCGCCCCGTCGACCGAGCACCAGTCGGCGCACCGGATGGTCCACCACTCCCTCGGCGACGGCGACTTCACCCACTTCATGACGATGCACGAGGGCATCACCTGCGCCCGGGCGGCCCTCACCGTGGACACGGCCTGCGCGGAGATCGACCGGGTGATCGCCACCGTCCGCGACCAGCACCTCCCCGGCTACCTGCTGGTGCCCACCGACGTCTCGGCCGCCCCGGTCGACCCGCCCGCGCAGAGGCTGCCCGACCCGGTCGACTACACCGACCCCGAGGCGCTCGAGGGGTTCGTCGAGGCGGCGCGCACGCTGCTCGAGCGGGCCGGTTCGGTCGACCGGGTGGCGCTGCTCGCGGGCCTGCTCACCCACCGGGTGGGCGGGCGGGAGGTGCTGGCCCGGCTGATCGACGCGGGGCCGCTGCGACACGCGACCGATGTGTGGGCGAAGAGCCTCGTCGACGAGAGCGTCGACCACTTCGTCGGGACCTACGCCGGGGGCGCGAGCCGGGAGGAGGTCCGGGCCACCGTCGAGGACGCCGCCGCGCTGATCGTCACGGGGGTCTACTTCACCGACCTGACCAGCGGGTTCTTCACCCAGCGGATCACCCGGTCCCGCACCGTCGAGCTGGGCGCGCGGACCGCGAGCGTCGGCGCCGCCACCTTCTCGCCGGTGGAGCTGCCGACGGCCCTCGCCGCGCTCGTCCCCCTGGTCGCCGAGCTCGCGGAGCGCTCCACGCCCACGGCGCCCGAGCCCGCGGAGGTCGTCGCGCTGCCGGCCGAGCCCGACGACGCCGCCCTGTCCCAGGACGCGCTGTGGGCCGAGGTCGCCGGGTTCCTGCGGGAGGGCGACATGGTGCTGGCCGACCAGGGGACGTCGTTCTACGGGGCCTCGACCCACCGGCTGCCCGCCGGGGTGGACTTCATCGGCCAGCCGCTGTGGGCCTCGATCGGCTACACGCTGCCCGCGACCCTCGGGGTGTGCCTGGCCCAGCCCGAGTCGCGGGGCGTCCTGCTCATCGGCGACGGCGCCGCGCAGCTCACGGTCGCCGAGCTCGGGACGATGGTGCGCCAGGGTCTGGCGCCGCTGGTCGTGGTGGTCGACAACGACGGCTACACCGTCGAACGCGCCATCCACGGTCCCGACGAGCCCTACAACGACATCGCGCGGTGGGACTGGACGGCCGCGCCCGCGATGTTCGCCCCCGGCGGCGGGGCGACGGCGTGCCGGGCGACGACGGTCGGGGAGCTGCGCGAGGCGTTGCGGGCGGCGCGCGAGGACCCGACGAGGATGGCGATCATCCAGGCCGTGGTGCCCCGCGACGACGTCCCGCAGCTGCTCGGGGACCTGACGAAGGCGATGGGTCAGGCCAACTCGAGCTCCTGAGCGAGGAACTCGACGGTCAGGGCGTCGACCTCGCGGGCGTGCACGGTCTGCGGGGCCGGGTCGACCCCGGGCTCCTCGGCCAGCGCGTGCCCCATCCCGTTCACCACCCGCAGGTCGGCCCGGACCCCCCGCTCCACGAGCAGATCGCGCAGGCGGCCCGCCGGGTAGAGGAAGGCGTCCCCGGAGTCCTCCGACCCGACGATGGAGCGCACCGGGGTGGGGCCGAGCTCGTCCGAGCGCGCGACGAGGTCCATCCGGTCGGCCACCGCGTCCGAATCCGGCGTCCACCGGTAGTCCATCCCGAACTGCCGGGCGAGGATCCCGACGACCGGGCGCAGCTGCAGCAGCGGGCTGATCAGGACGGCCGCCGCGGCGTCGACGACCTTCCCGACGACCGCCGCGCCCGCCACCCCGGCGCCGGCCGACCCGCCGACCACGGCCACCGGCCCGCCGCCGATCCCGTGCTCGGCCCGCACCGCGTCGAGCAGCGCGGGGAGCTCCGCGACCGCCTCGGCGTTGACCCGCCCGTGCAGCTCGAGCACCGGCTCGGAGTAGCCGAGCCGCATCACCTCGTCGAACCCGGGCGAGCGGTCACCGCTCAGGGGCAGACCGGGGTAGAGCCGCCAGGCGTCGAGCCCCTCCAGCGGCAGGGCGGCGGCGAACGCCCGCTCGGTACGCGGCGCGTCCATGAGGTGCCAGGCGATCACCAGCGGCGCGCCGGCCCGACCGCTCTCCGGCGGGCGCAGGACGTAGGGCACCCCGGCGGCGACTGAGCTGTACATAGTCCAATAGTAGCTGGACACTGTACAGTTGGGAAGCATGAGAACCCCCGGACAGCGGGCCGGCCTCACCGGAGCCGCCATCGTGGACGCCGCCCGGGCCGTCCTCGACGGCGGCACGCCGTTGTCGATGCGGGCGGTCGCCTCGCGTCTCGGAGTGGCGCCGAACGCGCTGTACAGCCACGTCGACGGGCGCGACGGCCTGCTCGACGCCGTGCTCGACGACCTGCTCGGGTCCCTGCCCGAGCCCCCGTCGTCGGATCCGCGCGACGGCCTGGTGGCGCTGATGACGGCGTCGCACGAGCTGCTCCTCGCCCATCCGGCCCTCATGCCGCACTTCGTCGCCCGCCAGGGCGCCCGCGGGCCGCACGCCCGGCGACTCGGCGACGAGATGCGCTCGTTGCTGGCCGCCGCCGGCGTGACCGACCGGGCCGCGCAGGACATGGCCGTCCGCGTCCTCGTCGTCCACGCGATCGGCAGCGCCGCCCTCGCGACGGCACCCGACGGCGCGCCGCTGCCGGTCGCACACCTGCGCGCGACCTACGCGACCGGGCTCTCGTGGCTGGTCGAGGGGGCCCTGCGGGGCTGCGAGCAGTAGTCCGGGCCCGGGGCGGTCCTCACGAGCGGAGCGACGCTCCGCACCTCTCCCCCGCCAGGGCCACCGCGGCGTCGCGGGCGGCGGTGGCCTCCTCGAGGGTGAGGGTGCGGTCGGGGGCCCGGAAGCGCAGGGCGAACGCCAGCGAGCGTCGTCCCTCGCCCGCCTGGGCCCCGGTGTAGACGTCGAAGAGGCGCACGTCCTCGAGCAGCTCGCCGCCGCCCTCGACCAGCGCCGCCTCGATCGCGGCCACCGGCACGTCCGTCGGCGCCACCAGGGCGACGTCGAGCAGCACCGGCGGGTAGGCCGACACCTCGGGCCGGGCCAGCACCTCGGTCACGGGCAGCCGGTCGAGCTCGAGCTCCACCGCGCAGGTGCGCGGCGGCAGCCCCAGGGTCTCCAGGACCTTCGGGTGCAGCTCCCCCGCGTGCCCGAAGAGCACGCCGTCGACGTGCAGGGCGGCGCACCGGCCCGGGTGCCACGGGGCGTGCTGGTCGTTCGAGACCTGCAGCGGCGCGCCGTAGACCGCGGCGACCGTGCGGGCGGCCTCGACGGCGTCGGCCCAGGTGGCGGGACGGCCCTCGCCCCACCAGCCCTTCGCCTCCCACGCGCCCGTGAGCACCGCACCGACCCGCACCGGCTGCGGCGGCAGGGCGTCCATCAGGGCCGCGATCTGCGCGTCCGAGGGCCGGGCGTCCACGCCGACCTCGACGGCCGGTCCGGGGGTACCCGAGGGGCGGGCGACCTGCCCGACGTGGAACAGCGCCAGGTCGCGCAGGCCCCGGGAGACGTTCCGGACGACCGCGTCGAGCAGACCCGGCAGCAGGGTCGTCGCGAGCAGGGACCGGTCGGCGTCGAGGGGGTTGGCGAGCCGGACGGCGGAGCGGCGGGCGTCGTCGTCGGGAAGGCCGAAGGCGTCGAGCACCGAGGGCGCCATGAACGGCGAGGGCAGGACCTCCTGGTAGCCGGCGTCGGCGAGCGAGCGCGACACCTGGCGGCGCCGGCGCTGCGCCATCGTCAGGCCGGTGCCGCCGGCGAACGCCGGCAGCACGGACGGGATCGCGTCGTAGCCCTCGAGGCGCAGGACCTCCTCGACGAGGTCGGCGGGGCGCGTCAGGTCGGGCCGCCAGCTCGGCGGGGTGACGACCAGCCCGGCAGCGCCGTCCTGCGAGTCGACGTCCACCGCACACCCCACCTGCACGAGGCGGCGGACGCTCGCGCCGCGCGGGTAGGTCACGCCCGCGACCCGGTCGGGCAGGTCGAGCGCCATGCGGATGCGCGCGGTCGGCTCCTCGGTGCCCTCGGCGTAGGGGCCGACGTCGGTGACCCCCTCGGTGACCGTCGCGTCGCCGTAGTGCGCCAGCAGCGCCGCGGCCCGGTCCGCGGCCGGCCGGGCCACGGCCGGGTCGACCGCGCGCTCGAAGCGCCGGGCGGCCTCGCTCGGCAGCTTGTGGCGGCGGGCGGTGCGCGCCACCGAGGCGGGCTCCCAGGTCGCCGCCTCGAGCAGCACGTCGGAGGTCTGCGCGGTCACCTCGGTGGTCGCCCCGCCCATCACGCCGGCGAGGCCGATGGGCCCGGAGTCGTCGCAGACCGCGACGTCGTCGGGGTCGAGGGCGCGGCTGACGTCGTCGAGCGTGGTCAGCTTCTCGTCGGCCCGCACCCGCCGGACGACGACGTCCCCGGTGATCCGGGCGGCGTCGTAGGCGTGCATGGGCTGGCCGAGCTCGAGCATCACGTAGTTGGTGACGTCGACCGCGAGCGAGATCGGCCGGACGCCGCCGAGCAGCAGGCGGCGGGTCATCCACCAGGGGGTGGGCGCGGTGGGGTCGAGGTCGGTGACGCGCCGCGCGACGAAGCGCCGGCAGGCCGACCCCGGCTCGACGCGGACGGTCCACGCCCCGCCCTCGCCGGACGGGACGCCCTGGTCGATCGCCGCGGGGTCGCCGAAGGGGGCGCCGTACGCGCACGCCACCTCGCGACCGAGCCCGCGGATCGACAGGGCGTAGCCGCGGTCGGGGTTGACCGCCACGTCGAGCACCGCGTCGGGGGCGTCGGGCGAGAGCCCGAGCAGCGGGGCCGCGTCGGTCCCCGGGTCCGCGGTACCGGGCGGCAGCACGAGGATGCCGCTGTGGTCGTCGCCGAGCCCGAGCTCGTCGAGCGCGCAGATCATGCCGTCGGAGACGCGTCCGTAGGTCTTGCGGGCCGCGATCCCGAACCCGCCCGGCAGCGTCGTGCCGGGCAGCGCCGCGACGACCAGGTCGCCGACCGCGAAGTTGGTCGCGCCGCAGACGATGCCCTGCGGCCCGGCCGGGTCGGACCCGCGGTCCCCCACGTCGACCCGGCAGAACCGGATGGGCTTCTTGAACTCGGTCAGCTCCTCGATCTCGAGGACCTTCCCGACGACGAGGGGGCCTGTGACCGGCTCGAGGGGCGCCACGTCCTCGACCTCGAACCCGACGCGGATCAGGGCCTCGGCGAGGTCGTCGGCCGACGGCTGCTCCGCCAGGGCTCCGAGGTCGATGTGCTCGGTGAGCCACGAGACGGGGACGCGCACGGGAGATCAGGCCTTTCGGTGGAGGTGCTCGGTGGTCAGGGCTCGACGGTGAACGCGCTGGTGAAGCGCACGTCGCCCTCGACCATGTCGCGCATGTCGGGCAGGCCGTTGCGGAACATCAGGGTCCGCTCCAGGCCCATGCCGAAGGCGAACCCCGAGTAGACGTCGGGGTCGACGCCGCAGGCGCGCAGGACGTTCGGGTCGACCATCCCGCAGCCGCCCCACTCGACCCAGCCCGCGCCGCCCTTCTTCTGCGGGAACCAGACGTCGGGCTCGGCCGACGGCTCGGTGAACGGGAAGTACGACGGCCGCATCCGGATCCGGGAGTCGGGCCCGAACATCGCGCGGGCGAACGCGTCGAGCGTGCCCTTGAGGTGGGCCATCGTCAGGCCCTTGTCGACGGCCAGCCCCTCGATCTGGTGAAAGACCGGGGTGTGGGTGGCGTCGAGCTCGTCGGTGCGGAACGTCCGGCCGGGGCACACGACGTAGACCGGCAGGTCGCGCTCGAGCAGCGTCCGGATCTGCACGGGCGAGGTGTGCGTGCGCAGCACCTGCTTCGCCGCCGCCGGCTCGAGGTGGAACGTGTCCTGCATCGTCCGGGCCGGGTGGTCGGGCAGGAAGTTCAGCGCGTCGAAGTTGAACCACTCCGACTCGACCTCGGGGCCCTCGGCCACCTCCCAGCCCATCCCGACGAACACGTCGGCGATCCGCTCGGAGGTCTGGGTCAGCGGGTGGCGGCTGCCGCGCGGGTGCCGCGCGGTGGGCAGCGTGACGTCGACGGCCTCCTCGCCGAGGACCCGCTCGTCGCGCTCGGTGAGGAGCGCGGCGTGCCGCTCGTCGTAGGCGGCCTGCACCGCGAGCCGGGCCTCGTTGACGCGCTTGCCGGCGTCGGCCTTGGCCTGCGGGGGCAGCGAGCCGATCTCCCGGCGGGCCAGCAGCACCGGCGAACGGTCGCCCAGGTGGGCGGGCTTCAGCGCGGTGAGGGCGTCGAGGGTGCTCGCCCCGGCGAACGCGGACGTCGCCTCGTCCCGGGCCGCCTCGAGGGTCCCGGGGTCGAGCGCGGAGACCTGCTTGGGGTCGAACGAGTCGTTGGTTCCGGACATCGCGGGTCGCCGCTGCTCCTGCTCTGGAGGAATGAGGTGGGGGTGGAGTCTATCCAGCGCTCTGGTGGGCCCTCACGGACGCGTACAGGCACACCGCCGCCGCCGTCGCGAGGTTGAGGCTCTCGGCGCGGCCCCGCATCGGGATCCGCACCCGGTGGTCGGCCGCCGCCGCCACCTCGGCCGGGACGCCGTGCGCCTCGCTGCCGAACACCCACGCGGTGGGCCGGGCGAGCAGGCCGTCGGTCGCCGGCCCCAGCTCGGCCTCCCCGGCCCCGTCGGCCACGACGACGCCGAGCCCCGCCGCCCGCAGGCGCCCGAGGGCGTCGTCGTGCCGGCGCTCCCGCACCACCGGCAGGTGGAAGAGGCTGCCCATGCTGGCGCGGACGCACTTCGGGTTGAACGGGTCGACGCTCTCCCCCGCGACGACGACGGCGTCGGCGCCCGCCGCGTCGGCGGTGCGGACGACCGTGCCCGCGTTGCCGGGGTCGGCGACGTCGACCAGCACGACGACGAGCGTCGGGGCCTCGGGGAGCGCGGCGGGAGGCTGCCGGCAGACCAGGACGAGCCCCTGGGGGTGCACCGTGTCGGTCAGCCCGGCGATCGCCTTCTCGGTGACCAGCGAGGTGCGGACACCGGCCGCACGGGCCCGGATCAACAGGTCGCGCTCGCGGTCGGCGACGGGCTCGGTGACGAACAGGTCGACGACGGCGCCCGGGTCGGACTCGGCGCGGGCCACCGCGTCGTGCGCCGGCCGGGTGCCCTCGAGGAGGAACCGGCCGGTGTCCTCGCGCGCCGCGCGCCGCAGCAGCTTGCGGGCTGCGGCGACGCGCGGGGTGCGCTCGGTGAGGATCTCGCTCAGGCGGCGTCCTCGGACGCCTCGGCGCCCTTCGGCACGTCGGCGACGGCGGCGCGGGCCACCTCGACGAGCGCCGTGAAGGCGGCCGGGTCGGACACGGCGATCTCGGCGAGGACCTTGCGGTCGGCCTCGACGCCGGCGAGCTTGAGGCCCTGCATGAACCGGTTGTAGGTCATGTCGTTGGCCCGGGCCGCGGCGTTGATGCGGGTGATCCAGAGCTGCCGGAAGTCGCCCTTGCGCTGCTTGCGGTCGCGGTAGGCGTAGGTCAGCGAGTGGAGCTGCTGCTCCTTGGCCTTGCGGTAGAGCCGCGAGCGCTGCCCGCGGTAGCCGCTGGCGTCCGCGAGAACGGTACGGCGCTTCTTCTGGGCGTTGACTGCGCGCTTGACGCGTGCCACGTCGTCCTGCCTTAGAGGGTGTCGGGGGCGGTCACCGGAGAGTCACGGCGACCCTGGAGGGACTGTCAGATGCCGAGCATCTTGCGCAGGCGCTTGCTGTCCTGCGGCGCGACCTCGACCTCGCCGGCGAGCCGACGGGTCTTCTCGCTGGACTTCTTCTCCAGCAGGTGGCGCTTGCCGGCCTTCTCGCGCATCAGCTTGCCGGTGCTCGTCACCTTGATGCGCTTCTTGGTCCCGGAGTGGGTCTTGTTCTTCATACGTCCTCGTCCTGGTCGTCCTGCCGGCCCGGGGGGCGGCTCTGGGCGGCACCCCGCCGGGGTGGGGCGGGCCGTCTCGTCGCGTTCGACGGTACGGCCCGCCCTCTCCCGGATCAGGAGGCGGGCTCGGGCTGTGCTGCCTCGGCCTCGGCCTGCTGCGCCGCCTGCTGCTTCGGCGTCTTGGCGATCTTCTTGTTGGGCGCCAGCACCATGGTCATGTTGCGGCCGTCCTGCTTCGGCGAGGCCTCGACGAAGGCCAGTTCGCCGACGTCCTCGGCCAGCCGCTGGAGCAGGCGGAAGCCCAGCTCCGGGCGGGACTGCTCGCGACCACGGAACATGATCGTGACCTTGACCTTGTGACCCTGACCGAGGAAGCGGGTGACGTGACCCTTCTTCGTCTCGTAGTCGTGCGGGTCGATCTTCGGCCGGAGCTTCTGCTCCTTGATCACGGTCTGCTGCTGGTTGCGACGCGACTCGCGGGCCTTCTGCGCGCTCTCGTACTTGAACTTGCCGTAGTCCATGAGCTTGCAGACCGGCGGGCGCGCCTGGGCCGCGACCTCGACGAGGTCGAGGTCGGCCTCACGGGCGAGACGCAGGGCGTCCTCGATACGGACGATCCCCACCTGCTCGCCGTTCGGACCGACCAGGCGGACCTCGGGCACGCGGATGCGCTCGTTGATGCGCGTCTCTGCGCTGATGAGTTCTCCTCGGGTTCGACAGTGTTTCCGTCCGCAACCCGGCAGGAGGGGTCCAACTTCTCCACGACGTCGGGCCCCTCGCCGTGGTGCTCGTGGCGGGGGCCCTGTCTCGTACCGATCCGACCCCGGCGTGCGGGGTCGAGAGGGGCTGCCCCGGAGGGCGGCTCCGACCGGAACCCGACCGTCTACGGGGACGGTGCGGGTGGGAGGCGGGGCTCCACTTGCCGCTCGACGGACACGCGGACGTGCCCGACGAGCTGGTCGCTCACCGCGACACTACCACGCGTGTGATTCCGGCCGGATCAGCCGGCCTTGGCCCGCGACCGCTTGACCGGGGGCGCCTCGGGGGTGACGAGGTTCGCCAGGAACTGCCCCGTGTAGCTCTCCGGCACGGCCGCGATCTGCTCCGGGGTGCCCTCGGCGACCACCGTGCCGCCGCCGTTGCCGCCCTCGGGGCCCATGTCGACCACCCAGTCGGACACCTTGATGACGTCGAGGTTGTGCTCGATCACCAGCACGGTGTTGCCCTTGTCGACCAGGCCGTTGATGACGCCGAGGAGCTTGCGGATGTCCTCGAAGTGCAGGCCCGTGGTCGGCTCGTCGAGGATGTAGATCGTCCGGCCCATCGACCGCTTCTGCAGCTCCGAGGCCAGCTTGACGCGCTGGGCCTCGCCGCCGGAGAGCGTCGGCGCGGGCTGGCCGAGCCGCACGTAGCCCAGGCCCACCTCGGTGAGCGTCTTCAGGTGGCGGTGGATCGCGGTGATCGGCTCGAAGAACACCGCCGCCTCCTCGATCGGCATGTCGAGGACCTCGGCGACCGTCTTGCCCTTGTAGTGCACCTCGAGGGTCTCGCGGTTGTACCGGGCGCCCTTGCAGACCTCGCAGGGGACGTAGACGTCGGGCAGGAAGTTCATCTCGATCTTGATCGTGCCGTCGCCGGCGCACGCCTCGCAGCGGCCGCCCTTGACGTTGAACGAGAACCGGCCGGGCCCGTAGCCGCGGACCTTCGCCTCGTTGGTCGACGCGAAGAGCTTGCGCATGTGGTCCCACACGCCGGTGTAGGTGGCCGGGTTGGACCGCGGGGTGCGCCCGATCGGCGACTGGTCGACCCGCACGAGCTTGTCGAGATTGTCGAGCCCCGTGACGCGGGTGTGCCGGCCCGGGACCTGGCGCGCCCCGTTGAGCTTGTTGGCCAGCACCGTGGCGAGGATGTCGTTGACCAGCGTGGACTTCCCCGAGCCGGAGACCCCGGTGATCGAGACCAGGCAGCCGAGCGGGAACGACACGTCGACGTCGTGCAGGTTGTGCTCGCGCGCGCCGACGACGCTGATCTGCCGCTTCCGGTCGCGCGGTCGGCGGATGTCGGGCACCGGGATCGAGCGCCGGCCGGACAGGTAGTCCCCGGTCATCGAGTCGGTGTTCTCCAGGAGCCCGGCGACCGAGCCGGAGTGCACCACCTGGCCGCCGTGCTCCCCCGCGCCCGGGCCGATGTCGACCACCCAGTCGCTCGCCCGCACCGTGTCCTCGTCGTGCTCGACGACGATGAGGGTGTTCCCGAGGTCGCGCAGGCGCGTGAGCGTGTCGATCAGCCGGCGGTTGTCGCGCTGGTGCAGGCCGATCGAGGGCTCGTCGAGCACGTAGAGGACCCCGACGAGGCCCGAGCCGATCTGCGTGGCCAGCCGGATGCGCTGCGCCTCGCCGCCGGACAGGGTGCCCGCCGCGCGGGAGAGCGACAGGTAGTCGAGCCCCACGTCGAGCAGGAAGCCCAGGCGGGCCTGGATCTCCTTGAGCACCGCCCCGGCGATCGCCTGCTCGCGGGCGCCGAGCACGAGGCCCTGCAGGAACGCCGCGCAGTCGTCGACCGAGAGCGCGCAGACCTCCGCGATCGAGCGGTCGCCCTGCGACTCGTGCCGCAGGGTCACCGCGAGGATCTCGGGCTTGAGGCGCGTGCCCGAGCAGACCGGGCACGGGACCTCGCGCATGTAGCCCTCGTAGCGCTCCCGGGCGTTGTCGGACTCCGCCTGGTCGAGCCGGCGCTCGAGGAACGGCACGACGCCCTCGAAGGCGGCGTAGTACGAGCGCTCGCGCCCGTAGCGGTTGCGGTAGCGCACGTGCACCTGGTCGTTCGAGCCGTGCAGCACCGCCTTGCGGACCGCCGCCGGCAGCTTGCGCCACGGGGTGTCCATGCGGAAGCCGACGGACTCCGAGAGCGCGGTGAGCAGGCGCTGGAAGTAGTCGGCCGTCTGCCCCATGTTCCAGGGGGCGATCGCGCCCTCGCCGAGGGAGAGCTCGTCGTCGGGGACCAGCAGCTCCGGGTCGACCTCCATCTTCGTGCCGAGGCCGGAGCAGGTGGGGCAGGCGCCGTAGGGCGAGTTGAACGAGAAGGCGCGGGGCTCGAGGTCGTCCACCGCGAGCTGGTGGCCGTTGGGGCAGGCCATCTTCTCGGAGAAGCGCCGCTCCCGGTCGGGGTCGTCCTCCTCGAGATCCACGAAGTCGAGCACGAGGACGCCCTCGGCCAGGCGCAGCGCGGTCTCCACCGAGTCGGTGAGGCGCTGCTTCGCGCTGGCCTTCACCGACAGGCGGTCGACCACCACCGCGATGTCGTGCTTCTCCTGCTTCTTCAGCGTGGGCGGGTCGGTCAGCGGGTGGACCGTGCCGTCGACCAGCACGCGGGAGAAGCCCTGTCCCTGCAGCTGGGAGAACAGGTCGACGTACTCGCCCTTGCGGCCCCGGATGACCGGCGCGAGGACCTGGAAGCGCCGGCCCGACTCCATGGCGAGCACCTGGTCGACGATCTGCTGCGGCGTCTGCTTGGAGATGATCTCCCCGCAGGTCGGGCAGTGCGGCGTGCCGGCGCGGGCGTAGAGCAGGCGCAGGTAGTCGTAGACCTCGGTGATCGTCCCGACGGTGGAGCGCGGGTTGCGGCTGGTCGACTTCTGGTCGATCGAGACCGCCGGGGACAGGCCCTCGATGAAGTCGACGTCGGGCTTGTCCATCTGGCCGAGGAACTGCCGCGCGTAGGCCGAGAGCGACTCGACGTACCGGCGCTGGCCCTCGGCGAAGATCGTGTCGAACGCGAGGCTCGACTTGCCCGACCCCGACAGGCCGGTGAACACGACGAGGCTCTCGCGCGGCAGGTCGATGTCGACGCCCGTGAGGTTGTGCTCACGGGCGCCCTTGACGACGAGGCGGTCGGCCACGGATCAGCTCCCAAAGGCGGTACGGGCAGGGCGACGTGCCCTGCCTACCCCGGGGCACCGACAACGTCGTCGGGCGTGCCGACGGCGAGGCGGCCGCACGGGGCTCCCCACCCATGCTAGGAGCACCCACCGACACCGCCCGCCGGGACCGGCGCCGGGCGGTGGACGGCCCGTTCCCGACGACGGGCGCACGTCGCGCCCGCCGGCCCCGGACGTCGCCGCCCGGCGCGCCCACCCGGTCGGACGCTGTCCGGCACGCTCCGCGTCCGACGGGGTTTACCGATGTGTGGTCGGCGTGAATACCGGGTCATGGCGGAGCACGAGACGGAGTCGGACACCGCGTCGGGCGCATCGCGCCGCGGGGAGTCCCCACATCCCGACGAGGGCGCCCGGGGCGACCACGACCGGGCGAGCCGGGAGTCCGGCAGTCCCTACGTCCAGCCCGGACGCGACGAGGAGGGCCGCCCGCAGCCGTCGGTCCCGCACGAGGGGCTCCTCGGGCGGATCGCGATGTCCCTCGTGATCGGGCAGTCGGTGGTGCTGCTCGTCGTCGCGGTGGCCGGCTACGTGGTCGGCAGCGACCAGGGCTTCACCGGGCGCTCCGAGGGCACCTTCCTCGCGCTGCGGCTCAACCCCGCCCACAGCACCCTGCTGCTCGTCACCGCCGTGCTGGGCCTGGTCGCCGCCCTCACCCGGCGCTCCCTGCTCCGCCGGTTCGCCATCGCCCAGGTGATCGTCTACCTCGTGGTGTTCGGCCTCGGGGCCGCCGCCTCGCTCAACACCGGCGACCCGACGGCGCTGGACCTGAACACGCCCGACCTCGTCCTGCACGGGGTGCTGTTCCTGCTCGGCTTCGTCACGCTCATGATCAGCAGTGCCCGCATCATCGAGCCGCCGCCCGGGGCCGACCCCTATCCCGACCACCCGGCCAAGCAGGACCGGGACGAGGACGGCGACCAGGACCGCGCGGACGCCGGTCGGGAGCGCGGGCAGGCGTGACCGTCGGACCGACCGGGCAGACTGGGCGACGTGGAGCTTCTCGAGGACTACACCGGCCACGTCGACCCCGAGGGCCCGGCCGCGCGCCGTGAGCTCGACGCGGTCGCCATCACCAAGGTCTCGGTCGGGCCGATGGACAACAACGCCTACCTGCTGGTCGACAAGGCCACCGGGGCCACGCTGCTGATCGACGCCGCGAACGAGGCCGAGCGGCTGCTCGACACCGTCGACACCGTCGCCGAGCGCGGGAACACCCGGACGATCATCACCACCCACCAGCACTGGGACCACGTCCAGGCGCTGGAGGCGATGACGACGGAGCTGTCGCCGCAGACCTACGCGCACGAGCTCGACGCGCCGGAGCTCCCGGTCACGCCCGACCACACCGTCGGCGACGACGACGAGGTGCGCTTCGGCGACTCGTTCGTCGAGGTCATCCACCTCGACGGGCACACCCCCGGGTCGATCGCGCTGCTCTACCGCGACCCGGACGGCTCGGCGCACCTGTTCACCGGCGACTCGCTCTTCCCGGGCGGGCACGGCAAGACCGCGACGGTCGAGCACCACAACGCCCTGATGGACGACCTCGAGCACAAGGTGTTCAGCCGGCTCGACGACGACACCTGGGTCTACCCCGGCCACGGCGACGACACGACGCTCGGCGCCGAGCGTCCGAGCCTGCCGGAGTGGCGCGAGCGCGGCTGGTGACGTCCCGTCAGACGCCGGGCATCGCCGCGTTCGAGGCCGGCACGGTGCGGCTCATCAGCGACCGGGCCAGCTCGAGCACCACCTCGCGCTCGTGGACCACGGTGTACTCCCACGCGACGGGCGGGGTGCGGCCCTCCCAGGCGTCCCCGAACGCCGGGCGGGCCACCAGCGCGGCGGCCACGTGCGGGCCGACCACCACCACGTCCCACTCGGCCCGCAGCGGGTCGCCGTCGGTGAGCGCGGCGCCGCGGACCCCGGGCAGCGGCTCGGGTCCGCCGCCGAGCACGGCGACGAGGCTCGCGGTGCGGGCCGCCTCGACGTAGCGCCGGGCCCGGGCCCCGGTCGGGATCCCGTCGGGGCCCGCGGTCGCGAGGGTGACCGTCGGGCCCTCGGCCGTCAGCGCGCGCCGCTCGAGCAGCTCGGCGGCGATGCGGACCTCGCCGAGCGTGCCTCGCCGCACCCGCCGGCCGCGGGCGACCGTGGCGAACGGGCTGCGGCGGGTCGGCCCCTCGGGGGCACGGGCCAGCGGGGTGTTCTGCGAGGTGGTGACGCGACGCCCGTCGGGACCGAGCGGACCGGGCCGGCCGTAGTGGTAGCCCTGGGCGAGGGTGGCGCCGAGCGCGAGGGCGGTGCGCTCGTGGTCGGCGGTCTCGATGCCCTCGGCGAGCACGATCGCGTCGCACCGCTCGGCGTAGGCGCCGACCGCGGCGACGATGCGGGCGGCGTCGTCGTCGAGGGGGTCCTGGACGAGGCGCTGGTCGAGCTTGACGACCTCCGGGCGCAGGAACGGCATGAGGGCGAGCGAGCTGGGGTGGCTGCCGACGTCGTCGAGCGCGACGGCGATCCCGACGTGGCGCAGCCGCGTCGCGAACCACTGCACGCGGGCCGGGTCGGCCGTCAGCGCGCGCTCGGTGAACTCCAGGACGAGCCGGCCGCCGCGCCGGAGGAACTCCACGGCCGCCGGGGGCGGCGGGCCGACCCGGATGCCGTCGGGCTCGATGTTGAGGAACAGCGTGGTGGGCGCGTCGTCGCCCGCGTCGAGGGCCGCCTCGAGGGCCCGGGCGCGGCACAGCCCGTCGAACTCGGCGAGGCCGCCGATCCGCCGGACGTGGGCGAAGAGCCGCTCGGGGTCGGCCAGCGGGCCCGCGGGACCGCGGGTGAGGGCCTCGTGCGCCACGACCCCGCCCGTCGCCAGGTCGACGATCGGCTGGAAGACGGTGGTCAGACCGCTTGCGAGGTCGGCGAGCCCGCCGACCGCCAGGTCCGCCACGAGTTCACCCCACGCCGTCGTCCCGCTCCGTCACGCTGAGCGTACCTAAGTACCCCGATCGAGAGGGACGGTCTCGGGAACGGACACCCACTCAGGGGTCAGGGGCGCCGAGGTGACGCCGGAGAGTGGCGGCGAGGGCAGGAGGCGGGCCATCAGCGATCGGGCGAGCTCGAGCACGAGCGCGCGGTCGTGGGTGAGGACGTAGTCGAACTCGCGGGACGGGTCGGCGTGGTCGCCGTCGGGCTCGAGGTCGCGGGCGATGAGGGCCGCCGCGAAGTGCGGGCCGACCACCACGACGTCCCACTCGCCGCGCACCGGGTCGTCCACGGCGAGGTCGGCGCCGCGCACGCCCGGCTCCGGCTCGGCACCGAGGCCCACGCCGAGCACCCCGACGAACGCGGCGGAGGACGCGAGCGCGCGGTAGCGGACGCGGGAGGCGGGGGTGAAGTTGCCGGCGGCCTCGTAGGCGGAGAGCACCACGGCGAGCTCGCCCTGGTCGGCGGCCTGGTTCTCGAGGTGGTGACTGACGGCGACGAGCAGCGACTTGGCCGCCCGCCGGGGGGTGCGCCAGCGCGCGGCGGCGGCGAACGGGCTGCGGGGCGTCACGACGGTCCCGGGGCGCAGCAGGAGCGGGGCCCGCCGGGTCGCGGGCAGACCGGACAGCTCGGCCGCCGGGACCGCGTGGCCGAAGTACCAGCCCTGCACGAGGGTGGCCCCGAGGCCGCGGGCGGCGGCGAGGTGCTCCGCGGTCTCGACGCCCTCCGCGAGGACGACGGCGCCGCTCTGCTCGGCGTAGGCGGCGACGGCCGACATGACCGCGGCGACCGCGGGGGCCGGGCGCCCGTGCACCAGGCTCAGGTCGAGCTTGACGATCTCCGGGCGCAGGAACGGCATGAGCGCGAGGGACGCCGGGTCGGCCCCGACGTCGTCGAGCGCGATGCGGAAGCCGTGGGCCCGGGCGCGCGCGGCGAAGACCAGCAGGCGGGCGGGGTCGGCCGTGAGGTCCCGCTCGGTCAGCTCGACGACCAGCCGCACGCCCCGGTCGAGCAGGGCGGCGGTCGCCGCGGCGGAGGTGAACACCGTCGGCGCGGTGAGCGGCTCGACGTTGACGAAGAGCCCGAGGGGCCCGGCGAGGCCGGCCGCCAGGGCCTCCTCGACGGCGCGGGCGCGGCACAGCGTGTCGAGGTCGGCGAGGCGCCCGGCCCGGCGGGCCGCCGCGAACATCGCGTCGGGACGTTCGAGGGCGCTGTCGGACGGGCCGCGGGCGAGGGCCTCGACGCCGACGACCTCCCGGGTGGCGACGTCGACGATCGGCTGGAAGACCGGCGTGACGGCCCGGTCGGCCAGCAGGTCGCGCAGCGCCTCGTCCTCGGTCGGCACGCCGTACCTCCCCCCGGGATACACCTCTTCCGGACGACGGTACGTGCGTTCGGCCGATGGAGCGACCCAATGATCGATCCGGGCCGTGACGGTCACGGTGGGTCGCCGGGGCTCCGGGCGTTCGGCAGACTGGTCGGCGATGGACACCACGCGCGTCGACCGCTGGCTCTGGGCGGTCCGCCTGAGCAAGACCCGCGCCGACGCCGCGACGGCGTGCCGCGGCGGCCACGTGCGCGTCAACGACAAGCCGGCCAAGCCGTCGACCCCGATCCGGGCCGGCGACACCGTGCGGACCCGCCTCTACGACATCCCGCGGGTGGTGGAGGTGGGCACGGTGATCGAGAAGCGGGTCGGCGCCCCGGTGGCGGTGACCTGCTACGTCGACCACACCCCGCCGCCGCCGCCGAAGGAGACGGTCGCGGCGGTCGCGCGGCGCGAGCGGGGCGCCGGCCGCCCGACGAAGCGCGACCGGCGCCGGATCGAGGCCTTCGAGCGGGCCTCCCTGGTCGAGGGCGTGGAGCACGACCTGGAGGACTGACCTATTGGCCGTCGCGGGTCACCGAGTACGAGGTGGTCTTCAGCCCGTCGCCGCCGATCCAGGGCTCGAACCCGGCCTGGATGCTCGTCAGGTACCAGCCCTCCTTCGCCTGGCCCCGGTTCTTCGCGTCGGTGACGAAGGCGGTGATGTCGAGGTCCTTCACCTCGTTCGTCTGCTCCTTGCGGACGTAGGAGATCGTCGGGAGGTCGGCCTTGCCGAGCCAGACCTCGTAGGGGACGCCGCCGAGGGTGGTCTCCCCCGTCTTCTTGCCGATCGGCTGCACGCGGTCGGTGTGCTTGAGCCAGATCATCAGCTCCAGGCCCGTCGGCCGCCCGTCCTTGCGGGCCGTCGGGTCGAGCCAGATGTCGTAGGCGACGTTGTAGTCCCCCGACGAGGGCGTGGTGGTCGCCCAGGAGGAGCGCAGGTCGCCGAGGTCGGCGATCGGGCGGGGGAAGGGCGTGCCCTTCGTGCAGTTGCCGTAGTTGCAGCCGAAGACGATCGACGGGTACGAGGCCGGGCCGCTGTCGTTGCTGTGCTTCGCCTCGACCGAGAAGCCGGTATCGAACGCGACCACGCACTGCGGCTTGTCCGAGCCCCACAGCGAGTTCTGGACCTCGTACCGCCCGCCCTCGACGGGGGTCGAGCCGAACTTCTCGCAGACCTTCCCGGCCCGCTCCCCCACCGGGGTCGTCGACGCCACCGCCGCCGGGACCGGGGCGGCGGCGGGCCCGGTGCCGGTCAGCGCGGCGAGTGCGACCAGGGCCAGGCCGCCCGCGAGGGCGCGCAGGGCGTCACCGCGCGTCGTCGACCGGCGTCGGTGCCGCCCGGCCCGTCGTCGGGTTCCGTCGTCGACATTCGTCGCGAACATGCGACCGCTCATCCTGCGCCGTCCTCCCCGTTGGACCGTTCGGCGCGTCGGAACGTACGTTCGGCGCAGTCGACGGCGCCAGACGGCCTCCCTCGTTCGGGCCACCGGAGGAGCGGACGCCACTCACACGAGTGAGGCGGTCAGACCCCGTTCCGCGTCGCGTTGAAGGCGTCGGTGGACAGGCCGCTGCCGCCCACCCACGGCTCGAAGCCGGCCTGGAGGTTCGTCAGGAACCACTCGCGCCGGACGACGCCCTGGCGCTGCGCGTCGGTGACGAACTCGGTGATGGGCAGGTCGAGCACCTGGCGGGTGGGCTGCTGGCGCACGTAGGAGATCACCGGGAGGTCCCCGTTGGAGCCCGTGTACACGTCCCAGGCGGCGCCGGCGATCGTGGTCGTGCCCCGCTTCGAGCCGATGGGGTCGATCCCGCCGGCGCGCACCGTCCAGATCATCAGCTCGGCGCCGGTGTTGTCGCCGTCGCGCCGGGGCTGCGGGTCGAACCAGACGTCGTAGGAGGCGTTGTAGCGCCCGGTGTCGGGCACGGTGACCGACCAGCTCGACCGGACGTCGCCGAGGTCGGCGACCGGGCGCGGGAAGGGGGTGTTCCGCGTGCACGTGCCGTGGTTGCAGCCCCAGACGATGCTCGGGTAGGCGGCGGGGCCGGAGTCCTTGCGGTGCGAGGCCTGGACGCTGAACCCGGTGTCGAACGCCGTGGTGCACTGCGGGGTCTCGGCGCCCCACGCGTCGTTCTGGACCTCGAAGCGCCCGCCCGCCACGGGCACCGACCCGAACTTCTCGCACACCCGGGGGCCGTTCCGGCTGCCGAGGGCCGGGAGCGGCGCGAGGAGCCTCGGCACGGCCGGGGCGGCCACTCCCGGCAGGGCGGGCGCCGGGGCCGGCAGACCGCCCGCGTTGGCGAGGTTCTCGGTGGTCACCGGCGCCACGTTGATCGGCGGCACCTGCTCGGCGGGCGCGCCGCACGCGGCGAGGAGCGCCACCAGCACCGCGACGGCGGCGAGCAGGACGCGGCGGGAATCACCCATTCCGGTGAGGCTAGAGGAGCGCCACCGGGGCGTACCGATCGGGCTCCACCCCGTGTCGCCGCAGGTCAGCGGGCACCTCGAGCCCCAGGGTGACGGCCGCGGCGAGGGCGGCGGCGGCCGGCGCGGTCTCGATGCCCGAGCCGCCCTGGCCCGCCACGACGACGAGGCCCGGGGCCCGCTCGCCGACCACGAGGACGCGGCCGGGCGCGAAGGTCCGCTGCCCGGCCCACGCGGTGACGACGCTGCGCAGCCCGAGGGTGGTGACGGCGTTGACGCGCTCGATCGCGAGGGCGACGTCGAGCTCGTCGGGCCGGGCGTCGCCGGGTTCCTGCGGGGTCTCCTCCGACGGGGAGACCAGCAGGCCCGCGCTCTCCGGCTTGGCGTACCAGTGGTCGCCGGCGGAGACGACGAACGGGTCGTCGGGCCGGACGTCCCCGGTGCGCACCACCGCGATCGTGCGGCGGTACGCGGTCAGGCCGAGCGGCGCGGCGTCGGCCAGGGCGAGCAGCCGGTCGGTCCAGGCGCCGGCGGCGAGCACGACGAGGTCGGTGTCGAGCTCGGCGTCGGGGGTGCGGACCCGCCAGCCCGCGGCGGTCCGGGCCATCGCGACGACGGGCGCGCCCGTCCGGATCTCCCCGCCCGCGGCCCGGAAGCGGCGCCGGTAGTGCTCGTGCAGACCCATGGGGTCGGCGTCCATCGCGTCCCCGGTGACGGCCGCGGCCCGGATCAGCTCCGGACGCAGCACGGGCCAGCGCCGGGCCGCCTCGTCCGCGGGGACGGCCGTGACCGGGGCGAGCGGGAGGATCTCCGTCCGGAGGATCCGCTCCTCCTCGGCGGTGTGCGCCACGTGCAGCACCGGGCGCGGCCGCAGGAACGGGTGCCCGGCCTCGTCGGCGAGCGCGTCGAACCGGTCGCGCGACGCCGTGACCAGCGCCTGCATCGGTGGGGCCCCGTGCCCGGGGATGTAGCTGGCCGCGGAGCGCCCGGTGGTGTGCCGGGCGAGCTCCGGCTCGGCCTCCAGCAGCACCGGGCGGTCGACGCCAAGCGCGGCCAGCTCCGCGGCCACCGACATCCCGCCGATGCCGCCCCCGACGACGACCGCGCCGCTCACGCCCGCAGGTCCAGCCCCAGATCGAGCGCGGGCGAGGAGTGGGTGAGCCCGCCGACGGCGAGGTAGTCCACCCCCGCCGCCCCGTAGGCGGCGGCGTTGTCGATCGTCAGGCCGCCGGAGGCCTCCAGGCCCGTCCCCGGGGCGGCCGCGTCGCGGCGGCGGACCGCCTCGGCGCAGTCGGCGGCGGAGAAGTTGTCGAGCAGGATCAGTTCGAGGTCGAGCCCGAGGGCCTCGTCGAGCTGGGCGAACGAGTCGACCTCGAGCTCGCACGGCAGCTCCGGGGCGGCGGACCGGGCGGCGTGCACGGCCGCGGTCACCGACCCGGCGGCGGCCACGTGGTTGTCCTTGATCAGCAGCGCGTCGCCGAGGGACATCCGGTGGTTGACCCCGCCGCCGCAGCGCACGGCGTACTTCTGCAGCGCCCGCAGGCCCGGGACGGTCTTGCGGGTGTCGCGGATGCGGGCGGGGGTCCCGGCCACCGCGTCGACCCACGCCGAGGTCGCGGTCGCGACGCCGGAGAGCTGGCAGAGCAGGTTCAGCGCCGTCCGCTCCGCGGTGAGCAGGGTCGCGAGCGGGGCCCGGACGGCGAGCGCGACGTCGCCGGCGGCGAGCCGCGACCCGTCCGGCAGTGCGTCGAGCACCTCGAGGTCGTCGCCGCACACCCGCTCGAGCACGCGGACCGCGACGCCGACGCCCGCCAGCGTGCCCGCGGGCCTCGTCCGGAACTCCCCCACCGCGACCGCGCCGGGCGGGACGCACGCGGCGGTGGTGCGGTCGGGGCCGTCGCGCAGGTCCTCGTCGAGGGCCCGGTCGACGACGGCGTCGATCTCGCCGGCGTCGAGGCCCGGGGGCAGGGCGATCGCGGTCATGCGACTTCTCCCAGTCGGTCGTCGAGGGGTCCGAGGCGCAGCCGGCCGTCGACGAGCGTGACGGCGACCGACGAGGCCTGCCAGCGGTCGTCGCGCCGGGGGCGGTCGCTGCGCAGGTGGCAGCCGCGCGACTCGGTGCGCGACCCGGCGGCGGCGAGCACCGCGCCCGCCGCGAGGGTGAGGGCGGCGTCCTCGACGGCCGCCCGCGAGTCGAGCGCCCGCTCGGCGGTCGTCGACTCGATCGCGTCGGAGGCGGCGGCGAGGCCCGCCGCGTCGCGCCCCACCGAGGCGTGGCGGCTCATCGCGCGCTGCAGGACGGCGCGATCGGCGGCCGGGGCGCTCGTCGGGACGGGGCCGGTCGGTGCGGCCACCGGGCGCGGCCCGGCCAGCGCGGCGACGACGTCCGCGCCCGCGCGCCGGCCCACGACGAGGCCCTCGAGCAGGCTGTTCGACGCGAGCCGGTTGGCGCCGTGCAGGCCCGTGCGCGCGACCTCCCCGGCGGCCCACAGGCCCGGCACCCCGGTGCGGCCGCGGGTGTCGGTAACGATGCCGCCGCACGCGTAGTGCTGAGCGGGGCGGACCGGGATCGGCTCGCGGGCGAGGTCGACCCCGATGGCGGCGCAGGAGGCGGCCACCGTCGGGAACCGGCGCGCCACGTCGGGCACCCCGGTGGCGTCGAGCAGCACGTGGTCGGTGCCGGTGCGGGCGAGGACCGCGGTGATGGCGCCGGCGACGACGTCGCGCGGGGCGAGGTCGCCGCGCGGGTCGACGTCGTCCATGACGCCGCGCCCGGCGAGGTCGAGCAGGTGCGCGCCCTCGCCGCGCAGGGCCTCGGTGACCAGGGGTGCCCGCCCGACGAGGCCGGGGACGGCCAGGGCGGTGGGGTGGAACTGCACGAACTCGACGTCGGCGAGCGACGCCCCGGCGCGCAGGGCCAGCGCCCAGCCGTCGGCGGTGGCGACCGCGGGGTTCGTCGTCGTCTCGTAGAGCGCGCCGATGCCGCCGGTGGCGAGCAGGACGGCCGGGGCCGCGACGTGGCCCGGGACCCCGGCGTCGTCGACGACGTCGAGGCCGGTGACCCGCGGGTCGCGGCGCACGGCGACCGCCGTGTGGCCCGCGAGCACGGTGATGTCGCCGGGCAGCGCGGCGAGCAGGGCCCGCTCGACCTCGGCGCCGGTGGCGTCGCCCCCGGCGTGGATCACGCGGGTGGTGCCGTGGCCCCCCTCGCGGGTGCGCGCCAGGCGCGCTCCGTGGACGTCGAAACGGGCGCCGTCGGTGCGCAGGGCCTCGACCGCGGCCCGGCCGCCGCCGAGGATGCCGCGGGTGGCGGCCTCGTCGACGAGCCCGCCGCCGGCGGCGAGGGTGTCGGCCACGTGCGCCTCGACGGTGTCGCCGGCGATGTCGCCCAGGACCACGGCGATGCCGCCCTGGGCCCAGCGCGTGGAGCCCTCGTCGGGCGCGTCCTTGGTGACGACGACGACCCGCAGGCCGTGCCGCGCGGCCTCGGTGGCGGCGGAGAGGCCGGCCACCCCGGAGCCGACGACGACGAGGTCGCACTCGGCGGTCATTCCCCGCCCCCGGGCTGCCCGATCGCGATCATCCGCTGCACCGAGGCGCGCGCCGCCGCGGCGGTGGCCGGGTCGACGACGACCTCGTCGCGGCCCTCGCGCAGGGCCCGCAGCAGCGCGCCCGGCGTGATCATCTTCATGTAGCCGCACGACGCGCGGTCGTTCACCGCGCGGAAGTCGACCAGCGGGTTGGCCCGGCGCAGCTGGTGGAGCATCCCGACCTCGGTGGCGACGAGCACGCTGGCCTTCGTCGTGTTCTTGGCGGCGTCGAGCATGCCGCCGGTCGAGAGGATGTGGACCTGCTCGGCGGGCACCGCGCCGGTCCCGGCGAGGTAGAGGGCGCTGGTGGCGCACCCGCACTCGGGGTGGACGAACAGGTCGGCGTCGGGGTCGGCCTGGGCCTTCGCGGTGAGCGCGGCGCCGTTGATCCCGGCGTGCACGTGGCACTCGCCGGCCCAGACGTGCAGGTTCTCGCGACCGGTGACGCGGCGGACGTGGGCGCCGAGGAACTGGTCGGGCAGGAAGAGGACCTCGCGGTCGGGGTCGATCGAGGCGACCACCTCGACGGCGTTCGACGAGGTGCAGCAGACGTCGGTCTCGGCCTTCACCGCGGCCGTGGTGTTGACGTAGGAGACGACGACCGCCCCCGGGTGCTCGGCCTTCCAGGCGCGGAGCTCGTCGGCGGAGATCGAGTCGGCGAGCGAGCAGCCGGCGCGCTCGTCGGGGATCAGCACCGTCTTCTCCGGCGCGAGGATCTTCGCGGTCTCGGCCATGAAGTGGACGCCGCAGAAGACGATGGTGCTCGCGTCCGAGGCCGCGGCGATGCGGGAGAGCGCCAGCGAGTCGCCGGTGTGGTCGGCGACGTCCTGGATCTCGGGGCGCTGGTAGTTGTGCGCCAGGACCACCGCGTCGCGCTCGCGGGCGAGCCGGCGGATCTCCGCGGCCCAGCTCCCGATCTCGTCCGCGTCGGTCAGCGACCGGGGTTCGACGAGGTCGGTCGCGGGCTCGTGTGCCCCGGTGTCCGGGTCGGCGATGACAGTCATGGCCGGTGTCCTCCCCCGGGGCGGGCGCCCTGCTCCGGACGCGTCCCGGAACTCTCCGAGGTTTTCGCCTGTTGGTCGAAAACATGGCCGACAGTACGCGGCGTGCTCCCCCGGCGCACCCCCCGTCCGTGCAGCCATGACCCAGCCCACATCCGGCCGTCCGCTCGGGGGTGTTCGTCACGGAGGGCTACCGTGGCGGTCGTGGAGGCCGAGGGCCTGATCGCGCACGACGTGCTGGCCGTCGTCCTGCGGATCACGGGAACAGTGCCCTCGGTCCTGCTGTGGCAGCGGGCCCGGGAGCCGCAAGACGGTCGCTGGGCGCTGCCCGGCGGGCGCCTCGGCGCGGCCGAGGACGTGGAGGCCTCGGTCCGGCGGCACCTGGCCGAGAAGGTCGACCTCGCGGAGGTCGCGCACGTCGAGCAGCTCTCGGTGTTCTCCGACCCGCACCGCGGACCCGCGCCCCGCCGGGTGGCCACGGCCTTCGTCGGGCTGGTCCCCTCCGACGCCGACCCGGCCGTCCCCGCCGACACCGCGTGGCACCCGGTCGACGCCCTCCCGCCCACGGCCTTCGACCACGGCGACATCACCCGCGCCGGGCTGGAGCGGCTCCGGGCCAAGCTCTCCTACACCAACATCGGGTTCGCCCTCGCCCCCGAGGCGTTCACGATCTCCGAGCTGCGCCGCCTCTACGCCGCCGCCCTGGGCCACCGCGTGTCGGCGACCAACCTGCAGCGGGTGCTCACCCGGCGGGGGGTGCTGGTGCCGACCGGGACCACCGCCGCGCCGGGGCCGTCGGGCGGCCGGCCGGCCGCGCTCTTCCGGTTCTCCGAGCGCGCCCTGCGGGTCACCGACCCCTTCGCGACCCTGCGCCCGCCGTCCTGCGACCCGTCCGGGAGCTCCTGAGCCGCGCGGAGTACCCGGACTTTCCATCCGGCAGTCGCGCGCCCGGGGCCGTAGCTTGATGCGCGTGGTCGAGACGATGCCCCTGTTCCCGTTGGGCACGGTGCTGATGCCCGGGGCACCTCTCCCACTGCACATCTTCGAGCCGCGCTACCGGCAGATGACCATCGACCTCGTCACCGGCACCGTGCCCGGCAAGCAGTTCGGCGTGGTCGCCGTCCGCGAGGGCTGGGGTCCCGACGACGGCCCCGAGGGGCTGCACGAGATCGGCTGCACGGCCGCCCTGCGCGAGGTCCGCCGCCTGCCCGACGGGCGCTTCGACGTGCTCACCGTCGGTGACCGCCGCTTCCGGCTGCTGTCGGTCGACGACACCTCGGCGCCCTACCTGACGGCGTCGATCGAGTGGCTGCCCGACCTCGAGGGCGACGACCCGGCCGAGCTCGAGCCGCTCGAGCGCATGGCCCGCGCGGCGCACCGGCGCTACTGCACCACCGCGCGCAGCTACCGGCGCGGGGTCGACGCCGCGGCGGCCGAGGCCGACCCGTCGATGGCCGACGACGAGGGCGAGGCCCCGCCGATCGACACGACGCTGTCCGACGAGGCTCCCGAGGACACCGACGTGACGGTCCTGCCGCACCTCCTCGCGGCCGACTGCCTGCTCCCGCTCGACGACCGGCAGGAGCTGCTCGAGCAGACCTGCCCGAAGGCCCGGCTGCAGCTGGTGTCGCACGCGATGGCCCGCGAGGCGACGCTGCTCTCCCAGCTGCACGCGGTGTGGGCGCCGACGGCGAAGTTCGCCGTGC
The DNA here is from genome assembly GCF_042653685.1 of Actinomycetospora atypica. Taxonomy (NCBI): domain Bacteria; kingdom Bacillati; phylum Actinomycetota; class Actinomycetes; order Pseudonocardiales; family Pseudonocardiaceae; genus Actinomycetospora; species Actinomycetospora atypica. The sequence goes on along the minus strand of NZ_JBHSIV010000007.1, from coordinate 172,360 downwards.
CCTCGTCGGACAACTAGACCTCAGGGCCGGTCGAGGTCGTCCTCGCCGAGGGCGATCGCGCAGAGCAGGTAGGCCAGCACCGCGCCGATCCCGGCGCCGAGCACCGTCCAGAACGAGCCGATGGTGGCCGGGATCGTGGAGAGCGTCGCGGGGATCGGCGGGCCCGGGGTGGTGCTGCCGCTGGCCTGGGCGCGGTCGAGCAGCACCCCGAGCGGCCGGCGGTCGGTGAGCACGCCCGCGAGCCGGGTCCCGACGAAGGCCGCGACCCACGCCCCGGCGGTCGTCGCGATCGCGATCCCGAGCAGCGTCACCGGCCCGCGCCGCGTCCGGCGCCGCCACGCGAGCACCCCGACGACGACCCCGTAGGCCGTCGCGAGCAGGAAGAAGATCGCGGTCGCGTCGAAGACGTGGTCGGACTCGGCGGCCAGCGCCGAGCTCGCCCCGGTCGCGGTGGTGACGGTCGCCTGCCCGGGCGCGACGAGGGCCCACAGCAGCCCCAGCACCGCGCCCGCGACGACGACGAGGGCCGCCGTCAGCGCCGTCGGGCGGACGTCGTCGAGCAGCTCGGCGCGCGAGAGCATCCCGCGCGGGGGCTCGACGACGAACTCCTCGCTCACCGGGTCGAGCTCCGCTGCGCTGCGTCTCCCGTGGCCTCCGGGCTCACCGCTGCGCCCGCGCCGCGCTGGTGGTCTCCCCGTGGCGGCTGCACCGGGCGGTCCACCCCATGGGGTCGACCTGCACCACCATCCGGCGGGCGCACTCGGGGCAGTAGCGCGGCGGGTCGATCAGTGCGAGGCGCGCCCGGCAGTGCTCGTGGTCGCCGGACGCGGCCTCGCCGCCGCAGAAGGAGCAGTACATCGTCTTACAGCGTGTCGTTCAGGGCCTTGATCGGCATCTTGAGGGTCTCGAGCATCTCGAGGTCCTGCTCGGCCGGGCGCCCCAGGTTGGTCAGGTAGTTCCCGACGATGATCGCGTTAACCCCGCCGAGCATCCCCTGCTCCGCGCCGAGGTCGCCGAGGGTGAGCTCGCGCCCGCCTGCGAAGCGCAGCACCGTCTTCGGCATCGCGAGCCGGAACGCCGCGATCGTCATGAGCGCGTCGGGGCCCTGCGGCACGTCGAGGTGCGCGAACGGGGTGCCCGGGTTCGGGATCAGGAAGTTCATCGGGACCTCGTCGGGCTCCAGCGACGCGAGCTGCACCGCGAACTCCGCCCGCTGGGCCAGGGTCTCCCCCATCCCGATGATGCCGCCGCAGCAGACCTCCATGCCCGCGGCCCGCACCATCTGCAGGGTCTCCCAGCGCTCCTCCCACGTGTGGGTGGTGACGACCTCCGGGAAGTGGCTGCGCGCGGTCTCGAGGTTGTGGTTGTAGCGGTGCACGCCCATCGCGGCGAGCCGGTCGACCTGGTCCTGGTCCAGCATCCCCAGCGAGCAGGCGACGTTGATGTCGACCTCGGCGCGGATCGCGGCGACCCCGACCCGGATCTGCTCCATGAGCTTCTCGTCCGGCCCCCGGACCGCGGCGACGATGCAGAACTCGGTGGCCCCGGTCTTCGCGGTCTGCTTCGCGGCCTCGACCAGGCGGTCCTTGTCGAGCCACGCGGCACGCACCGGGGACTCGAACAGGCCCGACTGGGAGCAGAAGTGGCAGTCCTCGGGGCAGCCGCCGGTCTTGAGGCTGACGATGCCCTCGACCTCGACGTCGGGCCCGCAGTAGCGCATGCGCACCTCGTGGGCCAGCGCGAGCGCCTCGGTCAGTCGGTCGGCGGGCAGCTGGAGCACGGCGAGGACCTGCTCCTCGCTCAGCCCCTCCCCGCGCTCGAGGACCTGCTCACGGGCGACGGCGAGGATGTCGGGCGTGCCCTCACCGGTGGTCTGGGTGGCGGTGCTCGCCGTCGTCACGCGTCGCTCCAATGCGTCGGGGGTCCAACTCCGCGGAGTCTGCCTCACGACTCCGGCTCGATCCACTGCCCACCCAGGAGGGGATGCAGGCCACACCGGGCGGCGCGCTCGAGGGCCGCGGGATCGGCGTCGCCGAGACCGGCCGGCAGCACCCCGAGCAGCGGGGCGCCGGTGACGACGGGCAGGTCGCCGAGGTTCGTCCGCTCCGCCAGGTCGGGCTGCTCCGGGTAGGCGCCGACGACGGTCCCGACGAGCTCCCGGCCCCGGCTCCGGAGCGCCTCGGCGGTGAGCGCGGCGGTGTTGAGCACCCCGAGCCCGGCGGAGGCGACCAGCAGGACCGGGAGGTCGAGGTCGGCGAGGGTCTCGGCCTCGTCGTTGAGCCGGACGAGCAGGCCGCCGGCGCCCTCGACGAGGACGAGGTCGGCCTGGACGTCCCGGAGCGCCTGCTCGACGGTGACGATGTGCAGGGGCTCGAGCCCGCTGCGGCGGGCGGCGGTGGCCGGGGCCAGCGGCTCGGGGTAGCGGGCGAGCTCAAGGGTGCCCACCCGCCCGCCGGTCAGCCGCTCGACGTCCGCGAGGTCGCCCGGCTCCCCCGGCGCGATCCCGGTCTGGGCCGGCTTCACGACGACCACCCGCTGCCCCGCCGCGGCGGCGAGCGCGGCGACGGCGGCCGTGACCACCGTCTTCCCCACGCCGGTGCCGGTCCCGGTGACGATCATCGTCCGCACGGGCCCGAGGGTAGGCGCCCTGCGCCCGCTGGACAGTCGATCATGTCGAGCGCGACGTCATGCCTGCGGGAGAGGCCCGGCGGGGTCAGCCCGCCGCCCTCGTCGTCGGGAAGGGACTACGACCAGACGCGCACGCGGACGGCGTGGGGGTCGGGCGCGGGGCGCTCGGCCGCCTCGACGTCGGGACGCGGGGTCCCGTCGACGTCGTGGACGGCGCCGCAGCAGGTGCAGCGCAGGTAGTCGGGAGCCTCGGCCAGCGGGCGTCGGCACCGGCCGCAGTGCCAGAGCCGGAACGCCTGGGGGCTGTCCGTGACGGTCACGCCGATCCTCCTCATCGATTCAGTAGTGCACGACCAGGATGCCACTCACCCGGCGCTCACGCCCGTGCGCCCCAGCACGGCGGGCAGCACCTCCCCCAGGACCCGGTCGACCAGGGCGAGGTCGTCGGCGGAGAGGTCGGCCCGGGCGGTGAGCCGCAGGCGCGACGTGCCCTCGGGCACCGACGGCGGCCGGAAGCAGCCGGCCCGCAGGCCGGCGGCGGCGCAGGCGTCGCGGGCGGCGACGGCGAGGTCGGGCTCACCGAGCACCACGGGCACCATCGCCGCGGTCGGGTCCGCCACCCCGAGCTCCGGGGCGGCCGACCGCGCCGAGGCCGCCACCGCCGCCGCGGCCCGGTGCAGCGCCGCGACCCGCTCGGGCTCGTCGCGCAGCACCCCGAGGGCGGTGAGGGCGGCGCCGACGGAACCCGGGGCGAGCCCGGTGTCGAAGATGAACGCCCGGGCGGCGTCGACGAGGTGCGCGATCACGGCGGCCGACCCGAGCACCACGCCGCCCTGCGAGCCCAGCGACTTCGACAGCGTCGCGGTGGTGACCACGTCCGGCTCCCCCGCCAGGCCCGCCTCCGCGACGAGGCCCGCGCCGCCCGGCCCGCGCACGCCGAGCCCGTGGGCGTCGTCGACGAGCAGTACCGCCCCCCGCGCGCGGCACACCGCGTGCAGCGCCGCCAGCGGGGCGAGGCCGCCGTCGACCGAGTCGACCCCGTCGGTGACCACCAGGCGCCGCGTCTCCGGCGCCGCGGCCAGGTGCCGGTCGACCTCGTCGGGCGCCGAACAGCGCGCGACGACCACCCGCGCCCGCGACAGGCGGGCCGCGTCGACGAGCGAGGCGTGCGCCGCGACGTCGCTGACCACCACGGCGCCGCGTCCCGACAGGGCGGTCACCGCGCCGAGGTTCGCGGTGTAGCCGCTGGAGAACACCAGGGCGCCGGCCGTCCCGACGAAGGCCGCGAGCGCCTCCTCGAGCTCGGCGTGCAGCCGGGTGGTGCCGGTGACGAGCCGCGAGCCGGTCGACCCGGCCCCCCACGTGCGGGTCGCCACCACCGCCCCCTCGATCACCCGGGCGTCGCGGGCGAGGCCCAGGTAGTCGTTGGAGGCGAGGTCGACGAGCGGCTCGACGACGTCGCGCGGCGCCAGCACCCGGCGCAGGCCCGCCGCCTGACGGGCCTGCGCGGTGTCGTCGAGCCAGGCCAGGGGATCGTCCACGGCCCCAGACCCTAAGCCCGCGGGCCTAGGTGAGCCCCGCGCTCCCGGCCGCGAAGGCCGTGGTGGCCGGCTCGGGCTTCGTCGCCGAGGCGCCCGCCCCGATCCGATCGGTCGAGGCGGGGACGAAGCGGTCGCCGTCGAGGACCGACATCCGCGCCGAGGCGATGTCGAGGAACAGCCCGACGAGGCGCACCCGGCCCTCCTCGACGGCCTTCGCGACCCCGGGGTGGCGGGCCAGGCGGTCGAGCTGCACGGCGACGTTCACCATCGCCAGCTGGTCGACGTCGCTCGCGCCGGCCGCCGCCGCGTGCTCGCCGACGGGGTGCCTCGCCGTCCACCGCGACCGCGACTCGGCGGCCCCGGAGAGCCAGCGGCCCAGGGGGCCGTCGCCGCCGGACTCCCGGACGACGGCCTGCATCGCCCCGCACCCGGAGTGCCCGCAGACGACGAGGGTCGGCACGTGCAGGACGTCGAGGGCGTACTCGACGGTGGCGCCCACGGAGTCGTCGCCGGCGGTGCCCAGCGGCGCGAGGTTGCCGACGTTGCGCACCGTGAACAGGTCGCCGGGGCCCGACGAGGTGATGACGTTGGGGACCACGCGCGAGTCGCTGCAGGTGAGGAACCAGGCGTGCGGGGCCTGCCCGTCGGTGAGGTCGGACAGGTACGGCGCGACGAGGCCCGCGGCCCGGCGGTGGTACTCCCGCAGGCCGGTGAGGACGGGGTCGGCATCGTCGGGACGGCCGTGGCCCCGACCCGCGCCGTCCGCGGCGTCGTGCTCGGACTGCCAGACCGACCAGGGGGCGAGGAAGCGCGGCACGGGGCCGGGGCGGCGGTCGCCGGGGCCGCCGGCGGTCGACTCGCGGCGGGCGACGAGGCCCATCGTGCCCACCTCGTCGACGCGCACCGTGCCGCCGGCGAGTCGATGGCGCGCCTCCCACTCGGAGAGGTGGTCGAAGGCCGCGTGGTCGAGGTAGTCGGTGACGAGGTCGACGACGACGTCGGCGCCCTCGGGGATGCGGGCGAGGCGGCGCGAGAGGCGCGGGACCGACAGGAAGCACAGCGCGCCCTCGACGACGACGTGCCAGGTCTCGCCCTTGCGCCACGGTCCGGTCTCGTCGGCCCGGGGCGCCTGGACCTCGATCGACGCCCACACCACGCGGCGCAGGACCATGAGCAGCGCGAGACCCAGCCCCACGAGCACGCCGGTCAGCAGGTCGACGAACACGACGCCGAGGATCGTCACGACGTAGACCGGGAACTCGCCGTGGCGGTGCAGCTCCCGCATGTGCCCGACGTTGACGAGCTTCGCGCCGATGTGGACGAGCAGGCCCGCGAGCACGGCCATCGGGATCTGCTGGACCAGGCCGAGCAGGGCGATCGAGAAGACGACGATCCAGACGCCGTGCAGGATCGCCGAGGCGCGGGTGCGGGCGCCCGCGGCGGCGTTGGTGGAGCTGCGGACGATCACCCCGGTGATGGGGAGGCCGCCGAGGAGACCCGAGAGGGTGTTGCCGGCGCCCTGGCCGACCAGCTCGCGGTCGAGGTTGGTCGAGGTACCCGGGCGCATCCGCTCGACCGCCACGGCGGAGAGCAGGCTCTCGATCGAGGCGATGATGGCGACGGTGAACACGCCCACGACCACGCCGCCCAGGTCGGAGGTGGGCAGGACCGGCAGGGCGATCGCGTCGAGCACGGACCCGCCGACCTCGACGCGGTCGACCGGGAGCGCGGACAGCGCGGCGACGACGGTCAGCGCGACGACCGCGAGCAGCGGCGCCGGGATGCCCCGGACCCACCCGGGCACCGCGTCCGGGAGCCTCGGCCAGGCGAGCAGGACCGCGATGACGGCGAGCCCGAGCATCGTCGCGGGGCCGTGCGCGGAGAGCACCTGGCCGGGCAGGGCGAGCACGTTGGCGAGCGCGTCGTCCTGCTGCTCGCCGCCGAGCACCACGTGGAGCTGGCCGAGCACGATCGTCACGCCGATGCCGGCGAGCATCCCGTGCACCACGGCCGGGGAGATCGCGAGCGCGGCCCGGCCGACCCGGGTGCAGCCGAAGAGGATCTGGAGCAGGCCCGCGGCGACGGTGATCGCGCAGGTGACGCCCCAGCCGAACCGGTTGACCAGGTCGGCGACGATGACGGTGAGGCCGGCGGCCGGGCCGCTGACCTGCAGCGGCGAGCCGCCGAGGGCGCCGGCGACGATGCCGCCGACCGCGGCGGCGATCAGTCCCGCGGTCAGCGGGGCGTCGGAGGCCACCGCGATGCCGAGCGAGAGCGGCACGGCGACGAGGAAGACCACCAGCGAGGCCGGCAGGTCGTAGCGGACGGTCGAGCGGAAGCCCGTGAGGGCTCCGGCCGTCCCGCCGGAGCGGGACGTCGGTGGGGTGGGGGCGGGGGCGCGCATGGGTGTGCCAGTCCTCCGGCGTCGTCGTCTCGGCACCGCGGGACGCGCGACGTCGTCGTCGCGCGGGGAGCCCGCGTGCCCGGGGCGGTCTGCGCCGGTCGCCGTCGAGGGGCGGGGCGGCAGTCGTGTCTGCTGCCGCCGGAGTCTGCCGCAGTCCGGGCACGGACGATCCGGTTCACCGGCCGTTCACGTGACTCGCGGTACCGGGAAAGCTTCGTCCCGGTGCCTCGACGCCGGGCGGGGTGACGACGCCCGCCGATGTCCTCACTCTCGGCAGCGCTGCTCCGTCCGGCCCTGTGGTCCCCGCCGCACGGGTGCGCCGATCAGGTGATCATGGTCTTTACCCGCGCTTTGGTCGCGTGAGGGACCCTCTTGGGTTCCGGACACCCAGTCGTCACACGCGGCCCACACGCGGACTCAGCCGGCGGCCGCCGCTGCGAGGACCGCGCCCGCGATCCGCGCGACGTCCCCGGGCCCGGTGACGAAGGGCGGCATCGTGTAGATCAGGTCGCGGAACGGGCGCAGCCACACCCCGTGCTCCTCGGCCGCGGCCTGGGCGGCCGGCACGTCGACGGGGTGGTCGAGCTGCACGACCCCGATGGCGCCCAGCGTGCGCACGTCGCGGACCCCCGGCAGCTCGCGGGCGGGGGCCAGGCCGGTCGTCAGGGTCTCGTGGATCGCGGCGACCTCGCCGCGCCAGTCGCGGCGCAGCAGCTCCCGGACGCTCGCGAGCGCGACCCGCGCCGCCAGCGGGTTGCCCATGAACGTCGGGCCGTGGGCCAGGCCGCCGCCGCCGCGCTCGTCGCTGACCGCGGCCGCGACCTCCGGGGTGCACAGGGCCGCCGCCATCGACAGGTAGCCGCCGGTCAGGGCCTTGCCCACGCACAGCACGTCGGGCGCGACCCCGGCGTGGTGGGCCGCGAACAGTTCCCCGGTGCGCCCGAAGCCGGTCGCGATCTCGTCGAACACGAGGACGAGGTCGTGCTCGTCGGCGATCGCGCGCAGCGCCGCGAGGTGGCGCGGGTCGTGGAAGCGCATGCCGCCCGCCCCCTGCACCACGGGCTCGACGACGATGCCCGCCAGCTCCCCCGCGTGCTCCGCCGCCACCTGCGCGAGGTGGGCGTCGTAGGCCTCGTCGTACTCGGTGGGGTTCGCGGGGGGCGGGACGTCGGCGAAGACCTGCTCGGGCAGGAAGCCCTTCCACAGCGCGTGCATGCCGCCGTCGGGGTCGCAGACGCTCATCGCCGCGAAGGTGTCGCCGTGGTAGCCGCCGCGCCAGGTCATCATCCGCGTGCGCTCCGGGCGGCCCCGCGCGCGCTGGTACTGCAGGCACATCTTCACGGCGACCTCGATCGAGATCGACCCCGAGTCGGCGAGGAAGACGTGCTGCAGCGGCTCGGGGGTGATCTCGACGAGGAGCGTCGCGAGCGCGACCGCCGGCTCGTGGGTGAGCCCGCCGAACATGACGTGGCTGAACTCGTCGGCGTGCACCGCGGCGTCGAGCGCGGGGTGCCGGTAGCCGTGCACCGCCGCCCACCACGAGCTCATCCCGTCGACGAGCTCGCGGCCGTCGTCGAGCGTGAGCCGCACCCCCCGCGCCGAGCGCACCACGAGCGGGTCGGTCCGCCCGGGCATCGGCCCGTAGGGGTGCCAGACGTGGTCGCGGTCGGCGGTACGGAGGTCAGCGGTACCGAGGTCAGGGGGCGGGATCGGCGAGCCGGACACGCCACGCACGCTAACCGCGCCCTACGATCGGCGCCCATGGCGTCCGCGGGAGTGCAGAGCGGGGACGCCTTCTCCCGGCGCCGCGAGGTGGCCGCCACCAGCGCCCGCTCGCTGCTGCTCACGGTGCTGGGCGAGTTCGTGCTTCCGGCCGGCGAACCGGTGTGGACCCAGACCCTGCTCGACGCGCTCGGCTGCGTGGGGGTCGAGGAGAAGTCGGCCCGCCAGGCCCTGGCCCGCACCGCCGCCGACGAGGTGGTGGTCTCGGAGCGGTCCGGACGACGGGTCCGCTGGTCGCTGACCACGGGCGGCCGGCGGCTGCTCTCCGAGGGCGCGGCCCGCATCTACGCCCACGGCACCCGGCGCGAGCCGTGGGACGGCCGGTGGCTGGTGCTCGTCGTGAGCGTGCCCGAGGCCCAGCGGGCCCTGCGCCACCAGCTCCGCACCCAGCTCGCGTGGGCCGGCCTGGGTTCCCCCGCCGCCGGCGTCTGGGTGTGCCCCGACGCCGCCCGCGTCGGGGAGGCCCACCGGGCGCTCGCGGACGTCGGGCTCGACGACACCGCGCTCGTGGTGGTCGGCGGCACCCACGGGGGGCTCTCCGACGCCGAGCTCGTGGCCCAGGCCTGGGACCTGCGCGAGCTGGAGGCCCGCTACGCCGACTTCGCCGACCGCTTCACCGCCATCGAGCCGGCCCCCGACGACCCGGCGGCCGTGCTCGCCGCCCAGGTCCGGCTCGTCGACGCGTGGCGGCGCTTCCCGTTCCTCGACCCGCAGCTGCCGGCCGAGCTGCTGCCCACCGACTGGGCCGGCGCCCGCGCCGCCGAGGTGTTCCACACCTGCCACGAGGCGTGGGCCCCGGCGGCCCGGGCGGCGTTCGCGTCCCTGACGTGACGCGTCAGCCCGTCGGGAGCCAGATCTCCCAGGCGATCCCGTCGGGGTCGCCGAAGGAGACGAACTGCGCGTAGCCGATGTCGCGGACCGGCGAGTGCTCGACGCCGTGGGCGTCGAGGTGGGCGGCCCACGCGTCGAGGGCCTGCCGGTCGGGGACCGACACCGCGACGTGGTCGAGCCCCGTGCGCTGCGGGCTGAACCGCTCGCCCGACCCGTCGAGCGGCTCGTGGATGCCGAGCGTCATCCCCGAGCCGGGGTGGCGCAGCAGCTGCCGCGGGTGCCGCGCCCCGGGCGGGCCCTCGAGCCGGTCGGTGACCGCCTCGAAGCCCAGGACGCGCCCGTAGAACTCGGCGGCGGCCGCCATGTCGCGCACGACGAACGCGACATGGGCGACCCCGCCGAACGTCGTCACTGAATCCACACCGTCTTCGCGTTGGTGAAGGTCTGCGTCCCGAAGCTCGCGAGCTCACGGCCGTAGCCCGAGTTCTTGGCCCCGCCGAAGGGGACCTCCGGCGTCGAGGCGGTGATCTTGTTGATGTTCATCATGCCGGTCTCGACCTCGTTGACCAGCCGCTCCGCCTCGTCCGCGTCCTGGGTCCAGGCGCTGCCGCCGAGACCGAAGCTCGAGTCGTTGGCGATGGCGATGGCCTCGTCGAGGTCCTTCGCGCGGAAGAACAGCGCGACGGGGCCGAAGAGCTCCTCGTAGTACGCCGGGGCGTCCTTCGGGATCTCGGCGAGCACCGACGGCGGGTAGTAGTTCCCCCGGCCCTCCATCGGCTTGCCGCCGGTGAGGAGCTTGGCGCCTGCGGCGACCGAGTCCTGCACCTGCTTGTCGAGCTCCTCCAGGCCCTGCGGCCCCGACATCGGGCCGAGGTCGGTGTCCTCGGCCATCGGGTCGCCCACCTTGAGCGCCTCCATCTTCTCCACGAGGAGGCGCTGGAACTCGTCGGCCACCTGCTCGTGGACGATGATCCGCTTGGCGTTGATGCAGGACTGGCCGTTGTTGAGGGTGCGCGAGGCGACGGCCGCGTCGGCGGTGGCGTCGAGGTCGGCCGAGGGCATGACGATGAACGCGTCGCTGCCGCCGAGCTCGAGGACGCTCGTCTTGACGTTCTTCCCGGCCCGGGCCCCGACCTCGCGGCCGGCCGGCTCGCTGCCGGTGAGGGTGACGCCGCGGACGCGGTCGTCGTCGACCATGGCCTCGATCATCGAGGACCCGATGAGCAGCGTCTGGAACACGCCCTCCGGGAAGCCGGCCCGCACGAGCACGTCCTCGATGGCCAGCGCGACCTGCGGGACGTTCGACGCGTGCTTGAGCAGGCCCGTGTTCCCGGCCATGAGCGCCGGGCACAGGAAGCGGAAGACCTGCCAGTACGGGAAGTTCCACGGCATGATCGCCAGGACCGGCCCGAGCGGCTGGTAGCGGGTGAACACGCGGGCGTTCTCGGGGGCGTCCGCGGGGTCCCACGGGTGGTCGGCGAGGTGGTCGGCGGCGTGGTCGGCGTACCAGCGGCAGCCCAGGGCGCACTTGCCGACCTCGGCCTTCGCCGCGGCGAAGGTCTTGCCCATCTCGAGGGTGGCGAGCTCGGCCAGGTGGTCGACCTCGGCGTCGAGGATGTCGGCGGCGGCGCGCATCCAGCCGGAGCGCTGCTCGAACGTCGTGTCGCGGTAGCTCTGGAAGGCGTCCCAGCTGCGCTGGATCCGGTCCTCGAGCTCCTGCTCGGTGAGGGAGTCGAACTCCTGGACGGTCTCGCCGGTCGCGGGGTTCGTCGTTGCGATGGCCATGGGTGCGTACTACCCCGCGGGCCGGTCCCGGCACACAGGCGTCACAGGCGCGGGAAGACCTTCACGGCGTTGCCGCCGAGGACGGCGTCGGTGAGGTGCCCGGGCAGACCGAGGTCGCGCACGGCGGCGACGTTGCGCGACGGGCTCGCGGCCGGCGAGTCGGTGCCGAAGATCGCCTTCGCCGCGATCCGCTCCACGCCGAAGCTCGCGTAGTAGGTCGGCAGGCGCTTGGGCGGCAGGCCGGCGAGGTCGAGCCACACGTTCTCGCGCGTGAGGGCGAGCGACGCCGCGGCGTCGTAGCTCCAGCCACGGCCGCCGTGGGCGAGGACCACCGTGAGGTCGGGGAAGTCGCGCAGGACGTCGTCGATGAGGACCGGGTCGCCGTGCTTCGAGGTGGCCCCCGGGAAGAACGACGGCCCGGTGTGGACGATCACCGGCACGCCCCTCTCGACGCAGCGGGCGTAGGCCGGGTACAGCTCGCGGTCGTTCGGGGCGATCCCCGCGTGCACCGGGTGGATCTTCAGGGCGACGGCGCCGTGGTCGAGCTGCCGGTCGAGCTCCTTCGCCACCGGGTGGTGCACGTGCGGGTTGACGTTCGCGACGATGCGGAAGCGCTGCGGATCGTGCTCGACGATCGGCAGCAGGTCCTCGACGGTCTGCCAGCCGGTCGCCTTCGGGCTGTACTCGCAGAACATCAGCACCCGGTCGACGCCCTCGCCCGCGAAGTAGCGGCTGACGCGCTCCGGGACCGGGGCACCGTCCTCGTCGTACAACGACGCCCAGGCCTCGGCGTCGCCGGCCGCCCCCATCCACTGGTCCCACGACACCTTGAGCCGGGCGAGGTGGGCGACGTGGACGTGGGCGTCGACGATCATCGGTATGTGGCCTCCGGCCTCGTGAGCAGTTGGCGGGGTTATAGCACCGCGAAGTGCTCACGAGGCCTACGGCCACCTAGTCGAACAGGTCGGGGTCGGTCCGGACGATCTCGTCCCAGATCGGCTGGAACGAGAACCAGCCGGCGTAGGCCGACCCGGTCTGCTCGGCGGAGAACTTCGCGTTGACGTGGTCGATCTGCGTGGGCGTGCCGGCGGCCTCGGCGAGCAGCTGGGCCTGGCAGTTGCGCTCGGTGTTGATGAACCACCACGCCGCCTCGGCGACGGTGTCGCCCACGGTGAAGATCCCGTGGTTCTGGTGGAACACCATCTTGCGACCGGTCAGCCCGGTGGCCAGCGCGCGGCCCACCTCGGGGTCGAGCACCACGGCGCCGCGGCCCTCGGTGACCACGCCGTGGTTCTCGTAGAGGGTGCAGGCGTCCTGGGTGATCGGATCGAGCGGGCGGCCCAGCGAGCTCCACGCCTTGCCGTACACCGAGTGCGCGTGGGCGGCCGCGACGACCTCGGGGTGCGCCTGGTGGACCGCGGAGTGGATGACGAAGCCCGCCTGGTTGACCGGCCTGTTCCCGTACACGACCTCGCCCTCGTGGTTCACGGCGATGAGGTCGGAGACCCGGATGTGCCGGAAGCTCATGCCGAAGGGGTTGACCCAGAACATGTGCGGGTCCTCAGGGTCGCGGACCGTGATGTGCCCGGCGATCCCCTCCCCGAAGCCGAACCGGCCGAACACCCGGAACGCGCCGGCGAGCTGCTGCTTGCGGTGCAGCCGCTCCTCCTCGACGTTCGAGAAGGTGGGCGGCTTGGGCATCTCCAGGCCGGGCTGCTTCGGGGCGTAGCCCGGCATCCCGTCGACCTCGGGGGTGCGCTCGTCGCTGCGGTCCTGCGTCGGTGCGGCCATCCCCCGACGGTGCGCCGTGGCACGCGCACGGGTCAAGGGCGCGGCATGATCGGTCCATGCCACAACCCGGCGAGCCCCTCGGGAAGCTCGGATTCCTCACCATCGGGACGTTCTCGCCCGACGACCCCCGTCCCGGCCACGAGTACCTGCTCGCCGAGATCGAGCTGGCCGAGGAGCTCGGCTTCGACTCGGTCTGGTTGCGCCACCGGCACCTGCAGCACGGTGTCTCCTCGCCGGTGACCCTCCTGGCCGCAGCGTCGCAGCGCACCTCGCGGATCGAGTTCGGCACGGCGGTCACGCCGCTCGGCTGGGAGAACCCGCTGCGCTACGCCGAGGACCTCTCGACCCTCGACGTCCTGTCCGGGGGCCGGATGAACCCGGGCCTCTCCGTCGGCCCGCCCGGGCACTTCGACGAGGTCAAGGCGTCGCTCTACCCCGACACCGCCGACGCCGAGGACTTCACCTACACCCGCGTGAGCCGGCTGCTCTCGCTGCTGCGCGGCGAGCCGGCCAGCACCTTCTCCGGCACGCAGGGCATCGAGGTCTTCTCCGACCACGTCCAACCGCACTCCCCCGGGCTCGTCGACCGGGTCTGGTACGGCGCCGCCAGCGACCGCTCCGCGATCTGGGCCGGCGAGCAGGGGCTCAACCTGCTGACCTCCTCGGTCGTCCGGGTCGGCGAGGACGAGGAGCCGGACTTCGCCGCCATCCAGTCGCGGACGATCCGCGCCTACCGCGGGGCCCTCGCCGACGACCGCCCGGGGCGGGTCTCGCAGGGCCTCGTCGTCATCCCGACGGACACCGCGACCGCCGAGCAGAAGGCGAAGTACACGGCCTACGTCGAGGGCCGCACGCCCCGCACGTCGTCGCCGCAGGGCCCGGGCCGGCTGCTGTTCGCCCGCGACATCCTCGGCACGTCGGAGGAGGTCGCGGAGGCGCTGTACGCGCACGCGGCGTTCCGGGAGGTCTCCGAGGTGGTGTTCGCGCTGCCCTTCGGCTTCGAGCACGAGGACTACGTGCAGATCCTGACCGACATGGCAACGAGGCTCGGGCCCGCCCTGGGGTGGTCGCGAGCGGCATGATCGCTTCCGGGCGAGCGGAGCGACGGGGCATGCTCCCGGTATGCCCGCACCCGGTGTCCCCCTGGAGCGACAGGGGTTCCTGACCCTCGGCACCTACGACGGCGCCGACCCCGCACCCGGCCACGAGTACCTGCTGCGCGAGATCGTCCTCGGCGAGGAGCTGGGCTTCGACTCGGTCTGGCTGCGCCACCGCCACTTCCAGTCGGGGATCTCCTCGCCGGTGGCGATCCTCGCAGCCGCCTCGCAACGGACCTCGCGGATCGAGTTCGGCACCGCCGTGACGCCGCTGGGCTGGGAGAACCCGCTGCGCTACGCCGAGGACCTCGGCACCGTCGACGTGCTCTCCGGCGGCCGGATGAACCCCGGGATCAGCGTCGGGCCGCCCATCCACTGGGACGACGTCAAGGCCGGGCTCTACCCCGACACCGCGGACGTCGAGGACCTCACCTACACCCGCGTGGAACGCCTCCTGCGGCTGCTGCGCGGCGAGCCGGCGAGCACCTTCTCCGGCGTCGACGGCATCGAGTCGTTCTCGGACTACGTCCAGCCGCAGTCGCCCGGGCTCGCCGACCGCGTCTGGTACGGCGGCGGGAGCCGGCGCTCGGTGCGCTGGGCCGGGGAACAGGGCCTCGCGATGCTGACGAGCAACGTGATCCAGTCCGAGGGCCACGACCTGGGCGACGACGCCTCCCGGGTCTTCGCGCAGATCCAGCACGAGCAGATCGGGCTGTTCCGGTCCGTGCACCCGCTCGGCGAGGCCGCCCGGGTGGCGCAGGGGCTCGTCGTCATCCCCACCGACTCCGCGACCGCGGACCAGAAGGCGCGCTACGCCGCCTACGTGGAGCACCGGACGCCCCGGACCGCCGTCGCCCACGGGCCGCGGCAGATGCTCTTCGCCCGGGACCTCATCGGGACCTCGGAGCAGATCGCCGAACAGCTCTACGCGAACCCGGCGTTCCGCGAGGTGCGCGAGGTGGTCTGGGCGCTGCCGTTCACCTTCGAGCACGACGACTACGTCCAGATCCTCACCGACATGGCGACGAAGCTCGGCCCGGCGCTGGGGTGGTCGCCGGGGGCGAGCGGAGCGACGGGCAAGGGGACACCGTGACCGTGCACGTGGAGCGCGACGGGCCCGTGACGACCGTGACCCTCGACCGCCCGGAGCGCCGCAACGCCGTCGACGGCCCGACCGCCCGGGCGCTCGCGGACGCCTTCCGCGGGTTCGAGGCCGACGACGGGGCCGCGGTCGCCGTCCTGCACGGCGCCGGCGGCACGTTCTGTGCGGGCGCCGACCTCACCGCGGTCGCGACCGGGAACCGCAACCGCACCGAGCCCGACGGGGACGGGCCCATGGGACCGACCCGGCTCCGGCTCTCCAAGCCGGTGATCGCCGCGGTGAGCGGGCACGCGGTCGCCGGCGGGCTGGAGCTCGCCCTGTGGTGCGACCTGCGGGTGGCCGACGAGACCGCCGTGTTCGGGGTGTTCTGCCGCCGCTGGGGTGTGCCGCTCATCGACGGCGGGACGGTGCGCCTGCCCCGCCTGATCGGGACGAGCCGGGCCATGGACCTGGTCCTCACCGGGCGTGCGGTCGACGCCGCCGAGGCCCATGCCATGGGGCTGGCGAACCGGGTGGTGCCCGCCGGGGAGGCGCTGTCCGCGGCGCAGGCCCTGGCCCGGGACCTGGCGGCGTTCCCCCAGGTCTGCCTGCGCTCCGACCGGGCCTCGGTGCTCGACCAGGAGGGGCTCGACGAGCCGGCCGCGCTGGCCGCCGAGTTCGCCCACGGCCGGGCCGCGCTGGACGCCGAGACCGTCGCCGGCGCCGCGCGGTTCGCGGCCGGGGAGGGCCGGCACGGCCGGTTCTGACCGGTCGGCCTCCCCGACCCTCAGCTCAGGCAGCGCGGCCCGAGCAGCGCCTTGAGGTCGCCCATCAGGGCGCCCGAGTTGGTGACCTTGAGGCCGTCGTCGAGCCGCAGGACGTGGCTCGCCCCGTTGGCGGCGAGCAGCGTCAGGTGCACCTCGCTGGGCCCGGGGTGGGCGACGAGGACCTCCTTGAACTTCCCGACCCGCTCCGGGGTGCACCGCGCGCTCTCGATCGTCACGCGCAGCGGCGGCGCGGCGGAGCCGGTGGACAGGTCGGGCACGGCGAGGTCCTCCACGAACAGCGTCACGCGGTCGTCGCGCTTGTTGACCTTGCCCTTGACGAGCACGATCGCGTCCTCGGCGACGTCGATGGAGACCGCCGCGTAGGTGCGCGGGAAGAACAGCACCTCGATGCCGGCCGCGAGGTCCTCGATCTGGGCCGACGCCCAGGGCTCGCCCTTCTTGTTCACCCGGCGGGTGACGCTCGCGAGGATGCCGCCGACGGTGACGGTGGCGCCCTCGGGCACGTCGCCCTCGAGGATCTTCGCGATCGGGGTGTCGGCCCGGCTCGCGAGCACGTGCTCGAGGCCGTTCAGCGGGTGCCCGGAGACGTAGAGGCCGAGCATCTCCCGCTCGAGGGCGAGGCGGTGCTTGGGCTCCCACTCGCCCTCGGGCACCTTCACGTCGAACATGCCCGTGGTGTCGACGGCGTCGGCCGCGGAGTCGTCGAAGCTGCCGAACAGGTCGAACTGGCCGTCGGCCTCGGCGCGCTTGGTGGTCATCACCGCGTCGATGGCCTCGGCGTGCACGAGGGCCAGGCCCTTGCGCGTGTGCCCGAGCGAGTCGAACGCGCCGGCCTTCACCAGCGACTCGACGGTCTTCTTGTTGCAGACCTGCTGCTCGACCTTGCGCAGGAAGTCGGAGAAGTCGGCGAAGTTGCCCTTCTCGCGGCGGCTGTTGACGATCGAGTCGACGACGTTGGCGCCGACGTTGCGGATCGCGCCGAGCCCGAAGCGGATGTCGACGCCGACCGGGGCGAAGTCACGCACCGAGTCGTTGACGTCGGGCGGGAGCACCGTGATGCCCATGCGGCGGCACTCGGCGAGGTAGATCGCCGCCTTGTCCTTGTCGTCCCGGACGCTGGTGAGCACCGCGGCCATGTACTCGGCCGGGTAGTTCGCCTTGAGGTAGGCCGTCCAGTAGGAGACGACGCCGTAGGCCGCGGAGTGCGCGCGGTTGAACGCGTAGTCGGAGAACGGCAGCAGGATGTCCCACAGCGTCTTGATCGCCGCCGGGGAGTAGCCGTTGTCCTTCATCCCCTGGGCGAAGCCGGCGTACTCCTTGTCGAGGATCTCCTTCTTCTTCTTGCCCATGGCGCGGCGCAGCAGGTCGGCCTTGCCCAGCGAGTAGCCCGCGAGCACCTGGGCGATCGCCATGACCTGCTCCTGGTACACGATCAGCCCGTAGGTCTCGCCGAGGACCTCCTTGAGCGGCTCGGCGAGCTCCGGGTGGATCGGAGTGACCTCCTGGCGCTTGTTCTTCCGGTCCGCGTAGTCGTTGTGGGCGTTCGCGCCCATCGGACCCGGCCGGTAGAGGGCGCCGACGGCCGAGATGTCGTCGAACTCGGTGGGCGCCATGCGCCGCAGCAGGTCGCGCATCGGGCCGCCGTCGAGCTGGAACACCCCGAGCGTCTCGCCGCGGGAGAGCAGGTCGTAGGTGGCCTTGTCGTCGAGCCCGAGGTTGTCGAGGTCGAGCGGCTCCTTGCCGTTGAGCGTGATGTTCTTCAGCGCGTCGTCGATGATCGTGAGGTTGCGCAGGCCGAGGAAGTCCATCTTGAGCAGCCCGAGGGTCTCGCAGACCCCCATGTCGAACTGCGTGATGATCGCGCCGTCGGCCTCGCGCCGCTGGATCGGGATGACGTCGATCAGCGGTTCCTTGGACATGATCACGCCGGCGGCGTGCACGCCCCACTGCCGCTTGAGGCCCTCGAGGTCCTTCGCGGTGTCGACGATCTCCTTGACCTGCGGGTCGGACTCGTAGAGCGCCCGCATCTCGGCGGCCTCGGAGTAGCGCTTGTGGCTCGGGTCGAACACCCCGGACAGCGGGATGTCCTTGCCCATCACCGCGGGCGGCATCGACTTGGTGATCCGGTCGGCCACCGCGTAGCCGGGCTGCCCGTAGAGCACCCGCGCCGAGTCCTTGATCGCGGCCTTCGCCTTGATCGTGGAGTACGTGATGATCTGGGCGATCTTCTCCTCGCCGTACTTCTCGGTGACGTAGCGGATCATCTCGCCGCGCCGGCGCTCGTCGAAGTCCATGTCGATGTCGGGCATGGAGACGCGCTCGGGGTTGAGGAACCGCTCGAAGATCAGCTTGTGGTGGATCGGGTCGAGGTCGGTGATCCCCAGGACGTACGCGACGAGGGAACCCGCCGCCGACCCGCGGCCCGGCCCGACGCGCAGGTTGACCGATCGCGCGTAGTTCAGCAGGTCGGCCGTCACCAGGAAGTAGCCCGGGTAGCCCATCTGCATGATGACCGACACCTCGTAGTCGGCCTGCTTGCGGTACTGCTCGGAGAAGCCGTTCGGGAACCGCCAGTGCAGCCCCCGCTCGACCTCCTTGACCAGCCAGCTGCCCTCGGTCTCCCCCTCGGGCACCGGGGCCACCGGCTGCAGGTCGCGCCCCTCGGTGAACGAGACGTCGACGCGCTCGGCGATCGCGAGGGTGTTGTCGCACGCCTCGGGGAAGATCGGGTCCCACTGGTCGCGCATCTCGCGCGCGCTCTTGAGGTAGAAGTCCTGCGCGTCGAACCGGAACCGGTTCGGGTCGTTCATCGTCTTGCCGGTCTGCACGCAGAGCAGCACCTCGTGCGGCTTGGCGTCCTTCGCGTAGGTGTAGTGCAGGTCGTTCGTCGCGAGCCCGGGCAGGTCGAGCTTCTTCTTGAGGTCGTAGAGGTCGTCGCGGACCCGGCGCTCGATCTCGATGCCGTGGTCCATCAGCTCGCAGAAGAAGTTGTCCTTGCCGAAGATGTCGCGGTAGTCGCTCGCGGCCTGCATCGCGCCGTCGCGGTCGCCCTGCTGCAGCAGGCGGGCGACCTCGCCCGACGGGCACCCCGTGGTGGCGATGATCCCCTTGCCGTAGGTCTCCAGGAGCTCGCGGTCCATGCGGGGCTTGTAGTAGTAGCCCTCGAGCGAGGCGAGGCTGGAGAGCCGGAAGAGGTTGTGCATCCCCTCGGTGTTCTCGGCCAGCAGCGTCATGTGGGTGTACATGAGGTCGGGGTTGTCGCTGCCGTTGACGTTCTGGCCGATCGAGACGCGCTTGCGCTCGTGGCGCGACCCGGGCGCGAGGTAGCCCTCCATGCCGATGATCGGCTTGACCCCGTGGGCGTTGGCCTTCTTCCAGAACTCGTAGGCCCCGAAGGTGTTGCCGTGGTCGGTCATCGCCAGCGCCGGCATGCCCATGCGGGAGGCCTCGGCGAAGAGGTCGTCCAGCCGCGCCGCGCCGTCGAGCATCGAGAACTCGGTGTGGGTGTGGAGGTGGACGAACGAGTCGTCGGACACGCGAGGGACCTCCCCGGAACGGCTACCTGGCACCCGACCCCGAGGCCTGCGGGAGGCGATCTCGGAGGCGCGGGACTGCGGGCCAACCTACCCGTCGGGTCCGACAGTCTCGCCGCTCGCTCGGGTGGTGGGACGTCGGCGCTGCTCACCGCTCCGCGGCGGCGTGTCGACGCCCGGGACGACCGTGTCCGCCCGACGCCCGAGGTGGACCAGGGCGTCGGGAACGGTGTTCCCGGTGACCGCGACGAGGCCCGCCACGAGCCAGATCCGGACGGCGACCAGGTCGTGCCGGAGGCACTGGCCGAGGTCGAGCGGCCGCAGCGCGCCCGGCCCGCCGAGGAGGATCGCCTGCTGCTCGAGGCTCTGACCGGACCGGCCGAGCCGGTGCTCGACCCACCGCAGCACGTCCTCGGCCACCGCTGCCGCGTCCTCGCGGTGTCGTGCCGCCCCCAGCCACCCCACGAGGACGTCCAGGGCCAGCTCGTCCCAACCGAACAGCGTCGGGTCCACCGGCGTCATGCCGTCGAGGTAGTCGAGGTACTCCAGCTCCACGGCCTCGCCGTACTCGGTCCCGAGCCGACCGATCCGGCCGGCGACGTCCTCGGCGACGTCGGGCGACCCGGTGTCGATCGTCCGGACGACCGCGAGCTCCAGGGCGATCCGGAGGACGTCCTCGTCGGGACGGTCCGGGTCGACCTCCTCGAGGACCTCGAGCGGATGGAGCTCCGACGGCCGGTGCGGGGGCCGATCCTCCGACCGATCCCGCCTCCGCAGCCCGCGAGTTCTGTCCGGCACCCGGGCCCGCCCTCGTCGGGCCCGCACCTTCGCCGCTCGCCGCTGCCCCGTCGACGTCTTCACGCCCATGGCCGTCTCCCGTCCCCCGTCTCCTCGAGACACGGTGGCACCGACCCCTGACGGTCTCGGGGGCGTCGTGGCCAGAGACGGGCGAGGGAGTCGTCACGCACCTCCCGAGGCCCTGCCGGGGTGCGTGAGCACTCCCTCGAGGTTCCGGGGCGGCGCGACCGGCCCCCGGGCGTCGTCGGGAAGGGACCTACAGCAGGCCGGCGCCCTCGAGCGCGGCGCGCACCACGGCCTTCTCCTCGTCGGAGGCCTCGACCAGCGGCAGGCGCAGGCCCGGACCCACCAGGCCGAGCATGTGCAGCGCCGCCTTGACCGGGATCGGGTTCACGGTGACGCCGAGCACGTCGCAGATCGCCTTGAAGGTCGACTCCAGCTCCGCGCGGTGCTCCGGCTCGGCGGCCATGCGGGCCATCAGGTCGCCGCAGACGTGGGAGGCGACGGAGATGACCCCGCACTCCCCCAGGTCGAGCACGGGCCCGTACAGCTCGTCGTTGCCGGCGTAGATGCCGAGCCCGTCGACCTTCGCGAGGTTCGCGTTGTTGGCCTGCTTGACGTAGTCGACGTGCTCGATCTGCGCGAGCTCCGCCAGTTCGTCGTTGGGGACGTCGCGCGAGACCCGCGAGGGGATGTTGTAGAGCACGATCGGCTTGTCGGTGGCCTTCGCGACCTCGCGGTAGTGCGCCGCGAGCCCGCGGCGGTTCGGCCGGTTGTAGTAGGGCGTCACCGACAGGATCGCGTCGACGCCGGCCTCGGTGGCCCGCTCGGTCATCTCGACGGCGTGGCGGGTGTCGTTCGACCCGGCCGACCCGACGATCGTCACGCCCGCCGGGCGCTCGGCGCACGCCAGCTCGACGAGCCGCATGTGCTCCTCGATCGAGAGCGTCGGCGACTCCCCCGTGGTGCCGCACACGACGATGCCGTCGGACCCGTGCGTGGTCAGGTGGTGCATCAGGTCGACGAACACCTTCTCGTCGACGGCTCCCGAGTCGTCGAAGGGAGTGACGATGGCGGTGAGGACGGTTCCGAGCGACACGGGAGACAGGTTGCCCTGTCGGGTGGGGACGCGTCGAGACCGGGGGGCGGTCTGCTCAGGCGTCGGGACCGTCGACGTTCACGGTCGGCGGGCCGTCGCCGGCGCGGGCGATGACGGCGGTCGACCGGTCGCCGCCCGGGTTGGACTCGCGGTGCACCGTGTGCGCCGGCACGTGGATGAACTCCCCGGCCCCGGCGTCGGCGACCTCCGAGCCGCCCGCGCCGAACTCCAGGCGCATGGTGCCCGCGACCACGTAGAGGCTGGTCTCGTGGTCGCCGTGGTGGTGCCACCCGGAGGTGGCGCCGGGCTCGGTGTGGACGAGGCCCGCCCACAGCGACGGCGCCTCGAACGCGACCTGACGGTGCATGCCGGGGGTGGGGTCGCCGTCGACGAGGTCGTCCTCCCGGACGACGCGCACCGGTTCGCTCATGCGATCAGTGTGGCGCGCCGCCCGGGCGGAGGACAGCTCAGACCAGGCCGAGCTTCTTGACGGCCTCGCGCTCCTCGGCGAGCTCGTTCGTGGAGGCGTCGATGCGCTCGCGGGAGAAGTCGCTGATGTCCAGGCCCTGGACGATCTCCCACTTGCCGTCCTTCGCCGTCACCGGGAAGGACGAGACGAGGCCCTCGGGCACGCCGTAGGAGCCGTCGGAGACGATCGCCGCCGAGGTCCAGTCGTTCTCGCGGGTGCCGTTGACCCAGGTGTAGACGTGGTCGATCGCCGCGGCGGCCGCGGACGCCGCCGAGGAGGCGCCGCGCACCTCGATGATCTCGGCGCCGCGCTTGGCGACGCGCGGGATGAACTCGTCGGTCAGCCAGGTCTGGTCGATCTGGTCGGCGACCGGCTTGCCGTCGATGAGGACGTTCGAGACGTCGGGGTACTGCGAGGCGGAGTGGTTGCCCCAGATGGTCATCTTCGAGATCTGGCCGACGCCGACGCCGAACTTGTTGGCGAGCTGGGCGAGCGCGCGGTTGTGGTCCAGGCGCGTCATCGCGGTGAAGCGGTCCTTGGGCACGTCGGAGTTCGACGCGGCGATGAGCGCGTTGGTGTTGGCCGGGTTGCCGACGACCAGGACCTTCACGTCGTCCGCGGCACCGTTGAGGGCCTCGCCCTGCGGCTTGAAGATCCCGCCGTTGGCCTCGAGGAGGTCGGCGCGCTCCATGCCCTTGCTGCGGGGGCGGGCCCCGACGAGCAGGCCGACGTTGGCGCCGTCGAAGGCCTGGGTGGCGTCGTCGTACACGTCGACGCCCTGGAGGAGCTCGAAGGCGCCGTCCTCGAGCTCGAGGGCGGTGCCCTCCGCGGCCTTCACGGCCTGCGGGATCTCGAGCAGGCGGAGGCGTACCGGGGTGTCCTCCCCGAGCAGGTGACCGGAGGCGATGCGGAAGAGCAGCGCGTAGCCGATCTGGCCGGCGGCTCCGGTGACGACGACGTTGACGGGCGAGGCCATGCGTACTCCAGACGATGTTCCGGACTGATCTTCCTGGGCCGCCAGCCTGCCACGCCCCTCCGACGGGGACGCGGCGAGGCCGGTCACGCCGGGTTCAGTCGCCGACGACGAGCGTGGAGCGGCGCTGCCCGATGTAGCGGAACATCAGCGCCAGCGACACCATGATCCGGTTGCGGTTGCCGAGTAGCGCGAAGACGTGCACGAACATCCAGGCCAGCCACGCCAGCGTGCCGGTGAGCTTCGGGCCGTGGGCGATCTCGGCGACGGCGGCGCGGCGGCCGATCGTGGCCATCGTGCCCTTGTCGAAGTACTTGAACGGCGTCGTCGGGCGCCCCTCGAGCTCCGCGAGGAGGTTCTTCGCCGCGTGCGCCCCGGTCTGGATGGCCGGCTGCGCGAGCTGGGGCAGCGGGTTGTCGTCGATGACGCCGATGTCGCCCGCGACGAACACCTCGGGGTGCTCCGGCACGCGCAGGTCGGACCCGACGACGATGCGCCCGCCGCGGCCCTGCGGCAGGCCCCACTTCTTGACGGTGTCGTGCGCGGCGACGCCGGTGGCCCAGATCGTCATCTGCGCGGGGATCTCGGAGCCGTCCTTGAGCACGACCCGGTCGGGCTTCACCTCGGCCACGGCCGCCCCGAGCCGGAGCTCGACGCCGCGGGAGCGCAACTGGGCCGCGGCGTAGTCGCGCAGCTTCGGCGCGAACGGGCCCAGGACCTTGTCGGTCATCTCGAGCAGGATGACCTTGGTCTGGTCGGGGTCGAGCTCGGGGAAGCGCGAGGGCAGCATCGAGTTGCGCAGCTCCGCGAGGGTGCCGGCCATCTCGACGCCGGTGGCGCCGCCGCCGACGACCACGACGGAGGCCCCCGTGGCCTCGCGGGTCGCGGAGATGTGGTCGAGGTAGCCCATCATTCGGTCGCGCACCGCGAGCGCCTCGGCCCGCGTGTAGATCGGGTAGGCGTTCTCCGGGGCCCCGGGGACACCGAAGTAGTTCGTGGTGACACCGGTGCCGAGCACCAGGTAGTCGTAGGAGAGCTGCGGCCCGACGTCGAGCGTGACCGTCCTCGCCTCGGGGTCGATCTCGGTGACGACGCCCTTGCGGAAGGTCGCCCCCGCCTCGCCCCGGCGGGCCTCGGCGCTGACGAACGAGCGCGCCCCGTAGGTGATGTCGCCGGGGTTCAGCGCACCGGTCGCCACCTGGTAGAGCAGCGGCTGGAAGGTGCTGTAGCTGTGCCGGTCGACCAGGGTGACGCGCACCGGTGCCTTGCGGAGCGAGCGCACCGCGGACAGGCCGGCGAAACCGGCTCCCACGACGACGACGTGGGGACGCGTGTCCGTGCTCGTCCCCGCGGATACCGCGGCGTTCATCTGACCCGTCTCCTCTCGGTTCGCGCTGGCCGATTCGATTCAGACGACCCTGCGCGACTTCACTCCCGGACTACCCGCCATGCTCCTCCGCCACGCGGTCCCCGGGGGGCGTGACCCGTGCCGTGCACGTCACGCCGTGTCGCTGCTCACGGGCAACGCACCGGCGCGGGTCACCCGCCCGGGGGTGCGCCCGGGACGGCGAACGGGCCCAGGAGCGGGCCGTCGTCGGGAACCGGCCCGACGACGGGTCCGTCCGGGCGACCGGGCCCCTGGTCGGGCAGGAGCGGCGAGACGGCCAGCCGGGCCCGGCTCGTCCCGGGCGGCGCGACGTCGACCGCCCGGACGCCGGCGGTGGCGCGGACGGCGGGCAGGGCCGCGGGGTCGACCCGCACCACGGCCGCGACGACGCAGGCGCAGTCGGGGCGTCCCAGCGCCGCGAGCTCGCTGCGGGCCACCAGCACCCGCCGGTCCCGCCCCGCGTCCCCCGTGGTGGCCCCGGAGGCGTCCGGCACCACCTCCTGGCCCGCGGCGGTCAGCGCGGCCCGGAACGCGGCGTCCGGGGCCGCGGGCGGGAGGTCGACCCGGTGCAGGGCGGTCTGCACGCGCGGCACCGGCACCCGGACCACGGCCTGCAGGGGCGTCGTGCCCGCGACCGCGGTCGCGGCGGCCGCCGGCGCCAGGGCCTCGTCGAACTGCACGAGCGCCAGGCGCGGGGACGCGTCGGCGGGGTCGGGGACGGTCGCCGTGCGCGCGAGGTAGGCGGCGACGTCCTCCCCCGCCGCCGGGCCGAGGCGGATCGCGTCCGTGCTCCCGGCGTCGGGGGCGGGCCCGGCGCTCTGGAGGCCGGCGGCCCACGCCGTGACGAGCAGGACGACCAGGAGCACGGCCAGCCCGATCGCGTAGCGCGGCCACCGCGGCGGGTCGGCCTCGTCGGGCAGGTCGGCCCGGTCGGGCCCGTCGGGGTCGGGCCCGGCGCTCAGGCCGCCGCCCGGAACACGTCGAGGGCGTGGGCCAGGTCGGCCGGGGGCTCGCTGGTGTACTCCACCCAGCGCCCGTCGGCGGGGTGGTGGAAGCCGAGCCGGTGGGCGTGCAGCCACTGGCGGGTGAGCCCGAGGCGCTTGGACAAGGTGGGGTCGGCGCCGTAGCCCGTGTCGCCGACGCAGGGGTGGCGCAGGGCGGAGAAATGGACCCGGATCTGATGGGTGCGGCCGGTCTCGAGCTCCACCTCCAGCAGCGAGGCCGCCGGGAAGGCCTCGAGCGTGCGGTAGTGGGTGACCGAGGGCTTGCCGTCGGTCATCACCGCGAAGCGCCAGTCGTGCTTGGGGTGCCGGTCGATCGGCGCGTCGATGGTGCCGTCGCTGGGGTCGGGGTGGCCCTGGACGACGGCGAGGTAGGTCTTGGACACGGTCCGCTCGCGGAAGGCGTTCTTGAGCACCGAGTAGGCGCGCTCGGACTTCGCGACGACCATGACGCCCGTCGTGCCGGCGTCGAGCCGGTGGACGATGCCCTGGCGCTCGGCGGCCCCGCTGGTGGCGATCGAGATGCCGAGCGCGGCCAGACCGGCGACGACCGTCGGGCCGCCCCACCCGGGGCTGGGGTGCACCGCGACGCCGACGGGCTTGTCGACGACCACGATCTCGTCGTCCTCGTGCAGGACCTCCAGGCCCTCGACCGCCTGCGCGGTGACGACCCGCTCGGAGGGGTCGCGCTCCGGGTCGGGCAGTTCGACCTCGAGCCAGCTGCCGGCGGTCAGCCGGTCGGACTTCATGGCCGCGCTGCCGTCGAGCCGGACCGCGCCGTCCTCGGCGAGGGCGGCGACGACGGTCCGCGACAGGCCCAGCATGCGGGCCAGCCCGGCGTCGAGGCGCATGCCCTCGAGGCCGTCGGGCACGGGCAGGGAGCGCAGGGTCACGAGCCCTCCCCCGCCGCCACGCCCCGGGGCTCGCGCGACGGCCGGCTGCCGTCGATCTCGACGCCGAACAGGGCGAGGCCCACCAGCAGGGCGCCGCCCACGCAGATCGCGGAGTCGGCGGCGTTGAACACCGGCCACCAGCCCACGGAGACGAAGTCGACGACGTGGCCCTCGAGCGGGCCGGGGCTGCGGAAGAACCGGTCGACGAGGTTGCCCAGCGCGCCGCCGAGCACCAGCCCGAGGGCGAGCGCCCAGCCCGGCGAGTGCAGGCGGCGGGCGAAGCGGGCGATCCCGACGACGACCGCGAGCGCGACGAGCGTGAGCAGCCACGTCATGCCCGTGGCGAGGGAGAAGGCCGCGCCCGGGTTGCGCACGAGCACCAGGCTCACGGTCCCGTCGAGCAGCAGCGGGATGCGCTGGCCGTCGGCCATCGAGGCCACGACGGCGATCTTGGTCGCGATGTCGAGGGCCAGCACGACGACCGCGGTGACGACGAGCGTCGGCAGCCGCCGCGGGGCGGCCGGTGGCCGGGAATCGTCGGGGTCTGCGCTCTCCACACCCCCATCCTCCCCCGTCGCCCGGGTACGGCCGTGTGAGGGGCGCTCAGGACGGCGCCGCGCCCGCGTCCCCGCGCCAGCGGGCGAGGCGCCCGGAGCGGTCGACCGCCCGCAGGCGCCGCTCGGCGGCCTCCCGGGCGGTGGTGGTGGCGACGACGAGCAGCTGGTCGCCCTCCTGCAGGCGGGTGTCGCCCTGCGGGGTGAAGCTCGCGCCGCGGCGCACCACCAGGGACAGGCCGGTCCCCTCGGGCAGGCGCAGTTCGCGGACGTACACGCCGTGCATCCGCGAGCCCTGCGGCACCGTCATCTGCAGCAGGTCGGCGCGCAGGGCCTCCAGGGGCGCGGCGTCGACCTCGATCTCCTGCACGGGCGGCTTGGCGAGCCCGAGCACCTTCGCGACGACGGGCAGCGTCGTGCCCTGCACGACGGTGAGCACGACGACGAGGACGAACACGGCGTCGACGAGCTCCCGGGCGCCCTCGAGCCCGCTGGTGAGCGGGACGAGGGCGAGCACGATGGGCACCGCGCCGCGCAGGCCCGCCCAGGAAAGGAACACCTGTTCCCGCCACGGGACCCGGAACCAGACCGCCGCGGCGACCACGGACGCCGGGCGGGCCAGCACCAGCAGGACCGCCGCCGCGATGAGCGCCGGGACCACGGCGTAGACGAGGCGGTCGGGCGAGACGTAGAGGCCGAGCAGCACGAACAGCCCGATCTGGGCCAGCCAGCCGAGCCCCTCGGCGAACGACCGCGTGCCCTCCCGGTGGGGCAGCGTGCTGTTGCCCAGGACGAGCGCCGCGACGTAGCAGGCGAGCAGGCCGGAGGCGTGCAGCGACTGGGTCAGGGCATAGGCGCCGATGCACACCGCGAGCGTGGCGAGGGGGTAGAGCCCGGTGGCCGGCAGCGCGGCCCGTTTCAGCCCGGCCGCCCCGAGCCGCCCGATGAGGCCCCCGAGCACCCCGCCGAGGGCGAGCTCGTAGACGACGAGCAGCGGGTCGGTCCAGGAGAGCACCGCCCCGGAGGAGAGCACGACGACCGCGATGAAGGCCGGGGCGTCGTTGAGGCCCGACTCGAGCTCGAGCGCCCCCACCAGCCGCCCGCCGAGCCCCAGCCCGCGGAGCACGCTGAACACCGCGGCCGCGTCGGTGGAGGAGAGCACCGCCCCCCAGAGGAAGGCGATGCGCAGGTCGAGCCCGAGCAGCCAGTGCAGGGCGAAGCCGGTGAGCGTCACGCTGACGATCACCGAGATCGTGGAGAGCGCGATCCCCAGCCCGAGGGCGGGGCGCACCGTGGACCACCGGGTCGACAGGCCGCCGTCGGCGAGGATGAGGACGAGGGCCGCGACGCCGAGGGCCTGGGTGAGCTCGGCGTCGTCGAACCGGATCCCGAGCCCGGCCTCGCCGATGAGCACGCCGATGCCGAGGTAGAGCAGCAGTGACGGCAGCCCGATGCGGGTGGAGAGCCGGACCGCGACGACCCCGAGCAGGACGACACCGGCGCCGATCCCCAGCAGAAGCGGCAGCCGATCCACGTGCCGCGGTCCTCCCTGTCGGTCCGTCCCGGGTGGGGTTGATGATCCTAGCGGTCGCCGGGACGGTCGCCCCGCGTGCTCAGGGGCGCCAGCTGATCGTCACCCGCTCGCGCGGCGGGCCGGTGGGACCGGTGAGGCCGGCGAGGGCGTCGACGACCTCCCCGGCCCGGTCGAGCGGCAGGCACAGCCGGCGCGCCACGCGAGCGGCCCGGGCGTCGGGGTCCTCGACGGGGCGGGGCTCCGAGGTCCACCGCCGGACCTCGGGGTCGATCCCGAGCTCGGTGAGCACCGCGAGCGCGTCGTCGGCGGTCGGCGGCGCCGGGCGGCTCAGGCCGTGGAAGCGCTGCCAGAGCGGGTCGAGCCAGGCCTGCGGGTGCTCGGCGTGCAGTTCGACGACGACGCCCGTGCGCGCGGCCCGCGTGAGCCCGGCCGCGAAGGACGCGAGGTCGGTGGTGTCGTAGCCAACGTGGTGGCACAGCACGAGGTCGGCCGGGCCCGCGTCCTCGAGGACGTCGGGCCACGCCCCCAGCACCGCCTGGTAGGGCACGCCCCACTCCAGGGCCGCGCCGACGAAGGCCGCGAGCATGTCCGAGGCCGGGTCGACCCCGACGACGTGGCGCACCGACCCCGCGAGGGGCAGCGACGCCGCCCCGGCGCCGCACCCGACGTCGAGCGCGGTCCGCTCCGCCGACTCGTCGAGGAACGCCAGCGCCGCCCGCCGCGACGGGGTGTCGGGCGGCTCGGCGGCGGGCTGGAAGCGCTCCGGGTCCTGACGGTAGGGACTGGCCGGCGCGTGGGCGAGGATCTCGTCGGGCACGCGCCGGGCCGCCATCAGCGCGGTCCAGCGGGCGGCGGCGGTGTGGGTGTCGGTCTCGGTGTCCACGCCGCCCATCTGATCACGCCACCCCGACGACCGCGGAGCGGTCAGCGCCGGCTGTCGGCCCCGTGCTGCTCGGCCAGCGACCGGACCGGGGAGCACCAGGAGCACCCGGCGAACCCGAGCTCGATGGCCTCGGACACGGGCAGCGGGATGACCTCGCGGCCGAACAGGTAGCCGCAGCGCCCCAGGTGGAAGTGCGGCTCCTCGTCGATGACGAGCACCTCGTCCACCCGCGCGACGACGACGTCGAGGCTCGCGGCGTCGGGGGTCTCGTCCTCCGGCTCCGGGGCCCGCATCGGCGGCGGGGTGGGCGGCCCGGGGGTCATCGGCGGCGGACCCTGACGACCGGCCGGGGGCGGCCCGGCCGCTGCCTGCTGGCTGCCGGTTCCGGAGTACTGCTGCTGACCGGGCTGCTGCTGGGCGGCCGTGGACTGCTGACCGGCCGGCTGCTGACCGGCCGGCTGCTGGGCGGCCGCGGACTGCTGCTGCCCGATCTGCGACTGGGCCGGCTGCTGCTGACCCGGCTGCTGCTGACCCGGCTGCTGCTGACCCGGCTGCTGCTGGGCGGACTGCTGCTGAGCAGGCGACTGATCCTGGTGGGCCGACCCGGACTGCTGCCCGATGTGCGACTGCGCGGGCTGCTGCTGAGCGGGCGGCGGCTGCGCGGACTGCTGCTGGGCGGACGGCTGCCGTTCGGGCGGCTGCTGGGCCGCCGCGGCCTGCTGCTGCTGGGCGAACTGCTGCTGCGCGGACTGCTGCTGCTGGCCGGGCTGCTGCTGGCTCGGCGGCTGCTGCTGGCTCGGCGGCTGCGGGGCACCCTGCTGGCCCGGCTGCTGCTGGCCCGGCTGCTGCTGGGCCGCCTGGGGCGGCTGCTCCGGCTGGCCGTTGGTGGCGCCTCCGGGGCGGCCAGTGGCCGCCGCGACGCCGTCGGCGCCCGCGGGACGTCCGCGCGGCACCTCGGGGCCCTGGTGGCCGTTGCCACCGGCCACGGAGGCTCCGCTGCCCTCGCGCTCGGTGCCGTGACCGTTGCCCCGGCCCTGCTCGGCGGGCGTGGCACCGGCCGGCGGTCCGCGTCGGTCGTCCCGGCCGTCGGTGGAGGCGCGCGTGTCGTCGACCGGGTGGGGGTCGCGACCGTCCTGCGACCGGGCCTCCGGGCCGCGGGCCGAGGAGTCGCCCGGGCGGTCGGTGGGGGCCGCGCCGTCCGACGGGGCGCCGGAGGCATCCTGCCGGGCGCGGTCGAGACGCTCGGACGACATCCGCGACGTCGCGTCCTGCTCGTCCTCGGGGCTGTGCGAAGCCGTGTCCGACCGGCTGGTCGCGGCGGCCGCGGCCAGGCCCGCCGCGCCGGCACCGGCCGCGGCGGCGGCGGCCCCGCTCCGGGACCCGTCGGGACGGGCTCCCTCGGGAGCCGACGCGGGACGTCCGTCCGACGAATCGGCCGGGAGCGGGCTCGAGGCCGGGGCCACCGGGCCACGCGGGCCCTGCTGACCCGGGCCCTGCGGCTGGCCCGGGCCCTGCGGCTGCTGGCCCTGAGTCTGCTGGCCCTGGGTCTGCTGCTGGCCGGTCACGGAGTGCTGTCCCGGCTGGCCCTGGCCCGCCTGCTGACCGAACGGCTGGCCGGGAGCCTGGGGCTGGCCCGGACCCTGCTGGCCGGGACCCTGCTGCTGACCCGGGCCCTGGGGCTGGCCCGGACCCTGCCACGGTGCCGGAGCACCGAACCGGCCCTGTGGCGGGCCGGCGGCCGGGGACCCGGGCAGCGGCACGAGGCCGAGGAACCGGGAGCCGTCCGGGGCGTTGGGCACCCGGGACGGGTCGTGACCGAGACGTCCGGTGGCGACCGCCCGGAGGCCGGGCGGGATGCCGCGCGGCCGCATGGGCGGCGGGGGCATGGGCGGGCGACCGCCCTGGCCGTTCCCGGGCCCACCGGACGGGCCGGTGAACGGCCGGGCCGCACCGTCCTGCGGGGCGGGCCGGCTGCCCGTGCCCGGCGCCGAGGGCGGGCCGGCCGTGACGGGCGCCGAGGACGGGTCCCCGGGCTGCTGCCCGCTCCAGAACTCCTGCCCGGCGGACGGGCCCGCGGCGGCTGCCGCGGGCTCGGCCGCCCTGGCCCGGCGGCGACGCAGGAGGTCGGTGACCAGCAGCGCGGCCGCGATGGCGCTGGCGATCACCGAACCCCAGGCCCACGCCGCGGTGGTGGTGACGACGGCGACGACGAGGAGCCCGAAGGCCACGACGACGCAGAGCAGGACGAGCAGTAGCACGGGTCGGCCCCTCACCTACCGCGTCGGTTCACCGATCGGAAGCCTTCCCCTGCCCCGACCGGATCGCCCGACTCAGCTGCCGGCTTCGGCCCGGGAGCCGTATCCGCTGGTCGCGTATCCCCCGGAGCCGTTGCGGCCCGCACCGTCGGCCGGCGCGGCCGATCCACGGCCCTCGAGGTCCCGCAGCTGCGACTCCAGGTACGTCTTGAGCCGCGTGCGGTACTCCCGCTCGAAGGTGCGCAGTTCGTCGATCTTCTTCTCGAGGCCGCTCTTCTGCTGCTCGATCAGGGTGATCGTCTCGTTGTGCTTGCGCTGGGCGTCGCGCTCGAGCGTCGACGCCTTGTCGCGGGCCTGCCGCTCGAGGGTCTCCGCACGCGTCCGGGCGTCGTTCAGCATCGTCTCGGCGCGGCTCCGGGCCTCGTTGACCATGCTGTCGGACTTGGTGCGCGCCTCGGAGAGCAGCTGCTCGGACTTCGTCCGGGCGTCCGAGAGCATCCCGTCGGCCTCGGACTTGGCCTCGGCGGTGAGCCGGTCGGCCATCTCCTGGGCGAGGCCGAGCACCTTCGCCGCCTGGACGTGGTGGTCACCCCCGCCGTTCATCGGCGACGGGTCGGACCCGAAGGGCGGCGGCACCACGTTCTGCTGCGGTGCCGGGGCCTGGGCCACCGGCATCGGCTGCTGCACGGTGCGCGGCGCGTCCTCGACGGGACGCTGCTGCTGCTGGGGCGCCACCATGGTGGTGGTCGCCGCCGGCGGCTGCGCGGGGGCGCTCTGCTGGGACGGGGCCTGGGCGGCCTTCGTCCTCGCGTCGTCCAGATCGGCATGGGCACTCGAGAGCTGCTGCTCGAGCTGCTCGACCTGCTCGCGGAGATCGTTGTTCTCCTCGAGCAGTCGGCCCAGCTCGGCCTCGACGAGGTCGAGGAAAGCGTCGACCTCGTCCTCG
Source organism: Actinomycetospora atypica (assembly GCF_042653685.1). NCBI lineage: Bacteria > Bacillati > Actinomycetota > Actinomycetes > Pseudonocardiales > Pseudonocardiaceae > Actinomycetospora > Actinomycetospora atypica. The sequence continues at coordinate 140,307 of NZ_JBHSIV010000007.1, read as the reverse complement.
TTGTAGCCCCTTTTGCCGATCGGCGGCTTGCTGAACGCGACGTTGTGAACGTCGGCAGGGGTCAGCGGCATCGGATCTCCTCAAGCACTCCTCGGCTGCGGAACCCCAGGTACCTCGGGCTCTTCGAGCTCCGCGACCCGCAGAGTACGACCTCTGCGAGCAGGTGAACCATAGTGGACAGGTCCAGGGTTGCGCTGCGAACAACGCCCGATCGGTGACTGAGCGCCACGGATCAAGGAGCGTCCGCCCACACGCGTACCTCGCGACACGCCGGAGGGCGATCGGCCGGACGGTGCGGGACCGCTCGTCGAGTCCCACCGCCCGTGACCGAGCTGCTCGCCCTGCTCCACAGCCCCTCCGGGGGCCGGTCGGACGCTCGGCGCCCTCGACCGACCACCCGCCGCAACCGCTCGACGAGGGGTTGCCGCCTCTCAGATTCGGTTCAGGAAGACGAGGCGAAAGACGACTCGGCGAACTTCCGCCGGTCGGTCGCGGAGACCTCGACGTTCGGGGGTGAGAGCAGGAACACGCGGTTGGTGACCTTCTCGATCGAGCCGCGCAGCGCGAAGGCCAGACCGGCCGCGAAGTCGACGAGCCGCTTGGCCGCCACGTCGTCCATCTCGGTGAGGTTCATGATCACCGGAATGCCGTCGCGGTAGCGCTCGCCGATGGTCCGCGCCTCGTTGTAGCTGGTGGGCTTCAGCGTCGTGATCTCCGGGACGGCGGGCGTGTCGGGCGCCTTGGCCGCGGGCGCGGCCGGCTCGACGGCCCGCACCGGGCGGGCGGGCTCGTCCAGGGCCAGGGCCGCCGCGCCGGAGGCCGAGAGCGACGCCCCGGACCCGGCGAGGGACCCCGACAGCGAGCTGCCCGACGACGAGCCGGACCCGCCGACCGCGGACAGCGCGCCGGAGCGGCCGGACCGGGCGGTGTGGTTGGGGCCGGTGTTCTGCTCCCAGCTTCGACCCCGTGCACTCGTGCGGACGGACACGTCGGCCTCCTCGTCGCGGTCGCCGGCCGGGGTCCGGTCGGTCTCGGGGGCGAGCCGCGGGGTGTCGCGGCCCTCCGGCTCGGGGTCCCGGGGCCGCGGGGTGCGGGTCCGGTCGTCGGCGCGGGCCGGCTCGGCCCGCCGGTCGAACTCGGAGCGGCGACCGGGCTCGGCCCGGCCGTCGTCGTAGCGGTCGGCCTCGTAGCGGTCCGACTCGTACCGGTCGGACTCGTAGCGCTCGGGGCCGTACCGGTCGGACTCGTAGGAGTCGTAGCGGTCGCCGTCGTAGCGCTCGTGCCGCGGGCGGCGCGAGTAGCGGTCGGCCGGCCCGTCGAACGAGTCGTACCGGTCGCGCGGGTCCCCGGCCCGGGAGGAGCCGACGTACTCGCCGTAGCCGTCGTAGGCGTCCAGCTCGTCCGCGGGCACCATGCCGAAGTACGCCTTCACCCGGTGCAGAGCGGTCATGGCAGCCTCTCCCTTCGCAACCGCCGGCGGGCCGGAGACTGCCGACTTACATCCGTGTCATTCACTCACACGGAACGCTAGCTACCGGGCGCCGAGCAGAGCCGTTCCGACACGCACACACGTCGATCCGTGCTCGATCGCGGCCTCGAGATCCCCGGACATCCCAGCTGAGAGCGTCGTGGCGTCGGGATAAGCAGCGCGGACCCGGGCGGCCACCGCGGCAAACGTGCCGAAGGCCTCGGCGGGTTCGACGTCGCGGGGGGCCACGGCCATCACCCCGTCGAGGGAGAGGTGGTCGCTCGCTGCGACGTGCCCGGCGAGCTCCTCGACCCGGTCGACGGCCACCCCGCCGCGTCCCTCGGCGCCGTCGAGGCTCACCTGCACCAGGACGTGCAGGGGTCCGGTGCGCTCCCCCGCCTCGAGCGCGTTGCCCGCGGCGCGGTCGAGCGCCTCGGCGAGCCGGACCGAGTCGACGGAGTCGACCGCGTGGGCCCACCGGACGAGGTGGCGCGCCTTGTTCCGCTGCAGCCGGCCCACCACCCGCCACCGGACGTCGGCGCCGGGGCGGGCGTCGGCGACCTCCGCGGCCTTGGCGGCGCCCTCCTGCTCCTTGTTCTCCCCGAAGTCGTGCAGGCCGAGGTCGACCAGGTGCACCACGTCGGCCGCCGGCCACGTCTTGGTGACGGCGAGCAGGGACACCTCGGCGGGGTCGCGGCCCGCCGCGCGGGCGGCGGCGTCGATCCGCGCGCGGACGTCCTCGAGGGCACGGGCCAGGGCGGCCCGGCGGCCGTCGGGCCGGTCCGCCTCTCCGGGATCCGCGGTCACCGGCGGTCGTACTCCCACCAGGTCACGCCGGCGAGCCGGCCGGTGGGCCGCGCCCGGCGGTGGCTGAACAGCTGGTCGTCCTCGAAGGTGCAGCGCCCGTCGGTGTCGATCTTCAGCACGCCCTCGTCCCGGAGCTGGCGCACCAGCCCGGCCCGCAGGTCGAGCGACGGCGTGCCGAGCCGGGTGGTGGCCGCACTACCGGGCAGGGCGGCCTCCACCTCGTCGCGCATCGCCGCGGGGACCTCGTAGCAGAGCCCGCAGACGGCGGGCCCGAGCAGCACCTCGGTGCGCTCCCGCTCGGCGCCGAGCTCCTCCATGGCACGCAGGGTGGCGGGCAGCACGCCCGCCGCCGCTCCGGTGCGCCCGGCGTGGGCGGCCGCGACGATCCCCGCCCCGGGGTCGGCCAGCAGCACCGGCGTGCAGTCGGCCACCACCACGACGAGCGCCAGTCTCGGCTGCTCGGTGACCAGGGCGTCGGCCGTCGGGATCTCGCTCTGGGGCCCGTCGACGACCGCGACGTCGGTGCCGTGGACCTGGTTCATCCACGCCACCTTCGCCGGCTCGAGCCCGATCCCGCGGGCCAGCCGCTCCCGGTTGGCGGCCACGGCCGCGGGATCGTCGCCGACGTGGTCGCCGAGGTTGAAGGAGTCGTACGGGGGCTTCGAGCGTCCGCCCGCACGAGTGGTCAGGACACGTCGTACCCGCACGGTGACAGTGTCCCCCGCCGGCTCAGCGCATGAAGGAGGGGACGTCGACGTCGTCGTCCTCGCCCTTGGACTTCGCCGGGGTTCCCGACGACGCGCCGTCGACGGGCGTCGCGCCCGCCGGCGGGCTCACCTCGGCCGGGGCGGACGTGGTGGCCGGGGCGGCCTTGACCTCCTCGGCCTTCGGCACCGGCATCGACGGCGTGGTCGGCGCCGAGGCCACCGACGCCGGGATGTGCGGCTGCGGCTGGTGCGGCGGCGCGCTCGGCGCGCGGTACCCCGAGTCGCCGGCGGCGATCGGGCCGCGGCTGCCACCGGCCGGAGGCGGGCCGCCGCGCTGGCCGATCGCGGCGGGGACGGCCTTCGTGTGGGTCGGGGCCCCGGAGTCGAAGCCCGCCGCGATCACCGTCACCCGCACCTCGTCGCCGAGGGAGTCGTCGATGACCGTCCCGAAGATGATGTTGGCGTCGGGGTGCGCGGCCTCCTGCACCAGCGACGCGGCCTCGTTGATCTCGAACAGGCCGAGGTCGGAGCCGCCTGCGATGGAGAGCAGGACGCCGTAGGCGCCGTCCATGGAGGCCTCGAGCAGCGGCGAGTTGATCGCCTTGCCGGCCGCCTCGACGCTGCGCCCGTCGCCGCGCGCCGAGCCGATGCCCATGAGGGCGCTGCCCGCGCCCGACATGACGCTCTTGACGTCGGCGAAGTCGAGGTTGATCAGACCCGGGGTGGTGATGAGGTCGGTGATGCCCTGGACACCGGAGAGGAGGACCTCGTCGGCGGACCGGAAGGCGTCCATCAGCGACAGCGAGACGTCGCCGAGCTGCAGGAGGCGGTCGTTCGGGATGACGATGAGCGTGTCGCACTCGTTGCGCAGCTCCTGGATGCCGTTCTCGGCCTGCGTCGCCCGGCGCTTGCCCTCGAAGGAGAAGGGCCGGGTGACGACGCCGATGGTCAGCGCGCCGAGCTTGCGGGCGATGCCCGCGACCACGGGGGCGCCGCCGGTGCCGGTGCCGCCGCCCTCGCCGGCCGTCACGAAGACCATGTCGGCCCCCTTGATGACCTCCTCGATCTCCTCGGCGTGGTCCTCGGCGGCGCGCCGGCCCACGTCGGGGGCCGCGCCGGCGCCGAGCCCCCGCGTGAGCTCGCGGCCCACGTCGAGCTTGACGTCGGCGTCCGACATCAGCAGGGCCTGGGCGTCGGTGTTCACCGCGATGAACTCGACCCCCTTGAGGCCGACCTCGATCATGCGGTTGACGGCGTTGACGCCGCCGCCACCGATGCCGACGACCTTGATCACGGCCAGGTAGTTGTGCGGGGGCGTCATCTGATCTCGCCTTTCACTGCGGAACTCGGGACCACGCCGACACGCGGGGCGAACCCTCAACCTTCGACCTCGAGTAGAGGTCTATGCTGCAGTGCCCCCACGCTCCGGCGCCGAGGGCGACCGTAGGCAGCCGACACGGGGCGATGCACGCAGGCGCGCCGCGCGTGTCGCGGGTGGATGTCACCCATCTGCCACACGAGCGCCGAACTCTCGACGCGTGGTCGAGAGTTCGGCGCTCGTGGAGACGATCTCACCCGCGTTGTGTCTCAGCCGGTGGTCACCGCGGCGTAGGACGAGCCGAGCATCGCGTCGGAGAGCTCGTAGGTGGCGGGGGTGCCGATCCCCTTGTCCCGGTAGAGCCCGAGCTTCCAGTAGCTGTACATCCCGGGGTAGAGCGTGCCGCCCGGCGGCTTGAAGCCCGCGAAACGCTGCTGCCCGTCGAGCCAGGCGTCGACGACGCCCTTGGACGGGTCGGAGGAGAACTTCACCCGCAGCACCACGGTCACGACCTTGCCGGGGACGGCCGGGCCGATGACCTTGTCGAAGCTGCGCGACCCGCCCGGGCGGCCGAAGCCCCCGGAGAGCACGAAGTTGCCCTTGCCGATGCGCAGCTCGAGGGGTGGGCTGCCGGTCCCCTCGTTCTTGAACTGGGTGATGAGCTGCCAGGAGTCGGTGTTCACGGGGAACCCGTCGGCCAGCCGCACCGAGAGGCGGACGAAGCGGTCCTGGCCCTCGGTGAAGTTGTCGACGTTCGGCTCGATCTCCGCGCGGGTCCCGCCGCCCGGCATCGTGAACCGGAGCGCCTTGCGCCCGGGGAGCCCGGTGGCGTCGACGACGGTCGGCTTCTTCGCCCCGACCATGTTCCAGGGCGTGTCCTTGAACATGCCCAGGCCCTGCTTCGTCACGTCCGCGGTCCAGATCCGCCCGGCGGCCGCCGGGGCCGGGGCCGGGGGCTTCGTCGGGGTCGACGGCTTGATCGGGATGACCGTCGTGGTGGGGGCCGCGGGCTTCGTCGTGGTGACGGGCGGCTTCGTCGTCGTGGGGGCGACCGTGCCCGGGGCGGGGGCGGCCGTGGACGTCGTCGGGACCGGGGTGGCGGCGGGCGCCGCCGCGGTCGACGCCGTGGTCAGCCACAGCCGCTCCACGGCCGGGCTCACGGCCCCCGACCCGCCCAGCATGACGATGCGGGCCTGGACCTGGGTCGTCATGGCCGGCAGGACGGTGCGGACGTCGTCCTTCGTCGGGAACCAGGGGCTCCACGCGCCGTCGGGCAGGATGCTCCGGACGTCCACCCGCGCCGCGGTGCCCGGGGGCAGGTCGGCGGTGAGCTCGGTGGTCACGGCGTTGGCCGGCACGGCGGGCCGCCGCGGGGCCAGGAGCATGACGCCCTCCGAGCGCGCCTTCTCCGTCGACGGCGCGACGAGGCGGACGGCCCCGTTGACGAGACGGACGTTGGTGTCGTCGCCCCCGGAGACCGCGAGCTCGGCCCCCCAGCTCTCGCCGGTGGGCAGGGCGGTGGCCGAGGCGGCGAACCCGATGACGCCCGCGAGCAGGGCGCCCGCCCCCGCCAGGACGGCGGACCGCCGGCGGGTGCGGCGGCGCCGGTCGCGGTCGAGCGGCGCGGCGGACGGCCGGGCCCCGGGCCCGGCGTGCGGGGAGAGCGGGCGGTCGACGGGTGCTTGCAGATCAGCAGGACGAGACACGGGGGGCCTCCACGGCGGCGGCGGGGACGTACTGCTGGGGACCGACCTGGAGCCAGCGGTCGCTCGTGCCCTGCGAGCCGGCGCGGAGCTGGCCGGCGGCGGTGCAGGTGACGGCCATGCGGGCACCGGCGGCGACGGCGCCGACGGCGGACGAGGAGTCGGTCGGGGCGGAGCGCACGACGATCGTGGGCGCGTTGGTGGGGCGGGCCAGCGCCGACGGTGCGGTGCCGGTCCAGAGGTAGGTGACGGTGACCCAGCTGTTGTCGCGCAGCTGCAGGTCGTCGTAGTAGGTGCCGTCGGCGAGGTCGATGCCCGCGGGGTTGGCGACCCGGCGCCCGAAGCCGTCCTTGCCGCCGTTGTAGCCGCGCTGGTAGGCCGCCTGGGCCTGGGGGAAGCCCTGCGGGAGGTCCTTCCACTCCTGGCGCGCGCCCGGGGTGTTCCAGTAGTCGTCGCGGATGTTCCAGGGGCCGACGTCCCACACCGGCGACCAGGAGCAGCGGCCGTTCTCGGCGCAGACCTTCACGGTGTAGTCCCCGGTGCCCTTCGGGGCGAGGCCGCGGCGCGAGGGCAGCGCCACGAAGTGGTCGCGCGGCTTGACCACGTGGCCGTTGGCCGTCGAGTTCCCGACGAGGCCGATGCGGGTGGCGAACACCCGGCTGGAGACGGCGGGCGTGGCGAGCGGCCCGGCCGGGGTCGTGGTGACCGGCGGCTTGGTCGTGGTCGGGGCGGGGGTCGTCGTCGGGGCCGGAGGCGTCGTGGTGGTCGGCGCGGGGGCGGTCGTGCTCGGCAGGGGCTGGGCCGGGCCGCGGGTGGCGGCGAGCCACAGGCGCTGCAGGGACGGGCTCGCGCCGAAGTCGCCGGCGACGAGCGTGACGCGGGTCTGGAGGTCGGTGGTCGGCTGGGCGAGGACCGCGGGGGCGCCCGGCTCGGCCGGGGTCCACTGGCTCCAGGTCCCGTTGGCGCGCAGGCCGCGGACGTCGACGTGCACCTCGCCTCCCGGCGGCACGTCCGCGGTCGCCCGGGCGTCGACCCGGTCGACGGGCGCGGCGGTCCGGCGGGGCGGCAGGAGCAGCTCGCCCTCGGCGTAGGGCGAGCGGGCGCTCTGGGCGCGCACCACGCCGTCGGCGAGGCGGATCGCGCCGGCGGTCGCGACGACGTTGACGTCGTCCCCGCCGTCGAGGGAGAGCTCGGGGATCCAGGTCTCGCCGGGCTCGGCCGCCCGGGCGTCGGGCGCCACGACGAGGGTCGCGCTCAGGACGGCGCCCACCACCCCGGCCGTGAGCACCGCCGCCAGGGCACGCCGGGCCCGTGGTGGCACTCCCCCGGTATCGCGGTCGCTGCTCATGGTCATCGTGCTCGCACCTTCTCCCCGGCGTCGCTGGACGGCGCAGAGTTGACGCTCCGTGACACGGGTGGGTCAAGCGAAACGCCTGGTGTGCGCGTGAGTGATAACCCAGGGGGTGACAGACGTCGATCGAGGTAATGGCTGCTCAGCGTGCCCCTCGGGCAGGCTCGATCGCCCACGGACGGGGGACCTGGAGCCCGGATGCACACCCACCGTGTGCGGCGCCCCGGACCGACACGGTGACACGCGGTCACACTTCGAGTGGTGATCGAGGGTCGGGGGTCGCGACCCGCGTGACGGCGGGCCCGCACGCTCAACTGACGACGGGGAGCTCCGGGGTGGACACGTCGAAGGTCTGGCCGGGGCGCGTCAGGAGGGGCCCGAGCACGGCGGCCTTGCGCTCGTCCTCGCCGTCGGCGCCCCAGCGGACCGTCCGGCCGCCGTCGACGGTGAAGGAGACGTCGTAGGCGCTCGCCGCCCGGACCTCGGTGACCGTGCGGCGCAGGGCGGGCGGGAGGGCCCCCAGGACCCGGACGGCGGCCACGGTGGCCGGGTCGGCGGGCGACGGGGCGACCGCGGGCGGCAGCACCAGGCGCGGGATCCCGGGGGGCGGGGCCGGGAGGGTGCGGTAGGCGAAGCCGGTGTCGTCGACCAGGGCCACCGCGGGCCCCAGCGGCACGGCGGCGACCGGCTCCCGCTCGGAGACGGTCACCGTCACCGTGCCCGGCAGCGAGCGCCGCACGTCCACGGACGCGACCCGCGGAATCGTCGCCACCCGCGCGTCGAGATCGCTCGTCGAGAGCCACAGCAGCGACGTCTCCGGCGGCACCGCGGCGGCGTCCCGGACCGCCGGCAGGGCCTCGGGCGAGGCCCCGGTGACCTCGACGTCCCGGACGTCGAACACCGGGGAGAAGGCGAGCAGCCACACCAGGCCGCCGACCGCGGCCAGGAGCACCACGGCGGCGGTGATCCGGCGGCGCAGGGCCCGGTGCCGCCGGTTCCGGGCGTCGAGCGCGGGATGGTCGCGCGGGCCGCGGTCGCGCGGAGGGCGCGACGACGGGCGGCGCCCACGTCCGTCGCGGGCGCGCCCGGCGCGGGGACGCGCCGCACCGGAACGGGTCGACGCCCCCTCGGGGGCGCCCTGGCGCGGACGGCGGCCCGACGTCGGCCCGCCCGACCGCGCCATGGCGTCAGCCCCCGACGGGTGCGGGCGCCTCACGGCGCTCGATCTCGGCGAGGACCTCGGGGCCCAGGACGGTGACGTCGCCCGCGCCCATGGTGATGACGAGGTCGCCGGGCCGGGCCAGGTCGGCGAGCAGGCCCGGGACGGCCGCCCAGGACGGCTCGTAGTGGACGTGCTCGGCGGGCAGGGCGACCTCGCGGGCGATCGTCGCGCCGTTGATCCCGGGCTCGGGCTGCTCGCGCGCGCCGTAGACGTCGAGCAGCACCACCTCGTCGGCGAGCGAGAGCGCCTCGCCGAAGGCGGCCGCGAAGTCGCGGGTCCGGGAGTACAGGTGGGGCTGGAAGGCGACGATCAGCCGTCCCCGGTCCCCCAGCACCGGACGGGCCGCGCGCAGCTGGGCGGCGACCTTGGTCGGCGCGTGGGCGTAGTCGTCGTACACCCGCACCCCCGCGGCCTGCCCGCGCAGCTCGAAGCGCCGCCGCACCCCGGTGAACGAGGCGAGGCCCGCGAGCAGGCGGTCGAGCGGGGCCCCGAGGTCGAGCGCGGCGAGCAGCGCGGCGCAGGCGTTGAGGGCCTGGTGCTCCCCCGCCACGCCGAGCCGCAGGGTGTGCTCCCCGCCGGCCACGAGGATCGTCAGGACCCCGGTCGACGCCTCGGCCCGGTAGTCGAGGACCCGGACGTCGTCGGGCCCCGTGGCCGCCCGGCCGTAGCGGCGGACGCGGATGCCGGCGGCCTCGGCCCGGTCCCCCAGCGCCGCGGCGCCGGGGTCGTCGGCGCACACCACGAGGGCGCCGCCGGGCTCGATGCGGCCGGCGAAGGCGTCGAACACCGCGACGTAGGCCTCGACGGTGCCGTGGTGGTCGAGGTGGTCGGGCTCGACGTTGGTGACGATCGCGACCGCGGGCGAGTAGGCGAGGAACGAGCCGTCGGACTCGTCGGCCTCGGCGACGAACACGTCGCCGTGCCCGTGGTGGGCGCTCGAGCCGGAGGCCAGCAGGTCGCCGCCGATCATGAACGACGGGTCGGCCCCGCACGCCTGCAGCGCCACCACGAGCATCGAGGTGGTCGAGGTCTTGCCGGCGCTGCCCGAGACGCACGCGGCCCGGTGGTCGGCCATGAGCTCGGCGAGCACGGCGGAGCGGTGCAGCACCGGGATGCCGCGCGCGGCGGCCTCGAGGAGCTCGGGGTTGTCGGGGTCGGCCTGGTGCACGGCCTTCGTCGTGACGAGGGCCGTGGGGCCGCCGGGAAGGAGGTCGAGGTTCGCGGCGTCGTGCCCCACGGCGATCTCCGCGCCCAGCGTGCGCAGGGCCAGGACCACGCGGGAGTCCTTGGCGTCGGAGCCCGACACCATCGCCCCGCGGGCCAGCAGGATGCGGGCGATCCCGCTCATCGCGGCCCCGCCCGCGCCGATGAAGTGGACCCGCGAGAGCAGCCGCGGCAGCTCGGGCACCACCGACTGCTCGCCGACCGCCATCGTCTCGTCCGTCACCGCTCGTCCCCCCTCGTGCCCGCCACCGCGTCCAGCACCATCCTCGCCAGTGTCTCGTCCGCGTCGGCGTGGCCCGTACGCCGGGCCGCCACGCTCATCGCCGACAGGCGTTCCCCGCTGGTCAGCAGGGGTACGACGAGCTCGACGACGCGCTCCGCGGTCAGGTCGGCGTCCTCCACGATCTCGCCGCCGCCCTGCTCCACCACGGGCAGCGCGTTGAGCCGCTGCTCGCCGTTGCCGTGGGGCAGCGGGACGTAGATCGCGGGCAGCCCGACCGCCGACACCTCCGCCACCGTCATCGCCCCCGACCGGCAGATCGCGAGGTCGGCCGCGGCGTAGGCGAGGTCCATCCGCTCCAGGTAGGGCACCGCGACGTACGGCGGCCGCCCGGGGACGGGCGCGACGTCGACGGTGTTCTTCGGCCCGTGCGCGTGCAGCACCCCGATCCCGGCGCGGGCGAGCGGGCCCGCGGCCGCGGCGACGGCCTCGTTGAGCGAGCGGGCGCCCTGCGAGCCGCCGAAGACGAGCAGCGTCGGCGCCTGCGGGTCGAGCCCGAAGTGCGCCCGGGCCTTCGCCCGCAGCGCCTCGCGGTCGAGGGTGGTGATCGCGCGCCGCAGCGGCATCCCGATCACCCGCGCGTCGAGCCCGCTGCCGGGCACGGCCGCGGCGACGGCCGCCGCGTGCCGCGCGCCGACCTTGTTCGCGATGCCGGCGCTGGCGTTGGCCTCGTGCACGACGACCGGCATCCGGGTCCCGGGCATCCGCGCGGCCAGGTAGGCGGGCAGCGCCACGTAGCCGCCGAACCCGACGACGACGTCCGCCTCGACCTGCTTGAGCACCTGCCGGGTGCGCCGCACCGAGCGCAGCACCCGCCACGGCAGCGCGAGCAGGTCCTTCGACGGCTTGCGCGGCAGCGGCACCGGCGGCACGAGCTCCAGCGCGTAGCCCCGCTTCGGGACGAGCGTCGTCTCCAGTCCGCGCGCGGTGCCGAGCGCGGTGACCCGGGCGTCCGGGCGCAGCCGCTTCACGGCGTCGGCCAGGGCGAGCGCGGGCTCGATGTGGCCGGCGGTGCCGCCACCGGCGACGACCACGGACAGGGGGCTGCGGTCCACGGGCACGGAGAGGGGGCCTCCTAGGTCGCCCGGGCGGGGCGGTGGGGTTCGGGGCGATGGGGTGGTTCGGGGAGCGGCAGGCGCAGGGCGCGCGCGAGACGGCCCTGGCCGTGGGTGCGCAGCGCGGCGGCCGCGTCGGTCTCGTGGCGGGCGAAGTTGGCGAGCAGGCCGCCGGAGAAGAGCGCGAGGGCCAGCGAGGTGCCGCCGGAGGACACCAGCGGCAGCGGGATCCCGGTGACCGGGAGCAGCCCGACCACGTACCCGATGTTGATCGCCGCCTGCACGACGAGCCACACCGTCAGCGTCGAGGCCACGATCCGGATCCACGGGTCGGCCGAGCGCGCCGCGATCCGCAGCCCCGTGTAGGCGAGCGTGCAGAACAGGGCGATCACCGCGAACGCCCCGAGGAAGCCGAGCTCCTCGCCGATGATCGCGAAGATGAAGTCGTTGTCGGCGTTGGGCAGGTAGCTCCACTTGGCGCGGCCCTGGCCCAGCCCCTGACCGAACACGCCGCCGTCGGCGAGCGAGTACAGCGCCTGGCGCGCCTGGTAGGCGGGACCGAGGGGGTCGGCGTTCTCCGGGTCGAGGAACGCGACGATGCGGCTCTGCCGGTAGCTCGCCACCACGCCGAGCACCACGGCCCCGATCACGCCCGACGTGCCGAGCAGCGCCATCAGCCCCAGCGGGGCGCCCGCGAACCACAGCAGGGACACGATGATGACCCCGAGCGAGATCGTGGTCCCGAGGTCGGGCTGCAGCATCACGAGCAGGAGGATCAGCAGGGCGACCGGGACCACCGGCATGAGGGCCTGGCGCCAGCGGCGGGGCGCGGGCCGGTGCCGGGCGAGGACGTGGGCCCCCCACAGCGCGAGCGCCACCTTGGTCAGCTCGGAGGGCTGCAGGGAGACGCCGGCGAACCGGAACCACGAGCGCGAGCCGTTCACCTGCGCCCCCAGGCCGGGCACCAGCACCAGCGCGAGCAGGAGGAGGCAGCCGACGAGCAGCCACGGGCTCGCCGCCCGCCACCGGCGCGGCGGGATCCGCAGGCCGAGCCAGAACAGGCCGGCGCCGAGCACCGCGAAGGTCAGTTGGCGGAAGAACACGCCGTACGACGAGCCGCCGGCCGCGTAGGCGTTCACCGACGACGCCGAGAGCACCATGACCAGGCCCAGGGCGGTGAGCAGCCCGAAGACGGCGAGCACCAGGTGCAGGCTCGTCAGCGGTCGCCCGAGCCACTGCGAGAGCGCGCTGCCGAGCGCCCGGACGTCGGGCGGCGCCTGCCGGGTGCGGGTGGCGCGCGTGGTCCGCGGGGAGCTCCGCCGCTCGCGCGCCGGGGAGGCCGTCACGGCGTGTCCGACGACGGGTCGGCCTCGCGGCCGGCCACACCGGCGACCCGCTGGGCCGCGGCCGCGAACGCGTCCCCCCGGGCGGCGTAGTCGCGGAACATGTCCATCGAGGCCGCGGCCGGGGCCAGCAGCACGACGTCACCGGGGCGGGCCAGGGACGACGCGGCGGCCGCGGCCCTCGTCATGGCATCGGGGTCCATCCGGCCATCGTCGCCCCCGCCCACGTCGACGACCGGCACCTCGGGGGCGTGTCGGGCCAGCGCGTCGAGGAAGCGGCCCCGGTCGAGGCCGAGCACCACCGCTCCGGCGAACCGCCCGCGGTGGGCGAGCACCAGGTCGTCGACCTCCGCGCCCTTGAGCATCCCGCCGGCCACCCACACCACGCGGGAGTGCGCGGCGAGCGACGCGGCGGCCGCGTGCGGGTTGGTGGCCTTGGAGTCGTCGAGCCAGCGCACGCCGCCCGACTCGGCGACGACGGCGCCCCGGTGGGCGCCGGGCGCGTAGGCGCGCAGCCCGGCCGCGACCGCCGCGGCGGGCACCCCGTGGGCCCGCGCGAGGGCGGCCGCCGCGAGGGCGTTGGCCTCCCCGGGCAGCCCCGGCGGCGCGATGTCGCCGGTGGTGGCGAGCGCGGCGGGGTGCCTGTCCTCGGCGCCCGAGTCGTCGAAGGCCCGGTCGACGATGGTGCCCACCCCGCGCGACGACACGAGGCCGATCTCCCCCGGCCCCGGCTCGCCGCGGGTGAACCCGACTCGCCGTCCGGGGGCCGCGCGCAGCAGGGCGGCCGCGCGCTCGTCGTCGAGCCCGCCGATCGCGATGCCGCCGCGCAGCACGCGCGCCTTCGCCTGCGCGTAGGCCGCCATCGAGCCGTGCCAGTCGAGGTGGTCGTCGGCGACGTTGAGCACCGCCCCCGCGAACGGCGCCACCGAGGGCGACCACTCGAGCTGGAAGCTGGAGAGCTCCACGGCGAGCACCCGGTGCCCGGCGCGCAGGGCGTCGACCACCGGGAGCCCGATGTTGCCGCAGGCCACGGCGTCGGCGCCGGCGGCCAGCAGGATCGCCTCGAGCATGCCGGTCGTCGTGGTCTTGCCGTTGGTGCCGGTGATCGCGAGCCAGCGGGGCGGGCCGTCGGGGCAGACCGCGGGGTCGTGGCCCAGGCGCCAGGCGAGCTCGGGCTCCCCGATCATCTCGACGCCGACGGCCCGGGCGGCCAGCGCGAGCGGCGAGTCGGGCCGGAAGCCGGGGCTGGTGACGACGAGGTCGCAGCCCGCGGGCAGCGCCGTCAGGTCGGTGGAGAACGCGGCCTTCCGGTCGGCCAGGGTGTCGAGCTGGGCCGGGTCGGCGTCGGCGACGGTCACCCGGGCGCCCACCTCGAGCAGCACGTCCACCACGGACGCGCCGGTGCGCCGCGCCCCCGCGACGAGGACGTGCCGGCCGGTGAACTCCCCGTCAGCCACCGGACGCGGCCAGCCACTCGCTGTAGAACAGCCCCAGCCCGAGAGCGCAGCAGATCGCCGCGAGCAGCCAGAACCGGATGATCACGGTGGTCTCCGCCCACCCGGCGAGCTCGAAGTGGTGGTGGAACGGCGCCATGCGGAACAGGCGACGCCTCGTCGTCCGGAAGACCGCGACCTGCAGGACCACCGACAGCGCCTCGACGACGAACACCCCGCCGAGCACCACGAGCAGCAGCTCGGTGCGGGTGACCATCGCGAGGCCCGCGAACATGCCGCCGAGCGCGAGCGAGCCGGTGTCGCCCATGAAGATGCGGGCCGGGGCGGCGTTCCACCAGAGGAACCCGATGCAGGCGCCCATGCCCGCGGCCGCGACGAGGGTGATGTCGAGCGGGTCGCGCACCTGGTAGCAGCCCGCCTCGATCGCGGTGCCGCAGGCGTTGCGGAACTGCCAGAACGAGACGATCAGGTAGGTCGCGAGCACCATCGCCGAGATGCCCGCGGCGAGCCCGTCGAGGCCGTCGGTGAGGTTCACGGCGTTCGAGGCGGCCGTGACGATGAGGTAGCAGAACAGGATGAACCCGAAGGTCCCGAAGCCGACCACCGCGATGTCGCGGACGAACGAGAGGTTCGTCGAGGCCGGGGTGAGGCCCTGCTCGTCGCGGAACTGCAGCGCGAGCACGCCGAAGATCACGGCGGTGACGAACTGCCCGACGAGCTTGGCCGTCTTGTTCAGCCCGAGGTTGCGCTGCCGACGGATCTTGATGAAGTCGTCGAGGAAGCCCACCACGCCCAGCGACGTCATGAGCAGCAGCACCAGCAGGCCCGACGCCGAGATCGAGACGTCGGCGGTGAGGTGCGAGGCGAGGTAGCCCACCCAGATCGCGATGAGGATCGCGACCCCGCCCATCGTCGGGGTCCCGCGCTTGCCCTGGTGGCTCTGCGGGCCCTCCTCGCGGATCTCCTGCCCGAAGCCCTGCCGGATGAACAGCCGGATCACGTAGGGCGTGAGCAGGATCGAGACCGCGAGCGCGACCCCCGCGGCGACCAGCACGCCCCTCACTGCGCCCCCTCCCCGCTCGCCAGGCCGGACTTCCCTGCCAGCGTGCTCCGCTGACCGCTGCGGTGGTCCATCAGTGCCTGCGCGACCTTCTCCAGCCCGGCGGAGCGGCTGGCCTTGACCAGCACCACGTCCCCGGGTTCGGCGTGGACCGCCTCGACGGCGGCCGTGGCGTCGGGCACCAGGTCGGACGCGAGGCCCGCCGAGCGCGCGGCCTCGTGCACCCCGCGGGCGGCCTCCCCCACGACGACGAGCCGGTGCAGGCCGGTGCTGGCCGCGAGGCGGCCCAGCTCGGCGTGCGCGGCGTCCGCGTCGTCGCCCAGCTCGGCCATCGGGCCGAGCACCGCCGTGTGCCGTCCCCCCATGGCCGCGAGGGTCGTCAGCGCGGCCCGCATCGACTCGGGGTTCGCGTTGTAGGCGTCGTTGAGGACCTTCACCCCGTCGGCGCGCTCGCCGACCTCCATCCGCCAGCGGCTGCGCGGGGTCGCGGCCGACAGCGCGTCCGCCACCTGCCCCGGCGTCAGCGCCGTGGTCTCGAGGGCGATCGCCGCGGCGACGAGGGCGTTGTCGACCTGGTGCGCCCCGCGCAGCCCGAGGGCCACGTCGGCCTCCCCGACCGGGGTGACGAGGCGGAACCGGGCCCGGCCCTCGTCGTCGAGCACCTCGTCGACCGCCCGGACGTGGGCCTCCGCCGCCCGCCCGGCGTGCACCACGCGGGCGAGCGTGCGCCCGGCCATGGCCGCGACCACCGGGTCGTCGGCGCCCAGCACCGCGACGCCCGAGGCCGGCAGGGCCTCCACGAGCTCGCCCTTCGCAGCCGCGATCGCCGCCCGGGAGCCGAACTCGCCGAGGTGCGCCGACCCCACGTTGAGCACGGCCCCGACCCGCGGCGGCGCCACGCGGCACAGCGACGCGATGTGCCCGGGGCCGCGGGCGGAGAGCTCGAGGACGAGGTGGCGGGTGGTCGGGTCGGCCCGCAGGACCGTCCAGGGGTGCCCGAGCTCGTTGTTGAAGCTGCCCGGCGGGGCGACGGTGGGCCCGTCGAGCTCCAGCAGGGTGGCGACGAGGTCCTTGGTCGAGGTCTTGCCCGACGAGCCGGTGAGGCCGGTGACGCGCAGGCCGTCCAGCCGGTCCACGACGGCGCGCGCGAGGGTCTGCAGCGCGACGAGCACCGCCGCGCCGCCCTCGTCGTGGGCGGCCTCGGAGACGGTGGCCCCGCGGATCGGCTCGACGATCACCGCGGGCGCGTCGACCTCCCGGGAGGCCAGCACCCCGGCCGCTCCGGCGGCCACGGCCGTCGGCGCGAAGGCGTGGCCGTCGACCCGCTCCCCCGGCAGCGCGACGAACAGCCCGCCGGGGCCGACCGCGCGGCTGTCGAACTCGACCGTGCCGGTGACGCGTTCGTCCCCGGTCGCCCGGTGCAGCCGTCCGCCGACCAGGCGGGCGACCTCGGCGAGGGTCAGGTCGATCACGCAGGATCCTCTCGCAGGGCGGGGTCGGCCAGGGCGGCCCTCAGTTCGTCCACGTCGGAGAAGGGCAGGGTCTCGGCGCCCACCTTCTGGCCCGGCTCGTGGCCCTTGCCGGCCACGACCACCACGTCCCCGGGCCGGGCGGCGGCGACGGCCGCCCGGATCGCGGTGCGGCGGTCGCCCTCCTCGATCACGGTCGCACGAGCACCCTCGGCGCTCCGCGCCCCGTCCAGCATCGCGGCGCGGATCGCGGCCGGGTCCTCGCTGCGGGGGTTGTCGTCGGTGATCCAGGCCAGGTCGGAGAGCTGCGCGGCGAGGGCGCCCATGACGGGCCGCTTCTCGCGGTCGCGGTCGCCACCGCAGCCGAGCACCGTGAGCAGCCGGCCGGCCGGTCCCCCGTCGCTGCGCCGGCCCTGGCCCGCCTCCTCCCGCAACGTCGTCAGCAACGCCTGCACCGCGGCGGGCTTGTGGGCGTAGTCGACGACCGCGAGGAACGGCTGGCCGGCGTCGACGCGCTGCATGCGCCCCGGCACGGTCACCGCGGCCAGCCCGGCGGCAAGCGCCGCGGGGTCGAGGCCCGCGGCCTGCCCACAGGCCAGCGCGACGAGGGCGTTCGCGACGTTGAACCCGCCCGGCAGACGCAGCTCCACCGGCAGGTCGAGGCCGCCGGGCCCGAGGGCGCGGAAGGTCTGCGTGCCGTCAGGGCGGGCGACGACGTCGGCCGCGGTCCAGTCGGCCCCGACCCCGGTCGCGCTGACCGTGACCGTGCCCGGCCGGACCAGCCGCGGACCCCACTCGTCGTCGACGCAGACCACGTGGTGGGCGGCGCGGCCGTCGAACAGGCGCGCCTTCGCCGCGAAGTAGTCCTCCATCGTCGGGTGGAAGTCGAGGTGCTCGGCCGAGAGGTTGGTGAACGCGCCGACCGCGAAGGCCGTGCCGCCCACCCGCCCCTGGGCCAGGGCGTGGCTGGAGACCTCCATCGCGGCGTGGGTGACGCCCTGCTCGACCATCGTCGCGAGCAGCCGCTGCAGGTCGGGCGCCTCGGGCGTGGTGAAGGCGCTCGGCACGTGCCGGCCGCGCATCCGCGTCTCGATGGTGCCGATCAGTCCGGTGGTCGCGCCGGCGGCGGCGAGGGCGGCCTCGAGCAGGTAGACGGTGGTCGTCTTGCCGCTGGTCCCGGTGACGCCGAGCAGGGCCAGGTGCGTCGACGGGTCGCCGTGGATCAGCGACGAGGCGGGACCCAGCGCCGCCCGTGGGTCGGGGTGCACCAGGACGGGGACCGTCCCGACGACGTCGCGGGTCGCCCCGGCGGCGTCGGTGAGGATCGCGGCGGCGCCCCGGTCGAGGGCCTGCGCGGCGAAGTCGGCCCCGTGGGCGCTGGCCCCGGGCAGGGCGGCGAAGAGGTCGCCCGGGCGGGCCTCGTGGGCGCGCAGCGTGGCGCCGTGCACGGTCGTGGCGGGGTCGCCGAGGAGCTCCGGGGCGATCCCGGTGGCCTCGGCGATCCGGGCGACGAGGGCCGCGAGGGTCGTCGTGCGGATCGTCCGGGGGCGGACGGGATCGTCGTCGGGCGCTGCCTCTCCCCGGGGTTCGGGGGACTCCACCGGGGGCTCCACGGCGGTCCGGCTGGGCGCGGGCGGCACGCGCGGAAGGTTACTCACCGTCCGGATGGGACCCACCCGCGCCCTCGGTGCGCCCGAGAGCATCGAGGTGGGCCCGCACCGCCGCCCCCGCCCGCGCCTCGTCGCCGGTGGCGAGGAGGTCGAGCAGGGCGCCGCGCAGCACCGCGAGCACCAGCACCCGCTCGGCCACCCCCGCGGCGGTGGTGCCCCGCCGGGTCGGCTGGTGGGCGGCGAGCAGCAGGTCCCAGTCGGTCACCGTCTGCGCGGCGAAGCCCGCCCAGGGGCCCGTCGGGTCGCCCACCGAGCGGCTGTAGGCCTGCAGCCAGAGCCGCCCGAGCCCCCGCTGCGTCGGCGCGGCGAGCACGCCCCAGAGCGCCTCGGCGACGGTGACGAGCCCGGCCTCGTCGGGCAGGGCGTCGAGGGCCCGCAACTGGTCGGTGCGGGCGCGGGTGAGCAGGGCCCGGACGAGGCCGTCCCGGTCGCCGAACAGGGTGGCGAGCTCCGGCGGGGTGGTCCCGATCCCCTCCGCCAGCGGGACCGGGTCGAGGTCGTCCCAGCCGCGGTCGAGCACCCGGCGGTACGCGGCGTCGAGCAGCTCCCGCCGCCGGCCGGTGCCCTCGGGGATCGTCGTCGCCGTCACGGCGACCAGTGTGGGATCAGGACCTCACGGCAGCTGCAGCGGGACCACGCGCGGCGGCGCCGTCGAGACCGGCACGTCGCCGTGGGCGGCGAGGTAGGTGCCGATGTCGTGGAACAGCGGAGCCGCGGAGTCGCCGCCGGGCGGGGCGTCGAGCATCAGCGCGACGACGTAGCGCGGGTTCTCGGCGGGGAACATGCCGGCGAAGGTGATCCAGTAGGTCGACTTGGCGTAGCAGCCGCAGCTCGGGTCGACCTGCTGGGCGGTCCCGGTCTTGCCCGCCACCGGGTAGCCGTCCATCGACGCCTTCGCGCCGGTGCCCTCGTTCGGGCTCTTGGCGGTCTGCGTGACCGACTGCAGCATCTGGCGCATCGTGGCCGCGGTCTGCGGGGACATGGCCCGCACCGGCTCGGGGGCGGCGGTCGGCGTGCGGACCCCGTCGGGGCCGACGGTGGCCGAGACGACCCGCGGCGGGACGCGGACCCCGTCGTTGGCGATCGCCTGGTACATGCTCGCCATCTGCAGCGTCGTCATCGACAGGCCCTGTCCGATGGGGAGGTTGCCGAACGTCGAGCCCGACCACTCCTCCCGCGGCGGCACCGAGCCGCCGCTCTCGCCGGGCAGCTCCACGCCGGTGCGGGTGCCGATCCCGAGCTTCGCGAGCATGTCCGCGAACCGGTCGGGCCCCACGCGCTGCGCGGTCATCAGCGTCCCGACGTTCGAGGACTTGCCGAGGATGCCGTTCATCGTCATCGGGACCGGGCCGTGCGACCAGGCGTCGTTGATGGTGCGGTCGGCGACCTTGATGTTGCCCGGCACCGTGACGACGTCCTCGGGCCGGATGAGGCCCGCCTCGAGCGCGGCGGAGAAGGTGACGGCCTTGTTGACCGAGCCCGGCTCGAAGGGCGTCGTCACCGCCGGGTCGCCCTGCACGGGCGCGCCGCCGACGCCGGCGTTGGCCAGCGAGAGGATCTGGCCGGTCTGCGCGTCGAGGACCACGGCGCTGCCGTCCTTGGCCCCGGTGCGCGCCACGTAGGCGGAGAGGCGGTCCTGCACCGTGTACTGCAGGTCGGCGTCGAGGGTCAGGACGACGTCGCTGCCGGCCTGGGCGGGCTGCTCGGCCCGCGTCGAGCCCGGGATCACCGCGTCGCTGCCCTCGGCGGTGTCGACCACGCGGTAGCCGTCGGCGCCGGCGAGGACCTTGTCCTCGGCGCTCTCGAGCCCGACGTTGCCGTTGATGCGGCCCTTGTCCATCGACCAGGACGCGCTGCCGACCACCGACCCGCCGACGTCGCCGGCCGGGTACTGGCGGGACTCGCGGTCCTCCTGGGCGATCTCGGGGAACTGCTGGCGGATCGTGCGCGCCGCGGTCGGGTCGACCAGCGGGGCGAGCACGACGTAGGCGCGGTCGCTCATGAGTGCCGCGTAGAACGGCGCGGGGTCGGTCCGCAGGATGGCGCCCATCCCCTGGGCGATCTGCGCCTTGCGCTGCTCCGGGGTGGGCGAGCCCGGGGTGTCGCGGATCTCGGGCTTCGACCAGTCGGCCGTGATCCGGCGCGGGTTGGCCACCAGGGCCTTCGCCTCCACCGAGAACGCCAGCGGCGTGCCGGTGCGGTCGAGGATCGCGCCGCGCTCGGCCGGCACGACCTGCTTGGTCATCCGCTGCTTCGCCGCGTCGGCGGCGAGGTCGCCGGCACTGATCGCCTGGACCTCGACGAGCTTGCCCGCGGCGATCAGCAGCATCACGACCAGCACCAGACGCCCGATCCGCAGGCGCCGCCGGGGATCCGGCGGGCGGGGGGTCCCGCGGCGCGGGCCGGGCGGCCGGGGTGGTCCCGACGCCGGCGCGCCGGAGGGCGGGAGCGGCCGGCGCGGCGGCGGGCGGTCGTCCCAGCCGCCACCCCGGCCGCGGTCCCGGGACGGCGGGCGGGTGAGTGTGGCGGGCGGGCGCGGCATCAGCGGCCTCCGGCGGCGGCGTTCGTCGTCCCGGCGGTGGCGTTCGTCGTGCCGGCCGTGGCGTTCGTGGGCGCGGCGGGCGCGGTGGTCGTCGTCCCGGCTCCCGCGGGGGGCGGGGCGGGCGTGCCGTTCGTGGCGGCCTGGACCCCGGTGGCGGGGTCGGCCGCGAGGGCCTCGGGGTCGGGCGCGCCGTTCGCGGGGGCGGCGGGCGGCGGCACGGGGGCGGGCGGCGGCGCCGCGGCCTTCGCCTTCTGCGGGGTGCCGACGACCTGGCTGGTCCCGTCCGCGCGCACCAGGATCACCGCGGGCACGCCGGCCGGCACCATCCCGATCCGCTGGGCGGCCGCCGCGAGCGCGGGCGCCGACTGCATGGCCGCGACGTCGCGGTGCAGCCGCTCGACCTCCTCGGTCCGGTCGCGCGTGGCCTGGCGGGCGTCGTCGAGCCGGTAGGAGTCGGCCGCCGCGGCGGTGGAGAGCCACAGCGTCGCGACGAGGCCCGACGTCAGCAGGACCATGATCAGCAGGACGAACGGGGCGGTGCCGCCGGTGGCCTCGGCGTGGACGAGGGCCGTGGTCCGGGCCTTCCTCGCCGAGGGGGCCGGGGTCCGCCTGCTGGTGGCGCGGGCCTTCGCCCCGGCCGCCGTGGAGCTGGTGGACCTCGCCGCCGGGGTCCGGCGCGGGGTGGGCTCGGCGGTCCGTGTCCCGCGCTCGAGCGTGCCAGAGCTCATGCCGCCGCCTCCCGGACGCGTTCCGCGGCGCGCAGCCGCACCGATGCCGCCCTCGGGTTGAGGGCGACCTCCTGCTCGTCGGCCTGCTCGGCGCCGCGCGTCAGCAGCGTGAGCTCGGGCTGGTCCTGCTCGCGCAGCACCGGCATGTCCGGCGGCGCGGTGGGTCGCGACCGTGCCGCGAGGACCCTCTTGACGATGCGGTCCTCCAGCGACTGGTAGCTCATGACGACGATGCGGCCGCCGAGCGCGAGGACGTCGACGGCGTCGGGGATCGCGCCCTTGATCGCGTCGAGCTCCCCGTTGACCTCGATGCGCAGGGCCTGGAACGTCCGCTTGGCCGGGTGTCCCCCGGTACGCCGAGCCGCGGCCGGGATCGCCTGCTCGAGGAGGGCGACGAGCTCCGCGCTGGTCCGCAGCGGAGCCCGCCGCCTCGCACGAACGACGGCCTCGACGATCCGCTTGGCCGCGCGTTCCTCCCCGTGGTCCCGGAGCACGCGCACCAGCTCGCCGGGCGCGTAGGTGTTGAGCACGTCGGCCGCGCTCGGGCCCGTCGTGGGATCCATGCGCATGTCGAGGGGTGCGTCGCGTGAGTAGGAGAAGCCGCGCCCGGTCTCGTCGAGCTGCAGGGAGGAGACCCCGAGGTCGAACAGGACGCCCTGCACGGGGCCGAGGCGCAGGTCGTCGAGCACCTCGGCGATCTCGTCGAACACGGCGTGCACGAGGTGGGTGCGGTCGGCGAAGGGGGCGAGGCGCTCCCCCGCGAGGCGCAGCGCCTCGGGGTCGCGGTCGAGCCCCACGAGCGTGAGCCCGGTGTGCCGGGCGAGCAGGGCCTCGGCGTGGCCGCCCATGCCCAGGGTGCCGTCGACGACGACGGCGCCGGGCCGGCTCACGGCCGGCTCCAGCAGCTCGAGCACGCGGGCGAGCAGGACCGGGACGTGGCGCTGAGAGGTCGGGACCTCGTGCGGCGGGGGCGCGTCGGGCTCCATGGTCGCGCCTCCCCCGTCCGCCCTGGTGGTCCTGCCTGGGTACCGCCTCCGGCGGGGCGCCCGGAGCGGGTCCCGATGCCGTCACGTCCCGGCCCGCAGGGCAGGCGGACCTGGCTCCGGGGAAGGGGAGCCAGGGCCGTCACCCTGCGGGTCGGGGCCTCACGGCACCCGGTCCGTCCGAGCTGTTCTCGCGCCACCGGGGTCAGAAGACCCCCGGCAGCACCTCCTGCTGGGCCTGCGCGTAGTCGTCCTCGTGGGCGTCCTGGTAGGTCTGCCATGCCGCCGAGTCCCAGATCTCGAGGCGGGTGACCGCCCCGATGACCGTGCAGTCCCGGTCGAGGCCGGCGTAGCGCCGCAGCTCCGCCGTGATCGGGATGCGACCCTGCGAGTCGGGCCGCTGCTCGTCCGTGCCGGCGAACAGGTAGCGCTGGTAGGCGCGGACCCGCTCGTCGGTGAAGGGAGCGTCGGCGACCTTGCGGGCCATCTGCTCGAACTCGTCGCGGGGGAACACGTACAGGCAGTGGTCCTGCCCCTTCGTGATCATCAGCCCCCCAGCGAGCTCGTCGCGGAACTTGGCGGGCAGGGTCAGCCTGCCCTTGTCGTCCAACCTGGGGGTGTGGGTGCCGAGGAACACGGCTCCACCTCCCCGGTGGGGCCCCCGTTCGCCCCACTGCGCACCACAATACCCCACCGCGCTCCACCTTCAACCTCGCCGGGGCGGTGTCCGCTCCCCGATCGGTGGAGTTCGCCCAGGTCAGCCCAGGTGGGGAGGGGTGGGGGACGTGGGGGAAACCGATCTCGACGATCCCCGACCCGGGTGTCCCGAGGGGGTTCCGACACGCCTGCGGGGCCCGTCCGGCCTGCTCGGGGGCGGGGTGGGGCGCCCGGTGGGGAGCGGTGGGGCGCCCGGTGGGGGCTCGTGGGGTGCCGGGTGGGGCGAGGTGGAGGACCGGGTGGGGCGAGGTGGGGGGAGTTCGCCCTGTCGCGGGGCTCCGGCCCTGCCACGGGGGCGCTCGTCGTGCTCATTCCCGCGAGAAGGCGGGCCCGGGGCGCCGTCGCCGCGTCGGGAGCGGCCCGGTGGGGCGCGGTGGGGCGGCCCGGTGGGGCGAGGTGGGGGCGGCCCGGCGGGGCCGAGCGGCACAGGGGGCATCCCGACGGCGCCCGCGGCCGGCCCCACGTCCTGATGATCATCGGGGTGACCGGGCCCGGATACACGAACGCGCCGCCGACCCGGGGGGTCGACGGCGCGGTGCTGAGCGGGGAGGGCTACTCCTGCTCGAAACGCTTGCGGAAGCGCTCCTCCATCTTCGTGGTGAAGCGGCTCTTCTCCTTCTCGCTGGCGGCCGGGGACTTCCCCTCGGCCTCACCGGCGGCGGCCTCACCCTTCTTGCCTCCCGTGGCCGTGATCGCGAGAACGGCCCCGGCGAACATCATCAGGAAGCCGATCACGCTCACCACCGGGAAGCCCCCGGGGAACCACTGGAAGACGAGGCCCATCACGAGCGCGGCGACCCCGACGACGAAGAGCACGACGCCCTGGACGCGACGGCGTCGCGACGGGCGGCGAAGTCGACCACCGCGGACGGTGGAGGCGAACTTCGGATCCTCGGCATAGAGAGCGCGCTCGATCTGATCGAGCAGACGCTGCTCGTGCTCGGAGAGCGGCATGTTTCTCCTCCGGCACCGGAACGAGAGCGAGTGACCGACCCGGGCGAAGGGGGCGATCGGCACATCATCGGGATGGCTGCCCCTCATCGTACGAGCCCTCCGCCAGTCCGACTACCCGGACCGCTCTGTTCCCGGGACGATCATTCTTTCGGCCGGTGAGATGGGTCCCACCACGACACGCCGCGATCAACACGGAGCACAGCGTGGCGATCGACTCCGACGGTCAGGGCGTGCGCCGGGCGAGGACGTGGATCCGCGAGGCGAGATCGCGCAGCGGGGGCGTGACGGCCGCGAGTTCCTCGAGCGCGGTGAGGTCGGCGAGCGCGACACCGCCGTCCGCGGCGTGGTCGGGCACGAGGTCGGCGAGCACCCGGTGGCCCTGCACCCGCTCCACCACGAGGGAGCCCTCGGCCTCGACGAGCGCCCGCACCTCCTCGGTCTCCATCCGCCGCAGCAGCTGGTCGCCCGGTCCCGCCCGGCCGTCGGGGTCGGCGAGCAGCCGGCGGGCCTCGGACACCCGGCCCGCCACCACGCGGGCGAGCACCGCGGCGTGGCGGCCCGCCACGAGGACCGAGACCAGTCCGCCGGGCGCCGTGGCGGCGGCGAGGGCGTGGACGGCGCCGGCCGGGTCGTCGACGTACTCGAGCAGGCCGTGCCCGAGGACGAGGTCGGCGCCGAGCCCGCCGGTGACGTCGGCCAGCGCGTCGACGTCGGCCTGCACGGCCCGGACGCGGTCGGCCACCCCGGCGTCGCGGGCCCGGCTGCGCAGGACCGCCAGCGCGTTGGCGCTCGAGTCGACGACCGTGACCTCGCACCCGTGCACGGCGAGCGGGACCGCCCAGGTGCCGCTGCCGCCCCCGACGTCGAGCACCCGCGGGACGGCCTGCCGCCCGGCGACGGCGGCGAGCTCCTCGCGGAGGGCGGCCGCGACGACGTCGGTGTCGGGGAGCGCGGTCGGGCGAGCGGTCACGGCCACACCGTAGTGCTCACCCGTCGGTGATCCGCCCGACAGCCGGTACGTTGCCTCACGTGTACGTCACCGGTGTGCTGAGCCTCAAGGGCGGGGTCGGCAAGACCACCGTGACCCTCGGCCTGGCCGGCGCCGCCGCCCGCAAGGGACTGCGGACCCTCGTCATCGACCTCGACCCCCAGGGCAACGCCACCACGGCCCTGGAACCGGCCGAGAGCGAGACCACCATCGCCGACGCCCTGGAGCACCCCTCCCCCGCCGTGCTCGCGACCTCGATCGCCCCGAGCTCGTGGGACGACACGGTCGACGTGCTCGTCGGCTCGGAGGACATCGAGCGCCACAACCACCCCGACCCCGGCTCGCAGCGCCTCGGACGGCTCTCGCGCCTGCTCGCCGCCCTCCCCCGGGCCGTCGGCGACGAGGGCGAGCCCCTGGCGCGCCCCCGCGGGGCCGGCGCCGGGTCACGGCTGCCGCACTACGAGCTGGTCCTCATCGACTGCCCGCCCTCGCTCGGCCAGCTGACCCGCTCCGCCCTGGTCGCGGTCGACCGCGCGGTCCTGGTCACCGAGCCGACGATCTTCGCGGTGTCGGGCGTGCAGCGCGCCTTCGAGGCGGTGCAGGCCGAGCGGTCGCACAACCCCCGCCTGCAGCCGCTCGGCGTCCTGATCAACAAGTACCGCACCCGCTCGGCCGAGCACGAGTTCCGCGTGAACGAGCTGCGGGAGCTGTTCGGCCCGCTGGTGCTGCCCGGGGTCATCCCCGACCGCAGCGCCGTCCAGCAGGCCCAGGGCGCCGGCGTGCCCATCCAGCGCTGGGACACCCCCGGCGCCCGGGAGATCTCCCAGCACTTCGAGAACCTGCTGGGCCGGATCGTGCGGGCCGGGCACAGCGCGCGCGACCGCCGCGACGGCCCACGCCGCACCGGCTGACCGCTCAGATCGGGCGGGAACCGCCCACGGTGCGGGTGACCAGCCCCAGGAACAGGTCGGCCTGACGCACCATGTCGTCGGCGTCGCGCTGCCCGACGAGGCGGGTGGCCCCGGCCTCCACCGCCGACCGGGTGGACGAGTGCGACGCGAAGAACGCCGCCCACTCCCCGTACTCGGGGGCGACGGAGGCGAGCAGCGTCCACGCGTCGGTGGGCCGGGCGCTGCGCTTGGACCGGGCGCGCACCGCCAGCACCGCGGCCGCCGCCCGCAGCGCCCCGAGGTGCGCCAGCCGGAAGCGCTCGGCCGGCGTCGCGGCGCCCTGGGCCTCGCGGAGCCCGTCGCGGGCGGCGCTGATGAGCGTGACCACCGAGCGGTTCGGCGGTGGCGCCGGCGGTCGCGGTGCCGCCGTGGACCGCGCCTCGCGGGCGTCGGCCCGGCGGCCGGCGACCGCGGCCCGACGGGGCCGGCTGCCCGCCGACCCGGCGGGCGGGGGCGGGGCCAGGAGCGCCCCGGTGTCGAACAGGTCGGCCGGAGCGGCGAGGTCGTCGAGGTCGTCAAGGCGGCGGCCGGTGGTGGAGATGCTCATGGTGTCCTCCCGGACGGTGGGGTGGGTCAGGCCGGCCGGCGGAGGTCCCAGACCCCCGGACCGGAGCGCATGCGCAGCACGAACTCGTCGGCCGGCAGGTGCGGCTCGTCGGAGCGCCGCGCGAGCACCCGCCAGCACCGGCACCGGTCTCCCCCGACCGGCATGATCGACCGGAACGGCCAGCGGGACTCCTCGATCCACCGCTCCTGGACCTCGGTGACCAGGTAGTGGCTGTCCCGCCGGTTCGGTCGACGGTGGAACTCGACGGGGTCCCCGTCGACGCACCGGACCTGGACCGGCGACGGGCTGCGAACCATGCGTCCTCCACGGGCGGCGCACTCATCCCGCCCCGCCGGATGCGGGGACGGTCCTGGCCTGCCACCGTGGGGAAGCCGGCGGCGGCCGGGCCGGCGAGACGCTTCCCCACGTCTCGCCGACCCGACGTGTCGAACATGTGTTCGACCAGCACGAGTGAACCCTGCCCGCTGCCGCCCGTCAAGTCGTCCGGACGGGCACCTCGTCGACCGTCCGCCGGACGGGGCGTGATCGCCGTCGCCCGGCGTGATGAGATGGGCCGATGGAGTCCGAGGCGCCGGCGCCGTCCGGGATCCGCGGGTGACCGCGGCCCCCGAGGACACCCGCCTGGTGGACCTCGAACCGTCCGAGCTCGGCCGTCGTCTGGACGAGGCGCTGGACCTCTACGTGCGCGCGATGGGCTACCCGGCCGGCACCGCGCGGCAGCGCGCCCCGATGTGGCTGGAGCACTCGCGGCGCGCCGGCTGGCGGGCGGTCGCCGCCATCGACGCCCACGACGACCTGCGGGGCATCGCCTACGGCTACCCGGGCGCGCCCGGCCAGTGGTGGTACGAGGAGGTCCGGCGGGGGGTCCGCCGCGGCGCCCGCCCCGCGCGGTCGTCGGGCGGACTCTTCGGCGGCGGCCTCGGTCGCCTGCTGGGCGAGGGCGGCGGGAGCACCCCGGGCGGGCAGCCCGCCCCCGACCTCGACGACTGGCCGCTCGACGAGGACCCCGAGGCCTACCTGGGCGACTACTTCGAGCTCACCGAGCTGCACGTGCGCACGGACGCCCAGGGCCACGGCCTCGGGGAGGCGCTGCTCCGGCGGCTGCTGGCCCGGCCCGACGCCGGCCACGTCCTGCTCTCGACCCCCGAGGCCCCGGACCCCACCCGGGCGTGGACGCTCTACCGCCGCTGCGGGTTCCGCGACGTGCTGCGCCACCACCGCTTCTCCAGCGACCCCCGGCCCTTCGCCGTCCTCGGCCGCCGGCTCCCCCTGGACCCCGACACCCGGCACTGACACCCGGCGCCGTCGGACCCGCCTGGCACGATGACCGCCGTGCCGTCCCGCCGTCGTCCCCTGGTCCTGCTGGCCCTCCTGCTGGCGCTCGTCGGGCTGCTCGGCGCCGGGTGCGTCCGCGTCCGCGCCGGGCTGGCGGTGTCCCCGCAGGACACGGTGTCCGGCACCGTCGACATCGGGACGCCCGACGGCACCCCCGGGGGCAACGGCCCGCCGCTGCAGGTGCCGTCCGACCTCGAGGGCGACGTGACCGTCACCCGCTACGAGCAGGACGGCTACGTCGGCTCGCACCTGGCGTTCGAGGACCTCAGCTTCGACGAGGTCTCCCGCCTGCTCCCGCAGATCAGCCCGACGACGTCGTCGGCCGTGCGCCTGCAGCTGCGCCGGGCGGGCGACCGGGTGATCCTCTCCGGCCAGGTCGACCTCACGCGGGTCGCACCGGAGAGCGCCGACGTCCAGCTGAAGATGGCCTTCCCCGGCACGGTCCGCCAGACCGACGGCACTGTGTCCCAAGGCGTCGTGAGCTGGACCTTCACGGCCGGGGAGGTCGGCGAGGTCAACGCGGTGGCCGAGTACCCCGACCCCAACGCCCCCTCGTGGATCAGCTGGGCCCTGCTGCTGACCGTGGTGGTGCTCGTCGCCGCCGGGGTGGTGTTCGCCCTCGCCGCCGCGACGCGCCCGAGGGTCGACCGCCGGGCGCGCCGCTGACGCGGCCGGGACCCTCAGCCCGCGGCCACGCCCAGGCGCCGCACCACGTCCACCACGGCGGGGTGGCGGTTCATGCTGATGTAGTGGATGTTGCCGACGCCCTCGTCGAACATCTTCTGGCTGAGCTCGACGCAGAGGTCGATGCCGGCCTCGCGGAACGCGGCGGCGTCGTCGACGAGCGGCTCGAGGCGCTCCTGCATGACCTTCGGCAGGGCCGCGCCGGAGAAGTCGGCGCCGCGCTCCATCGCCCGCGGGTTCGTGATCGGCATGAGCCCCGGCATGATCGGGATCTCGCAGCCGGCGGCCGCGATCCGGTCGCGCATCCGCAGGAACTGGTCGGCGTCGTAGAACATCTGCGTGATCGCGAACTCGGCGCCCGCCTTCACCTTCTGCAGGAAGAAGCGCGTGTCGGACTCCTCGTCCTCCGAGCGCGGGTGCATGTAGGGGAAGGCCGCGACCCCGACGCAGAAGTTGCCCAGGCGCCGGACCATGTGGACCAGTTCCTCGGTGTACTGCAGGCCGGCCGCGTGGGGGACCCACTCGGCGTCCTTGTCGTTCGGCGGGTCGCCCCGGATCGCGAGGACGTTCTGGATGCCCGCCTCGGCGTACGAGCCGATGACGTGGCGCAGGTCCTCCATCGAGGCGTCGACCGCGGTGAGGTGGGCCATCGCGGTGAGCGTCGTCTCCGTCGCGATGCGGCCCGTGGTGCGCACGGTGCGGTCGCGGCTCGATCCGCCCGCCCCGTAGGTCACCGACACGAAGGCCGGGTCGAGCGGCTCGAGCGACCGCACCGTGTTCCACAGCGTGCGCTCGCCCTCGTCGTTCTTGGGCGGGAAGAACTCCACGGAAAAGGTCGGCGTCCCCCGTTGGATCCGGTCCATGACAGTGGCCATCCGGTGACCATACGTGGCGAGGTGTCCGATGCGGAGCCATCGTGTGACGCCCGACGCGCCGTTCCCACCCGGCCGGTCGGCCGATCTTTCCCTACTCTGGCGCCCGCTGACCGGCGATGGGAGTACGGATGACGAGCGGCCGGACCCTGGCGACGGCGTACGACGGCACCGACACGGCCCGGAGGGTCGAGGAGATCGAGGCCGAGCTCCCGGCCGCGGTCACGGCCGAGCTCGACCGGTTCCTCGCCGCCCGGCGCGAGGTGTGCGCCGATCTCGCGCCCGAGTTCGTCGACGCGGTCGACGACCTCTCCGCGATGGCCCTCGGCGGCGGCAAGCGCCTGCGTCCCACCTTCGCCTGGTGGGGCTGGCGCGCGGCCGACGGCCCCACGGCCGGGCGGACGTCGCCCGACGTGGTGCTGCGGGTGGTCTCGGCCCTGGAGCTGGTCCAGGCCTGCGCCCTCGTGCACGACGACCTCATCGACGACTCCGACCTGCGCCGCGGCATCCCCACGGTCCACGCGCGCTGGACGGCCCGCCACCGCGAGCGCGGGTGGATCGGCGAGCCCGACCGCCTGGGCGCCGCGATCGCGATCCTCGTGGGCGACCTGGCCCTCGCCTGGTCCGACGACATGCTGCGCGGCGCGGGCCTCGACGCCACGACCCTCGGGCGGGCGGCCCCGGTGTGGGACGCGATGCGCACCGAGATGCTCGCCGGCCAGTTCCTCGACGTCGTCGGGCACGCCACCGACCTCGCCACGCCCGAGGGTGTGCTGCGCATCAGCCGGTACAAGACGGCCGCCTACACGATCGAGCGCCCGTTGCACCTCGGGGCCGCGATCGCCGGCGCCGACGACGCCCTCGTCGGCGCGCTGCGCCGCTTCGGCACCGACCTCGGCATCGCCTTCCAGCTGCGCGACGACCTCCTCGGCGTCTTCGGCGACCCGGCCGTCACGGGCAAGCCCGCCGGGGACGACCTGCGCGAGGGCAAGCGCACGCTGCTCGTCGCCCTCGCCCGGCGCCACCCCGACCCGGCCGCGGCCGCCCCGGTCGAACAGGCGCTCGGCAAGCAGGACCTGACGCCGGCCGAGGTCGACGCCGCCCGGTCCGCCCTCGTCGACCTCGGTGTGGTCGCCCAGGTCGAGGAGCGCATCGACACACTCACCGCCTCCGCGCTCGACGCCCTCGACTCCGGCGACGCCGTGGAGCTGCACCCCGACGCCCGGGAGCGCCTGACCACCCTCGCGGTGGCCGCCACCCGGCGCACCTTCTGATCCAGAGGAGTACTTCCGTGACCCACGTGGTCGTCGTCGGCGCGGGCCTCGCCGGGCTCACCTCCGCGCTGCACCTGCGCGGCGCGGGCTGCGAGGTCACCGTCGTCGAACGCGAGACCCACCCCGGCGGCCGGGCGGGCCGCCTGGATCTCGAGGGCGGGTACCGGCTCGACACCGGCCCCTCGGTCCTGACGATGCCCGACCTGCTCGAGGAGCCCCTCACCGCGGTCGGCGAGAAGCTGGGCGACCGCCTGGACCTGGTGCGGCTCGACCCGGCGTACAACGCGCGCTTCGCGGACGGGTCGGAGATCGACGTGCTCACCGACGCCGACGCGATGGAGCAGGAGGTCCGCGAGAAGGTCTCCGCCCGCGACGCCGACGGCTACCGGCGCCTGCGCGACTGGCTCGGCGAGCTCTACCGGGTGCAGATGGGCACGTTCATCGACGCCAACTTCGACTCCCCGCTCGACGCGCTCTCCCCCGAGCTCGTGCGCCTCGGGATGCTCGGCGGCTTCGGCCGGCTGGGGCCGCGGATCGCGAAGTTCCTCCAGGACGAGCGCCTGCGCCGCATCTTCTCCTTCCAGGCCCTCTACGCCGGGGTGCCGCCGGCGAAGGCGCTGGCCGCCTACGGCGTCATCGCCTACATGGACACGATCGCGGGCGTCTACTTCCCGCGCGGCAAGGACGGCGTCCCCGGCGGGGTGCGGGCGCTGCCCCAGGCCTACGCCGACGCCGCCGAGGCCGCGGGCGTGACCTTCCGCTACGGCACCGACGTCACCGGGTTGACGCGGGGCGGCGACCGGGTCACCGCGGTCGAGACCGCCGGCGGGACCCTGCCGTGCGACTCGGTCGTCCTCACCCTCGACCTGCCCGCGGTGTACGAGCTGCTGGGCCGCACGCCGCGGCGCGCGGTGCCGCTGCGCTGGTCGCCCTCGGCCTACGTCGTGCACCTCGGGCTCGACCGCCGGGCCGACGACCTCGGCCACCACACGATCTCCTTCGGCGACGCCTGGGCGTCGACGTTCGACGAGATCATCACGCGGGGCGAGCTCATGCGCGACCCGTCGCTGCTGATCACCCGGCCCACCGCCACCGACCCGACTCTCGCCCCCACGGGCGGGGACTACGTGTCGGTGCTCGCGCCGTGCCCCAACCTCGAGCGGGGCCCCGACCTCGACTGGGACCGCATGGGCCCCCGGTACCGCGACGAGCTGCTCGGCGTCCTCGCCGGTCGTGGCATCGACGTCGGTACCGGGATCGTCGCCGAGCACGCCATCTCGCCCGCCGACTGGCAGCGGATGGGCATGGCCGCCGGGACGCCGTTCTCGGCCGCGCACACGTTCGCCCAGACCGGCCCGTTCCGCTCCGGCAACCGGGTCAGGGGCGCGAGGAACGCCTTCCTCGCGGGCTGCGGGACGACCCCCGGCGTCGGTGTCCCGACCGTGGTGGTGTCGGGCAAGCTCGCCGCCGAGCGGATCGTCGGCCGGAGGACCTCGTCGTGACACCGGCGGAGACGGGACGTCCCGGAGCCCGGCCGTGACGGCGGTCGTCGTGCCCCCGCGGGCCGCCGCCGGGGAGCTCGACGCCGCGGGCATCACCTCCCCCGCCCTGCGCGACGCCTACGCCCGCTGCCGGGCGCTCAACGCCGAGCACGGGCGTACCTACTTCCTCGCGACGCGGCTGCTCACGCCCGCGCAGCGCCCGGCGATCCACGCGCTCTACGGGTTCGCGCGGATGGCCGACGACGTGGTCGACGCCCCCGGGGCGGCGGGTCTCGACGAGGTCGTCGCGCGCCTGGAGGAGGTCCGGGCGCGGATGCGGGTCGCGCTCTCGGGCGAGCACGTCCTCGACGACGAGCCCGTGGTCGCCGCCCTGGCCCACACCGTCGAGCGCTACGGCATCGACCACCGGTACCTCGAGGACTTCATGGACTCGATGGCGATGGACCTCACGGTCACCGAGTACGCGACGTTCGACGACCTCGCCGGCTACGTGCACGGGTCGGCCGCGGTGATCGGGCTGCAGGTCCTGCCGGTGCTCGGCACGGTGGTCCCGCGCGCGGAGGCGGAGCCGTCGGCGGCCGCGCTGGGTGTCGCGTTCCAGATCACGAACTTCCTGCGCGACGTCGCCGAGGACCTCGACCGCGGGCGCATCTACCTGCCGATGGACGAGCTCGCCGCGTTCGACGTCGACCGCGAGCTGCTGCTCTGGTGCCGGGCCCACGCCCGCACCGACCCGCGCGTGCGCCGCGCCCTCGCCCACCTGGTGGCCCGGACCCGCGCGACCTACCGGCGGGCCGACGACGGCATCCTGCTGCTCGACCCGGTCTCGCGCCCCTGCGTGCGGACGGCCTCGGTGCTCTACGGCGGCATCCTCGACGAGATCGTGGCGGCGGACTACGACGTGTTCTCGCACCGGGTCGTCGTCGGGAAGGCCCGGCGGGCGGCGGTGGCGGGCCCCGGCCTGCTGCGGGCGGTCGCGGCGCGGAACCGTCCGCGCCGCAGGACCTGACCTGCGCCCGTGCCGCCCGACGAGCTCGTGCTCGCGTTCGACGCGGACTGTCACCGCTGCCGCGCGGTGGCCGCGGAGGTCAGGCGGCGGGAGCCCGCGCTCGACGTCCTCCCGCTGGCCGACTACCGCGTGGCCTGGTGGCGGCGCGAGGCCTACGGCGACGACCCGCCGCACGCGCCGACGCTGCTCGCGGTGACGGTCGGCGACGACGGCGTCGACCGGGTGCGGGCGTGGCACGGCCCCGCGGTGGTGGCCGGGCTCGTCCGGCTCCTGGGCCCGCGGCGGGCCGCGGCGCTCGCGCCCGCGCTCCGGACGATCGTCAGAAGGCCATGGCCTGCGCGCGGCGCTTGACCTCACCGCCGCGATCGGCGCGGAGGGCGTCGATGGGCGCGCCGGGCAGCGTCGGGTCCTCCTGGAAGAGCCAGCGCAGGATCGCCTCGTCGGTGTAGCCGCCGTCGCGGAGCACCGTGATCAGGCCCGGGAGCCCCTTCACCACGCCGGTGTCGACGAGGAAGGCGGCCGGGACCCACCACTTGTCGCCCTCGCGGACGCCGAGGAGCTGGCCCTGCTTGATCATCTGGCTGACGCGGGTGCGGGGCAGGTCGAGGCGCTCGCCGGCCTCGGCGAGCGACAGGGCCTCGATCTCGTGCCCGACGAGAGCGGTGAGTGCGGCGGTCATCGGGGCTCATCGTGCCAGACCACGGGCCACATCTCCTCCGGACGGGAGCGCGTCGTCGCCCGGAACCCCTCGACGGCGCGCCTAGCATCCCGGGCATGGCGCGCGACACCGGGACCCGCACGGTCCTCGACGGGCGCTATCGCGTGGGCGAGGTGATCGCGCGCGGCGGGATGTCGACGGTGCACCGCGGGACCGACCTGCGCCTCGACCGGCCGGTCGCGGTGAAGATCATGGACCCCTCCCTGGCCCGCGACCCGGTGTTCGTCCGGCGCTTCGAGCGCGAGGCCCGCGCCGCCGCCCGGCTCTCGCACCCGGGCATCGTCGCCGTCCACGACCAGGGGCACGACGAGACCGGCACGATCTTCCTGGTGCTCGAGCTCGTCGAGGGCGGCACCCTGCGCGACGTCCTGCGCGAGCAGGTGCGCCTCGCCCCGGCGACCGCCCTGACCGTCGTCGAGCAGATCCTCGCCGCGCTGAGCGTCGCCCACCGGCTCGGGATGGTGCACCGCGACGTGAAGCCGGAGAACGTGCTCGTCGCCGCCGACGGCCGGGTGAAGGTGGCCGACTTCGGGCTCGTCGCCGCCGCCTGGGACGGCGCGGGCGACGGGTCGCTCGACACCGGCGGCTCCACCTCGGACGACCTCATCCTCGGGACCGCGGCCTACCTCGCCCCCGAACAGGTCCAGCACGGCCGCACCGACGAGCGCAGCGACGTCTACGCCGCCGGGGTGGTGCTCTACGAGCTGCTCACCGGGGTCCCCCCGCACGGCGGCGACACCGCGCTCGCCGTCGCCTACCGGCACGTGAACGTCGACGTGCCCGCGCCCTCGACCCGGGCCCCCGGCATCCCGCGCGCGCTCGACCGCCTCGTCCGCGCCGCCACGCGCCGCGACCCGGCGGAGCGCCTGGGGAGTGCCGGCGCCTTCCTCGAGCAGGCCCGGCGGGCCCGCGCCGCGGAGTCCCTCGCGTTCTCCCCGGTGGCGCCGCCGCGGCGCCCGCGCGTCGGGGCCGCCGCGCCGCCGCCGCACACCGGGACCCGGGTGTTCAGCGGGCCCACCCCGCGCCCGGCGCCCGACGACGAGGTCGACGAGGCCCCGGAACCGGAGGAGCCCGAGGAGGACGTCGCCCCCCGGTCGAACCACAACCACGACGTCATCGACCGCGTGGAGCGCCACGCCCGCCGGCGCGCCCGCATCCGGTCGCGGCGGGTGTTCAGCGCCTGGGTGCTGCTCGTGAGCGCGGTCAGCGTCGCGGCGGGCTTCGTCGGATGGGGTCTGGGACTGCCCGGCTAGGGCGTTCCCGGCCGGGGCACCACCGTCACCGCAGCCAGCGGATCGACCTCGCCCCGCCACGTCCGCGTCCAGGCCTCCCGGGCGCCCTCCAGCCCCGGCACGCGCTCCGCCACGAGGTGCGCCCCCGCCCACGCCACCAGCGGGTCGCGGGCGCGGCGCTCGAGGGCGATCAGCTGCTCCTCGCCGCGCTCCGCGGCCACCTCGACGCGACGCAGCCCCACGTTGAACTGCTCGACCGCGGGGCCCGGCACCGCGACCGGGGCCTCGTCGTCCGGCTGCGTGACGCCTACCCGCAGGCTGCGCACGAGGGTCGATCCGAGGGCCCGGGCCACCGCCGCGGTGACCTCCGGGCGGCCCGCCACGTCGACGTAGACCGTGCCCGGCGCGGGCCGCACGTCGCCCGCGTGGTCGTAGTCGAGGACCTCGTCGTAGACCTCCGCGCGCTCGGCCCGCCCGACCCGGGTCGCCGCGGTCAGCCCGACCACCGGGACCCCGGCCCGCCGCAGCAGCACCGCGGCGGTGATCGCGGTCCGGCTCGTGGCGCTCGAGACCACCACCCGGGCCGCCCCGCGCAGCTCCTCCCCGAGGTGGGCCGCCGCCGGGACCCCGGGCAGGACCGCGAGGCCGGTGTCGTCGACGTCCCCGGACACGGGGAGCAGGTCGCGGTAGAGCGGGTGCATGCCCGCCCACTCGGGCGCGGTGGCCCGCAGCCCGTGG
This sequence comes from Actinomycetospora atypica, assembly GCF_042653685.1. Classification (NCBI taxonomy): domain Bacteria; kingdom Bacillati; phylum Actinomycetota; class Actinomycetes; order Pseudonocardiales; family Pseudonocardiaceae; genus Actinomycetospora; species Actinomycetospora atypica. The sequence continues at coordinate 104,382 of NZ_JBHSIV010000007.1, read as the reverse complement.
GACACCGCCTCCGCCCGGACGAGCACGTGGGTCGCCATGGGCACGTAGCCGAGGAAGAGCTCGCCGGGCGCGGCCAGGGCGGGGTCGCCGTCGACCACGCGGGCCAGCCCCCACGCGGGGACCCGACCCCACCCCTCCTCCCCCGCCGGGAAGGGCGCCCAGTAGCCCAGGGCGTCGCCGCGGCGGGCGTAGGTGACGTTGTTCGAGGTCAGCGTGAACCGCTCGACCTCGAACAGCAGCTCACCGGGCCCCGGGGCGGGCAGCGGGTCGGGCACCACCCTCGTGGTGCGCAGGGGGTCGGTACGCAGGAACTCGAGGGCCCGGGAAGAGGTCACCCCACCAACATACTTGTCATACGACCAGCATGTGGGACTAGTTGCGCAGCATCTCCGCGATGAGGAAGGCGAGCTCGAGCGACTGCTGGGTGTTCAGCCGCGGGTCGCACGCCGTCTCGTAGCGCCCGGCGAGGTCGGTGTCGGAGATCTCCTGGGCGCCGCCGAGGCACTCGGTGACGTTCTCGCCCGTGAGCTCCACGTGGATGCCGCCCGGGTGGGTGCCCAGGCGGTGGTGGACCTCGAAGAAGCCCTGGACCTCGTCGACGACCTGGTCGAAGTGCCGCGTCTTGAACCCGGTGGTGGCCTCGTAGGTGTTGCCGTGCATCGGGTCGCACTGCCAGATCACCTGGTGGCCCGAGGCGGTGACCTTCTCGATGATCCCCGGCAGCACGTCGCGGACCTTCCCCGCGCCCATGCGGCTGATCAGGGTGAGCCGGCCGGGCTCGTGGTTCGGGTCGAGCCGCTCGACGTACTCCACGGCCTGCTCCGGGGTGGTCCCCGGCCCGATCTTGATGCCGATCGGGTTGGCCAGCAGCTCCGCGAACGCGATGTGCGCGCCGTCGAGAGCCCGGGTGCGCTCGCCGATCCAGAGGAAGTGCGCGCCGAGGGAGAAGAGCCGCGGGTCGTCGCGGCGGGTGGAGTCGAGGCGCAGCAGGGCGCGCTCGTAGTCGAGCACCAGCGCCTCGTGGGAGGCGTAGATCTCGGTGGAGTGCAGCGAGTGGTCGGTGACCCCGCAGGCGGACATGAACCGCAGCGCCCGGTCGATCTCACCGGCGACGGCCTCGTAACGCTCCCCCGCCGCGGAGTTCGCGACGAACTCGCGGTTCCAGTCGTGCACCTCGTGCAGGTCGGCCATCCCGCCGCTGGTCAGCGCCCGGGTGAGGTTCATCGCCGCGCTCGCGTTGGCGTAGGCGCGGATCATGCGGCCCGGGTCGGGCACGCGGAGCTCGGCGTTGCCGGCCAGCGAGTTGACCATGTCGCCGCGGTAGGACGGCAGGCCGAACGCGTCGGTGTCCGACGAGCGGGGCTTCGCGTACTGCCCGGCGATCCGCCCGATCTTGACCACCGGGGTGGACGCGCCGTAGGTGAGCACCACGGCCATCTGCAGCAGCGTGCGGATGTTGCCGCGCAGGTGCGGCTCGGTGTTGTCGGCGAAGGTCTCGGCGCAGTCGCCGCCCTGCAGCAGGAACGCCTCCCCTCGCGCCACGGCGGCGAGCTGGCCGCGGAGGCGGTCGATCTCGGCGGGCACCGTGATCGGCGGCACGTGCTCGAGCACGGTGCGGGCGTCGGTCACCGCCGCCTGGTCGGGCCAGGACGGTTGCTGCGCCGCCGGCCTCGAGAGCGCCTCGTCGAGGCGCTCCCGCATCTCGGCGGGCAGGGGGGGCAGGCCCGGCAGAGCATCCACGGGCAGGTCGACGGACCACACGTCCGCAGAGCCTACTGTCACGCGACGCGGTGCTGGATCGGTTCCCCTCGCACGAAGCGGGCGACGTTCGCGACGAAGCCCCGCGCCATCCCCGCGTACGACTCCTCGGTGATCCCGCCGACGTGGGGGGTCACGAGCACGTTCTCGGAGAACAGCTCGTCGTCGGGGTCGATCGGCTCGGTCCAGGTCACGTCGAGCCCGGCCCCCGCGAGGTGCCCCGAGCGCAGCGCCCCGAGCAGCGCGTCGTGGTCGACGACCGGGCCGCGGGCGACGTTCACCACGTGCCCGCCCGGGTTCAGCGCCGCCAGCGCGCCCTTCCCGACGATGCCCCGGGTCGCCTCGGTCAGCGGGCAGGCGACGACGAGGTCGTCGCACCCCGCCAGGGCGGCCGGGAGGTCCCCCTGGCGGTAGGTGTGGACCACGGCGGCGGCCTCCGGGTACGCCGCGGCCTCCCGCCGCCCGATGCCCACCACGTGCACGCCGAACGCCCGCAGCCGCGCCGCGACCTCCACCCCGATGTCGCCGACCCCCAGCACCGCGACGGTGCGGCCCCGGAGCATCGTGCCCATCGGGTGGCCGACGACGCGCTCGGCGACCCCGGCCCGGGCCTCGTCGTACCGGCGGACCAGGGCGAGCAGGAGCAGCAGGGCGAGCTCGGCGACGGCGGTGGCGTTGCCCGAGGCGCCGCCCGGCACGTTCGCCACCGGCACCCCGCGGCCGCGGGCCGCGTCGAGGTCGACCCCCGAAACCCCCACCCCGAACTGCTGCACGAAGCGGGCGCCGCAGGCGTCGATCAGCGGGCCGTCGATCGTGCTGCCCAGCGGCGCGAGGACGTCGGCGGGCACCGGGGCAGCGTGGACGACGTCGACGAGGGTCACGTCGTCGAGGCCCTCGACGCCCTCGGCGAGCGCCTCGTCCAGGCACCGCCGCACCTCCGGGAACCCACCGCCGACGAGTCCGATGCGCATGCCGACCATGATCCCGGCCGCGTGGCGTCAGGCCTGCGCCGGGGCGCGGCGGCGGGAGGCGCGGATCCACAGCGCGGTGACGGCCCCCAGCCCGAGGCTGACCACCAGCATCATCGCGTGCGAGATCCCCACGGCGACGCTGACCGGCAGGGCGTACACCAGCGGGACCCGCAGGGCCGCCTCGGCCAGCAGGCCGAGGCCCCACAGCACCGTGATGCCGCGGATCGTGCGCCGCGCCCGCGGGTTCTCCCGGTAGAGGCGCCCGATCTCCGGGCGGGCGCTCTCGATCGCGGTGAGTGCCATCGGCACGCGGCCCAGCAGGCTGACCAGGAAGCCCAGCCCGACGACCGCCGTGCCGGCCGAGTCCTTGAGCAGCATGAACCGCGGATCGCCGCTGACGAACGACAGGACCAGGCCGACGGCGTAGACCCCGAGCACGAGGGCGGCGAAGCCGCTCAGCCGGCGGCTGCGGACCGCCACGAGGGCGACCCGCGCCCCGGCGGCCACGGTGGCGGCGAGCAGGGCGGTCTGGTCGGAGAGGCCGAGGGCGTGCAGGCCGTAGTAGGTGCCCATGGGGAGGGCGACGTCCGCGGCGACGCCGCGCAGGGTCGAGATCGCCGAGGACCGGGCGACCGGGGTGGTGGTGGGGACGGCCGTCGTCGTGGTGCTCATGGTGGTCGAGCCTGCTGCCGGGCGGCCCGGAGCACCTCAGCCCTCGGGTGGAGGCGGGGATGAGACCTCAGCCGGTCCGCTGCACCCGGTCCATGCCGAGCTCGCGCCACCGGGCGTCGATGACCTCCCACTTGGCCAGGTTGTGCCGGGCGTCGGCCAGGGCGTCGTGGGCGTCCTGCGGGGCCGGCGGCAGCGTCGGGCGCCCGACGTCGTCCCAGCGCTGGCGCATGTCGCGGGTGAAGCGGGGCATGGCGCGCGGCAGGTCGGGCATCGCGCCCCAGAGCTGGGCGATCACCACGTGGTCGTAGGGCGCGTTCCACGCCCACAGCTCGACCTCGCCCCCGCCCGCGGTGACGAAGGCGTAGAAGTCCTCGCGGATCTGCAGGCGGCTGCACCACGCGGGGTCGGCCGAGGGGGGCAGCTTGTCGAGCACGTTCTTCCGCACCCAAGGGCCCGCGCGCATCGGGTCGAAGGACCGGGAGATCGCGTAGAACTCGCGGCCGGCCTCGTCGACGGCGCCGAGGGAGACGAGCTCGATCGTCGTCCCGTCCTCGATGAACTCGCAGTCGTAGAAGATTCGTGCCACGACCGGATTGTCGCCTACGCCGCGGCGTCGTCGCCCGTGGCCTCCTTGGCCTTGGACGCGTAGACGTCGACGTACTCCTGGCCGGAGAGCTCCATCAGGGCGTACATGACCTCGTCGGTGAGGGCCCGCTCCACCTGCCGGTCGTCGGCGATCCCGAAGTAGCGGGAGAAGTCGAGCGGCTCGCCGATGACGATCGTGATCTTGGCCGGCCGCCAGAAGCGCGACCCGACGGGGTTGGCGCGGTCGGTGCCGATCATGGCCACCGGGACCACCGGGACCTTCGCCTCCAGCGCCATCCGGGCGACGCCGGTGCGGCCCTTGTAGAGGCGCCCGTCGGGCGAGCGGGTGCCCTCGGGGTAGATGCCGAACAGCCGGCCCTCGCGCAGGACGCCGATGCCGGTGTCGAGCGCCGCCCGTGCCGCCCGCCCGTTGCCGCGCTCGATGGGCACCTGGCCCATCCCGGTGAAGAACCAGCGCTGCAGGGTGCCCTTGGGACCGGGCGTCGTGAAGTACTCCGCCTTGGCCGGGAACGCCATCCGCCGCGGCACCATCAGCGGGAGGACGAACGAGTCGATGACCGCGAGGTGGTTGGAGGCGACGAGGGCCCCACCGGTGCGCGGGAGGTTCTCGGCGCCGCGCACCTCGGGGCGGAACGCGAGCCGCAGGAGCGGGCCCAGCAGCACCCACTTCATCAACCAGTAGAGCACTGCTCTCCTCCCCGTCCCCCTCGGATGCAGCAGCGTAGGCACGCCCCGGCTGCGACTCCAACGACCACACCACCTGTTCGGGCACCTGGGCGTATCGCGGGGGTGTGGGACGTGCCACGATGTGCTCGGGTGCGCGGACGCGGCACACCCGCCCAGACCGCTGTCGTGGAGGCGCGCGTGCCCGTGATGCCCGGGGCGGAACCGTTCACCGCCGATCCCGACGGGGCACGGGTCGGCATCGTCCTGTCGCACGGCTTCACCGGCAGCCCGCAGAGCATGCGGCCCTGGGGCGAGCACCTCGCCGGGCAGGGCTTCGCGGTGCGCGGGCCGCGGCTGCCCGGGCACGGCACCGCGTGGCGCGACATGCAGGCCACCCGCTGGCCCGACTGGTACGGCGAGATCGCCCGCGCCACCGACGAGCTGATCGAGCGGTACGACGCCGTGTTCGTCTTCGGGCTGTCGATGGGCGGGACGCTGACGCTGCGGATCGCCGAGGAGTACGGCGACGCGATCGCCGGCATCTGCCTGGTCAACCCGTCGGTGACCACCCTGCGCCGCGACGCCGCCTTCGCCCGCTACCTGGCCCGGCTCTGGCCCTGGGCGCCCGGCGTCGCGAACGACGTCGCCAAGCCCGGCGTCACCGAGCTGGGGTACGACCGGGTGCCGCTCAAGGCGTTCGTGTCGCTCACCGAGCTGTGGTCGGTGGTCCGCGAGGACCTCGGCCGCGTGCGGTGCCCCGTGCTGCTCTACCGCTCGACCACCGACCACGTCGTCGAACCCGTGAACGCCCGCCTCGTCCTCGACGGGGTCGCCTCCACCGACGTCACCGAAGTGGTGCTCCCCGACAGCTACCACGTCGCCACCCTCGACCACGACGCCCCGACGATCTTCTCCGGCAGCACGGAGTTCGCCCGCCGGATCGCCGCCTCCGCCCCCTCGTCCGGCACCACCGCAGGGAACCGCGCATGAGCTCTCCCGATCCCGAGGACACCACCAGCCCCGACCGTGACGGGTCCTCGGCCGGCGCCCGGCGCTTCGAGCTGCCCGACGACGTCGACGCCGCCTTCGCGGCGATCGTCGCCGACTGGGCGGGCGCCGACGCGCCGCGCTGGCCCGAGGACCCCTCGGCGCTCTCCTCCGGGGTGGGCCTCGCGACCCCGCCGCAGGGTCAGCCCTCGGCGCACCCGGAGCGCCCGGCCGGCGAGCTCTTCGCGCCCCTGCCGGAGGTGCCCGAGGCCCCGGCCGCTCCCCCCGGCTCGGCCGCGCACCGCCCGCACCCCCCGGCCCGCGAGGACGACCACTTCGTCCCGCCGGAGCCGCCGCCGCTGCCGCGGATCGGGTTCTCCAGCCTCTTCGGCCTGCTGCTGCTCGTGGTCGGCGTCGTCCTGCTCGCCCTGCCGGCGCTCGGCGGCGGCGTGGCGGGGCTCGGGATCGTCCCGGGCCTGCTGGCGATGGCCGCCGGGCTGGGGTGGCTCGTCGTCGGGATGCGCCGCTCGTCGGACACCGGGACCGGTCCCGACGACGGCGGCGTCGTCTAGCTCCGCCCGACGGCCCGTTCGCGGGCGTCGAGGGCGGCGCCGATCATGCCGGCGTCCCCGCCGAGCACGGCGGGCCGGACGTCGGCGAGGCGGCGGTGCTCCCCGCCGGTGACCTCCGCGGCGTAGGTGGCGCGGGCGTCGTCGAGGAACGTCGCGGCCGAGGCCGACACCTCGCCGCCGATCACGACGACGTCGGGGTCGAACACGTCGGCGACCAGGGCCAGCCCGCGCCCGAGCCAGACGGCGAAGTCGGCCATCACGCGGCGGGCCAGCGCGTCCCCGGCCGCGGCCGCGTGGGCCACCTCGCGCCCGGTCAGCGGGAGCCCGCGCTCCCAGCTCGCCCGCAGCACCGAGAAGTCCTCGCTCGCCGCGACGAGCTCGTCGGCGCCGGCCCCGAGGGCGGTACCGCTGCAGTAGCGCTCCAGGCAGCCCCGCTTGCCGCACGGGCACGGGCGCCCGCCGGGCACGACGACGAGGTGGCCGAGCTCCGGGGCGACCCCGTACGCGCCGCGGAAGACCTCGCCGTCGACGACGAGGGCCGCGCCGATCCCGGTGCCGAGCGCCACGAGGACCGCGACCCGGGCGCCCGCGGCCGCGCCGACGCGGTGCTCGGCGAGGCCGGCGGCGTTCGCGTCGTGCTCGAGGGTCACCGGGAGGCCGAGGCGCTTCGCGGCCCGGTCGACCACCGGCTCGTCGCGCCAGGGCAGGTGCGCCCCGAAGGACACCGAGCGCCGCTGCGGGTCGACGAACCCGGCGACCGCGAGCCCGACGGCCGCGACCTCCCGGTCCCGCTCCCGGGCCTCGCCCTCGAGGTGCGTCACGAGGTGGTCGAGCGTGTCGTCGAGCTCGGCCGCCGTGCGCGGGGTGACGGCGACCCGGGTGGCGAGCAGGGTGCCGTCGGCGTCGACCAGGGCCGCCTTGGCGGTGGTGCCGCCGACGTCCACCCCGATCGTCAGCACGGGCGGGACCGGCGGCGCACGGGGATCCGCTGCACGCCGGAGCGTGCCGTGGGCCTCGACGGGGCGGGGCCGGTGGGGGCCGGTGGCGTGGGGGCCGCGGCGACGGGCGCCTCGTCCGCGGTGGCCCCGAGCGGGTGCCGGGGGCTCGGACGGGGGCCGCGCCGTCCGGTGGGGCGCCCGGGCCGCGGCTCCTCCGGGGAGGACCCCTCCGGGGAGCGCTCCTGCAGGAGAGGCTCCCCGGGGACGGCGACGGGCATGCCGGTGGCGGGCGTCGGGTCGAACATCGCGTGCGGGGCCTCCCAGGGCACCGCGGTCTCCTCGGCGGCGGGACCCGACGGGGCCCAGCTCGGGGCGCCCCACTCGGCGGGCCACCCGGGCGGCGCGGCGGTCCCGGCGGCGGTCGCGGCCTCGTCGGGACCGGGCGTGGGCGGCGCGTGGTGGGAGTGCCCCGTGCCGGCGTGGGACTGGACGAGCAGCCGCAGCAGCACCAGCAGCCCCGACGCCTGCTCGGCGAGCGAGGCCGTGAGCTGCGGCTGCTCCCCGCGCAGCGCGGCGGCGAGGGCGCACACCGGGCACCACCCGCACGGGCCGGGGCTCTGCGGGGGCCGCTCGGACCCGCCCGCCTCGCGGGGGGCGTCGACGCGCGTGCCCACCCAGTCCAGCAGCGCGGTCACCGTCTGCCGGGCCTCGCGGGTCAGCCGCTCGCGGGCCACCCGGTCCTGCTCGTCCTGCTCCTGCCCCCCGGTCACCGTCACCGCATCCAGACCGCGGGGTCGGGCCGGAAGGAGACCGACAGGACGTCGTCGTCGAGATCCGCGGCCACGACCTCGCAGCGGCGCAGCACCGGCGGCAGCGCGACGGTGCGCCGCCGGCCCGCGACGGTCACCAGGAGGTCGTCGGCGAGGCGCGCCAGGTCGACCTCGCCGTCGCCGATGCCGGGCACCTGCAGGTCGAGCACGTACTCGCTCTCGAGCGCCGTGCCCTCCCCCGCCGTGCGCCGCAGCTCGAGCAGGGGCCGGGCGCAGACGCCGTCGAGGGGGTCGTCGTCGCCGTAGAGGTCGGTCCCGAGCTCGCCGAGCTCCTCGATGCCCACCGGCTCCCCCGCGCGGTGCGCCACGGCGCGGACCGGCACCCCGGAGCCCTCCATGAGCCCGGCCAGCTCCGCGAGCACGTCCTCCTGCTCGCGGCGGCGGACCCGCATCCAGGTGGCCGCCGTGCCGCGGCCGGTCCCCGGGTCGGGCACCAGGCGGTTCGCGACGAGGCCGTCGACGTGCAGCTCGTGCAGCGCGAGGGCGGTGAGGGTCCGGCGGGTCTCCGCGGCGACCACCCGTTCCGGGGTGAGCACCAGGCGGATCGTCGTGGTGCTCCGGTCGGCGAGCAGCGTCCGCAGGCCCGAGAGCTGCTCGGCGAGGCGGGACAGCGACGCGGCGGCCGCGTCCCACCGGGCGACCGTGGCCCCGCTCCCGGCCAGGCCCGCGAGCACGCCGCGGACCGCCCGGCGGTGGGCCGGGAACAGGCGCTCGAGGTAGCCCCCGAGGGCCTCCGGGAGGCTGAGCAGGCGCAGGGTCTCCGCGGTGGGGCCGCAGTCGACGACCACGACCTCCCACGGCCCGTCCTCGGTGGCGCGCCGCACCTGCTCGAGGGCGAGGAGCTCCTCGACCCCGGGCAGCACGGTGAGCTCGTCGGCGACGATCTCCTCCACGCCCGCCCCGGCCAGCAGGGTCCGCAGCTGCGCGCGCAGCGGCTCCCACGCCTCGTCGACGAGGACGCGCGTGTCGACGTGCGCCGCGAAGAGGCCGGGCAGGGTGTACGCGTCGACCTCGACGGGCTCGCCGGTGAGGCGGGTGTCGAAGGCGTCGCCGAGGGAGTGTGCGGGGTCGGTCGAGAGCACGAGGACCTTGCGGCCCGATCGTGCGAGAGCCACCGCGGTCGCCGCCGCGGTCGTCGTCTTCCCGACCCCGCCCTTGCCGGTGAAGAGCAGGACCCGCACTAGCTCTCCACGCGTCGTTTGAGACCGGTCAGCGCCGTGTCCATGATCCTCTTCTCGGCCCGGCGCTTGATGAGCCCGGGCATCGGTACCGCCAGGTCCACGGACAGGGTGTAGGTGACGGTGGTCTCCTGGTCGGAACCCTCGAGCCGGTAGCGCCCGCGCTGACCGCGCTGCATCTGTCCGGACACGAGGTCCCAGGTCACACCGTCGGCCACCCAGTCGTAGGCCAGGACGTAGGTGTCCTTGAGCGGACCGGCGTCGAGAGTGAACCGGACCTGTTCTGGTCGGCCCTCGTCATCGTTCGTGAGGACCTTGGCCGACGTGATCGAGTCCGCCCACTCCGGATAGGACGGGAAATCGGCGATCACGTCGAGCACGGACGCCGGAGCGGCCGCGATGGTGATGGACTGCGTGGACTCGTCCGCCATGGCGCGGAAGGTTACCGTCGACGACCACCGGGGCTCGCCCCGCCGTCGTCCTCGCCACGCCTGACGGACCCCCGGGTACCCGAAGTTGTCGCCCGCATCACCATCGGGCCACCGTCGGGACGCCCCGGCGCCGGAAATGTCCGACGTTCAGGCACTCGGTGGTGCCGAGGCGCACACGCGACGTGAGCGGGGCGTGCACGTGCCCGTAGAGGGCGAGACGGGGCCGGTGCTCGCGTACCTGCTCGACCAGGGCGGGCGAGGTCAGCTCGTGGGTGCGGGCGACGACGTCGTAGGCGAGCTCGGCGACCGCCGGCGGCGCGTGGCTGCACAGCACGTCGACCTCCCCCAGCGCCCCGACCGCCGCCGTGTACTCCTCGGCCCCCCGCATGTAGGAGCGGAACACCCCCGGGCGGGGCTCGACGCCGGGCGGCAGCGGCACGCCCCCGACGAAGCCGACCCGGCTGTCGCCGATCTCGACGACGGTGTCGTCCACCGCGGTCACGTGCGGGTACCGGGCGAGGAACTCCGGCCACAGGTCGGGGACGTCGACGTTGCCCGGCATGAGCCACACCGGGACCGCCATCGCCCCCAGGACGGCGAACATGCGCTCGTAGCGGCGCAGGACGGCCGCCTCGACCTGCCCCCGCGGGTCGTCGACGTCCTCCCAGAGGTTCCGCGTGAAGGCCCGCAGGGCGCCCGGCCCGCCCTCGGAGCGCAGGCGGGCGAACTCCGTGGTGGCCGTCGGGCCGAGGATCTCGGCGAGGATGCCGTGGGCCGGCTCGTCGTAGTCGACGAAGTCGAGCAGGTCGCCCAGCACGACGAGGGCCTCGGCGCCGTCCGCGGCGCGGACGAGGTCGTCGGCGTTGCCGTGGACGTCGGAGACGACGTGCACCCTCATCCGGCGACGACCGGTTCCCCCGGCACGGTCGGCTCGCCGGGCCGGCGGCGCCATCCGGGCCCGTCCGCCGCGGAGTCGGGCGCCTCGAGGGTGGCCTTCAGCCCGAACGCGATCGCCTTCGCGGCCCGCTGGCGGCGCAGCGCCTCCCGGGCCGGGCCCTGCCGCCCGCGCAGCAGCTGCCGGGCCGACTCTCCCGCGGGGCCCTCGGTGGGGTCGAGGCGCAGGAACCAGTGCAGCACCGTGCCGCCGGCCACCGCCTCGCACCACACCTCGGCGCTCCCGGTCCAGCGACCCCCGACCGACCAGCGGGTCCCGGCCGCGCCGCGGTCGGCGAACACGTGCAGCTCGAGGTCGGGCCAGAGCGCCGGCCAGCGCGCGGGGTCGGCGAACGCCGCGGCCACCGCGGCCGGGTCGGCGAGGACGAACGTCTCGTCGATCACGTCGAGGGCGGCCACGACGCCAGGGTGCCCGACGATCTCCGGCGTCGCAGGGCCGTGGTGGGCGATTCGGGCGTTTCGTCCGGGATACCGTCGGGTAGTGACGCCGCGCCCCCACCGCCCTAGGCTGCGGCCACGCCGAGGTCGAGGTGGACCTCGCGGCGACGCGAGAGGGTGTGTACGGGTGCAGGAGTACAGCGTGCCGGCGACGGCCAAGGTGGCCGACGACGACCGGCTCACCGATGCGGTCTGGGCGAACGCCAGCGAGCACCCCGACGCGGTCGCGTACCGCCGGCTGGTGGGCGACGAGTGGCAGCCGATCACGTTCGGCGAGTTCCGCGACGAGGTCGTCGCGGTGGCGAAGGGCTTCGTCGCGGCCGGCCTCGAGCCGGGCGACCGGGTGGGCATCGTCGCGGCGACCCGCTACGAGTGGACCCTCATCGACTACGCGCTCTGGACCGCGGGCTGCGCCGGGCTGCCGATCTACGAGACCTCCTCGGCCTCGCAGTACCAGTGGTGCCTGTCCGACTCCGGGGCCCGCGGGGTCGTCGTCGAGAGCGACGAGCACCGCGCGACGCTCGACCAGGTCGTGGGCGAGCTCCCCGGCCTCGAGCACACCTGGCAGATCGACGGCGACCGGCCGGCCGTGGACGTCCTCAAGGAGGCGGGCCGCGACGTCTCCGACGCCGACCTCGAGGAGCGCCGCACCCGGGTCCGCGCCGACGACCTCGCCACGCTGATCTACACCTCGGGCACCACCGGGCGCCCGAAGGGCTGCGAGATCACCCACCGCAACCTGCTCTTCGAGGTCCGCGCCGCCGGCGACACGTTCGGCACGATGATGCAGGCCGGGAACTCGACCCTGCTGTTCCTGCCGCTGGCACACATCTTCGCCCGCGTGGTGCAGATCGCCGCGCAGGAGCAGCGCTACGTGGTGGGCCACTTCCACGACACCTCGAAGCTCTCCTCCGAGCTGCAGCGCTTCAAGCCCGACTTCGTCCTGTCGGTGCCCCGCGTGTTCGAGAAGGTCTACAACTCGGCCAAGCAGAAGGCCTACCAGGGCGGCAAGGGCCGGATCTTCGACCTCGCCGAGGCGACCGCGGTGGAGTACTCGCGCTCGCTCGACACCGGTGGCCCCGGGCTCCTCCTGCGGGGAAAGCACGCCGTGTTCGACCGGCTCGTCTTCTCCAAGCTGCGCGCCGCGCTCGGCGGCCAGTGCCGCGGCGCGGTGTCGGGCGGGTCGGCCCTCGGCGCGCGGATCGGCCACTTCTTCCGGGGCGTCGGCATCCCGATCCACGAGGGCTACGGCCTCACCGAGACCAGCGCCGCGATCACGGCGAACGCCGAGGGCGACATCCGGGTCGGCACCGTCGGCCGCCCGCTGCCCGGCATCACCGTCGCGATCGCCGAGGACGGCGAGGTGCTCGCCAAGGGCGACGTCGTGTTCCGCGGCTACTGGAACAACGAGACCGCGACCGCCGAGACGCTGAAGGACGGCTGGTTCCACACCGGCGACATCGGCACCCTCGACGACGGCTTCCTCTCGATCACCGGCCGCAAGAAGGAGCTCATCGTCACCGCGGGCGGCAAGAACGTCGCCCCCGCCGTGATCGAGGACCGCATCCGGGCCCACCGGCTGATCAGCCAGGCGCTCGTGGTCGGCGACAACCGGCCCTACATCGCGGCCCTGATCACCCTCGACCCGGAGGCGCTGCCGGGCTGGGCGTCCGAGCACGGCAAGTCGGGCACCACCGCGGAGGAGCTCGCCGGCGACGAGGACCTGCGCGCCGAGGTCCAGGCCGCCATCGACGACGGCAACTCCGCGGTCTCCAAGGCCGAGTCGGTGCGCCAGTTCCGGATCCTCACCTCCGACTTCACCGAGGACACGGGCGAGCTGACCCCGACGATGAAGCTCAAGCGCAACGTGATCGCCGACCAGCGGGCCGACGACATCGAGGCGTTCTACGCCCAGCGCTGACCCCCTGTGCTGGAGCGAACGGCACTTCCGCTGCTTCTAGGGCAGCGGGAGTGCCGTTCGCTTCTCAGGGGTGGGTGGCGGACGGCGCAGCGAGTGCGGCCAGACGGCGGGCCCGCGACGACCAGGTCCACTCCGCCTGCATCCACCGCCGCCCGGCCGCCCCGGCGCGCGCGGCCTCGTCGGGATCGGCCAGCAGGTCGCCGACCACCTCCGCCACGTCGGCCGGGTCGCGTCCGTCGGTGAGCCGCCCGGTGCGCGTGCCGGGCGCGCCGCCGCGGACCGTCTCGGGGGCGCCCCCGGAGCGCCCGGCGACGACCGGCACCCCGCTCGCCGACGCCTCCAGCAGCACGATCCCGAGCCCCTCGACGTCGAGCCCGCCCCCGAGCGTGCGGCACGGCAGCGCGAAGACGTCGAGCGCCGCGTGGTGGGCGGGGATCTCGTCGTGGGCCAGCGGACCCGTGAACACCACGTGGTCCTCGACCCCGGTCGTGCGCGCCAGCCGGCGCAGCCGGTCGGCGTCGGGGCCGTCCCCGGCGATCAGCAGCGCGGCCCCGGGGACCCGGCGCCGGAGGGCGGGCAGGGCCCGGACGAGCACGTCCTGCCCCTTGCGGCGCACGAGCCGCGACACGGTCCCGACGACCGGCCGGTCCCCCAGCCCGTGGCGTGCGCGGACCGCTTCGCGGGCCCCGGGGTCGGGCCGGAAGCGGGTGGTGTCGATCCCGGACGGCAGCGGCTCGAGCGCGACGTCGGGCCCGAACGCCGCGGCCACGCGGCCCCGGGTGTAGCGGCTCACCGTGGTGACGACGTCGGCGTGGCGCCCGATGCGGTGCAGCAGCTGCCGCGACCCGGGGAGCATCGACCAGCCCACCTCGTGGCCGTGGGTGCTGGCGACCACCCGGCCGACGCCGGCGCGCCGCAGGGCGGGCGCCATGAGGCCGAGCGGGGCGGCGGCACCGAACCAGACCGTGTCGTGCCCGGGGGCGAGCTCCACGGCCCGGCGGACCGCCTCGGGGGTCGGCAGCATCATCGTCGTGGGCAGCCGGTGGACGGCGAAGGGCTGCGCGGCGTCGAAGGCGGCGCACCGGCCGTCGGAGTCGTGCGCGTCGGGCCAGGTGGACGCGAGCACGGTCAGCGAGCCGGCGGGCAGCCGGACGGCGAGCTCGTGCAGGTAGGACTGGATCCCGCCCGGGCGGGGCGGGAAGTCGTTGGTGACGAGCAGGATCCGGGTCACGGAGGCGAGATGCGCCGGATCGTGGACACGTTGCTGCGCACCGGCGCCACCTTGACCACGTCGCCCGACTGCGGCGCCTCCAGGAAGCGCCCGCCGCCCACGTAGATGCCGACGTGGGTGGCCGGGCTGCCGAAGAAGATCAGGTCGCCGGGCTGGGCCTCCCCCGCGGACACGAGCTGGCCCACCTGCTGCTGCGCGGCCGCCACCCGGGGCATCCCGACCCCGATCTGCCGGTACGCCCACTGCACGAGCCCGGAGCAGTCGAACGTGTTGGGGCCGGTGGCGCCCCACACGTACGGCGCGCCCTGGCGCGAGAGCGCGGCGCGGAGGGCGGCGACGCCGAGGGAGTCGCCCGCGATGTTCGTCGGGTAGTTCGTGATCCCGCCGCCGCGCAGCAGGGCCCGGTCGCCCCGCGACAGCCGGTTCAGCGAGGCGTTGGCCGCGGCCACGTCGCGGTCGGCCTGGGCCTTCGTGCGCTCGGCGTCGGCGGCGGTGCGGGTCGCGTCCTCGGCGGCGCGCTGCGCGTCGGTGGCGCGGGCGTCGGCGTCCCGCTGGGCGCCCTCGGCCGCGGCCGAGGCGTCGAGGTAGCGCTGCAGGACCGCGCGGTTGGCCTCGGACACGGCGTCGAGGAGCTCGACCTTGTCGAGGTAGGCCTGCGGCGAGGGGCTGGACAGGAGCGCCCCGAGCTGGTCGAGGTCGCCGCCCTGGTAGGTGGTGCGGGTGAGCTGGTCGACCGCGACGTAGGCCTGGTCGAGCGCGGCGCGCGCCTGGGCGACGGCGCCCCGCGAGGCGTCGGCGGCGCGGCGGGTGCGGTCGGCCTCGGCCCGGCGGACCGGGAGCTGCTCGCGCGCCCCCATGGCCGCCTCGTTGGCGGCTTCGGCCCGGGCGTTCGCGTCGGCGAGCGAGCGGACGACGTCGTTGGCGCCGGGCGGGACGATCGGGTCGGCCGCTGCGGTGCCGGGGGTGAGCAGCGACGCCAGGGCGAGCGCCACGACGACCAGCGCCGTGCGGACGGCGGTCGTGCGCGCACCACGACGGGACGGTCCTGGCTTCACGGGGCGGGGAGGTCCTCTCGGCCGGTGGCCTGCTCGCCGACGTCGGCGGGGGAGCTCGTCCGCGAGAGGTGACGGGACGGTAACCGACCGCCCGGCCCGGCCTGCACCGGGACCCGCCGTCGACCGCTACCCCGCGTCCCGTCGGCGGGCCGGACGGGCGGCCGGCCCCGGATCGGCCGTGCCCGGGACGAGCCGCAGGTGCGGGATCAGCCCGTGGTCGGCCAGCACCTCGAGGGCGCGGCGCTCCACCGGCCCGAACTCGAGCGGCAGCGGCGTGCCCGGCGCCGCCGGCTCCCGGAACCCGGTGGCGTCGCCGGCGTCGTCCCGCCCGGGCACCGGCGGGACCCCGAGCAGGACGCCGACCACGCAGTCGTCGCACGCCTGGTGCCGCACCACGCAGGTGTCGCAGTCGATGATCATCTCGGGGCCTCCCACCGTCGGTCCCCGGAGTCCCGGGGCGTTGTGGCGGACGGTAGGAGGGGGGTCCGACAGTCTCGGGCCGTCGCCCGTCCTGCTGTGACCCAGGTCTCAGATCCGGGAGAGGCGGTCGAGCAGCACGCTCGACGGCACGGGGTGCGCCCCGCGGCGGCGGACCGAGTCGACGACCGCGCGGTCGGAGGTGACCACCACCAGCGGCCGCCCCTCGGGCTCGGCGTCGACGAGGGTGCGGATGAGGTCGTCGGCGATCACGCCGGACTCGGAGAACAGCACCCGCACCCCGCGCACCGAGGCGGTGGGCACCCCGGTGATCCCCGCACCGTCGAACACCAGCGTCGTCTCGGCCTGCGTCCGGGCCGCCAGCGGCGCCACGGCCGCCACCAGGCGGTCGCGCTGGGCGGAGAGCGACAGGGCCGGCCAGCCGGTCTTGGTGACGTTGTAGCCGTCGACGAGCAGGTGCACCTCGGGCAGCGCGAGCAGGCGGTCGAGGGCGACGGGGTCGGTGACCCGGGCCATCGGGGCCCGCGCCGACGCCCCGACCAGCTCCGCGGGACGGGGCCCCACCCGGGGGTCGTCGGCGCGCAGGCCCAGCTCGTGGCGCAGCCCGGCGGCCGCCCCCGCCACGGTGTCGACGAGCAGCGCGAGGCGCGCGTCGTCGGCCCGCCGGGACTCGTGCGCGGCCCGGCGCGCGGACTCGAGCTCGGCGGTGGCACGCTGGGCGCGGGCGTCGGCGGCGGCGACCGCGTCGTGGTCGCGGCCGCGCACGCGCCGCAGGTCGTCGAGCTCGCGCAGCAGGTCGCCCTGTCCCTGCTCCAGGCGCGCCGCCGCGTCGGCCGCGACCTCCTCGGCGCGCTTGACCCGCACGCCCTGCTCCCGCAGGCGGGTCCGCAGCTTCGCCACCTCGTCGGACTGGTCGGGGACCGAGGGCCGGGACCGGGCCGCGTCCCGTTCGGCGGTGACCCGCTCGAGCTCGGCCGCCAGCTTCTCGGCGCGGGCGAGCGCCGCGTCCCGCTCGGCCCGCAGCTTCCCGACGTCGGCCCGTTCCCCGGCGTGGCGCAGCAGGGCGCCGGCCGCGTCCGGGTCGCCGACGAGCACGGCGACCGCGGCGGCGTGGACCGGCTCGGCGACCGGCGGCTCGAAGTCGTCGGGGCGGTGCTCGCGCCACCAGGCCACGACGTCCTCGGCGAACCCCTCGGCGGTCCCGAGCGCGGTGAGCAGGGGCCCGGCCCCCACCTTGGCGCGCTTCGCGGGGGCGAAGCGGGCGACCGGGCGCACGACCGCCGGCAGCTCGGCGGGCGGCATCTGCCCCACCGCCTGCGACACCAGGTCGGCGACACGGTTCCGGACGGTGTCGGGGGCGGCGTCGAGGAGGGCGGCACGCAGGGCGGCGCCCTCCCGCGTCTCCACCCCCTCCGCCATCGGCCCAGGTTAGCGGCCCGGACGTCCGGACACGGGGAGACTGTCGGGGGGTCGTCCTAGCGTCCGTCGGCGTGGAGGCACCGCGCCCGGTCACGGGACCCGATCCGCAGCTCAGCTTCGAGGAGCTGGGCACGCCGCTGCACGCGGCCACCTTCGTCGTGCTCGACCTCGAGACCACGGGACGTCCCCCCGCCGGCTCCGACGCCGAGGGGCCCGACGCCATCACCGAGATCGGGGCGGTGAAGGTCCGCGGGGGCCAGGTGATCGGCGAGTACGCCACGCTGGTCGACCCGGGCATGGCGGTGCCGCCCCAGATCGTCGCGCTGACCGGGATCACGACGGCGATGGTCCGGGCGGCCCCGCGCCTGCCGGCCGTCCTGCCCGGGTTCCTGGAGTTCTGCGCGGGCGCGGTGGTGGTCGCGCACAACGCCCCGTTCGACGTCGGGCACCTGCGGGCGGCGTGCCGCCGCCACGGCTCGGCGTGGCCGCGCCCGCCCGTGGTCTGCACGGCCCGCCTGGCCCGCAAGGTCCTCACCCGCGACGAGGCGCCCTCGTGCCGCCTCTCCGCCCTCGCGGCCCTCGTCCGCGCCTCCACCCGGCCGATCCACCGCGCCCTCGACGACGCCCGCGCCACGGTCGACGTGCTGCACTTCCTGCTCGAGCGGGTCGGCGGCCACGGCGTGGCGACGCTGGAGGACCTGCTGGCGCTGCAGGTGGAGACCACGCCGGCGCAGCGGGGCAAGCGCCACCTCGCCGACGCCGTCCCGCACGCCGCCGGGGTGTACCTCTTCCGCGGCCCGGCCGACGAGGTGCTCTACGTCGGCACGTCGAACGACCTCCGGCGCCGGGTCCGCTCCTACTTCACCGGCTCGGAGAAGCGGGCTCGGGTGAAGGAGATGGTCGGGCTCGCCGAGCGGATCGACTGGGTGGAGTGCTCGCACCCGCTCGAGGCCGAGGTCCGGGAGCTGCGCCTGCTGGCCGGGCACGCCCCGCGGTACAACCGCCGCTCCCGCTACCCCCACAAGGGCTGGTGGGTGACGCTGACCGACGAGCCGTTCCCGCGGTGGTCGGTGGTGCGCACGCCCCGCGCCGACGCGGTGGGACCGTTCGGCCGGCGGGCCGCCGCGGTCGAGGCCGTCGAGGCCCTCGGCGACGCGGTGGCGCTGCGGCCGTGCACCCAGCGCATCCCCGCCCGGGGCGGCCGCGCCAGCCCGTGCGCGCTGCACGGGCTCGGCCGCTGCGGGGCGCCGTGCGCGGGGCTGCAGAGCCGCGACGAGTACGCGCCGGCGGTCGACGGGGCCCTCGCGCTGGTCCGCGGCGGGTGCGACGACGGCCTGGTCCGGCTGCGCGACCGGGTCACCGAACTGGCGGTCGTCGAGCGGTTCGACGACGCCGCCGCCCACCGCGACCGGCTGGCCGACCTCGCCCGCGCCCTCGGGCGGGTCCAGCGGCTCTCGGCGGTCGCGGCCACCGAGGAGCTGATCGCGGCCCGGCCCGACGGCGCGGGCGGCTGGGAGTTCGCGGTGGTCCGGCACGGTCGGCTCGCCGCGGCGGGCACCGCGGTCCGCGGCGTGCCCCCGATGCCGGTGGTGGAGACGCTCGTCGCGTCCGCCGAGACGGTCCGGCCCGGGGAGGGCCCGCTGCTCGGGGCGCCCCCGGAGGAGGTGGGGGTGATCACGCGCTGGCTGGAGCGCCCCGGCACCCGCATGGTGCGCACGACGAGCCCGTGGGCGGTCCCGGCACGGGGGGCCGGTGCGTGGTCGGAGTGGGTCGAGCGGGCCCGGGAGGCCCGCTCCGCCACGGTGGCCGGGGATGGCGAGGGAGCGGCCGACGCAGCGCAGCGGCCCGCCGCCCCGCTCTCTAGAGTCCGTGCCGTGCCCGCCGGGTCGTCCCGCGCCGGCCACCGACGAGGGAGGGAGCCCCCGTGATCACGGCCATCGTCATGATCCACGTGAACGCCGACCGCATCCCCGAGGCGGCGCAGGCCATCGCCGAGGTCCCGAACGTCTCGGAGGTCTATTCCTGCGCCGGCGACGTCGACCTCGTCGCGATGGTGCGGGTGCGGGAGCACGAGGAGCTGGCCGACGTCATCGCGGGCGGGGTGAGCCGCGTGCCCGGGGTGCGCGACACCACCACGCACATCGCCTTCCGCTCGTACTCGGCCCGCGACACCGACGCCGCCTTCTCCGTCGGACTCGACTGAGCACCGGCCGCCCGGGCATCCGTCCCCGCCCGGGGCGATGATCACGGCCGTGTCGAGCCTCGTGGTCATCGGTCCGGGTTCCGTCGGCGGCGTACTGGCGGCGCTGGCGCACGAGCGCGGGCACGACGTGGCCGTGGCCGTGCGGACCCCGTTCGAGGTGCTGCGGATGCGCTCCGGTGCGGAGGGCCCGAGCGCGAGGTCCCCGTCGCGGTGCACACCGACCCGGCCACCGTCGGGCGGGCGGAGCACGTGGTCGTGGCCACGAAGGCCCACCACACCGCCTCGGCGGTCGGGTGGCTGGCGGCGACCACGGGGCCGGGCACCGTCGTCGTCGTGGCCCAGAACGGCGTCGACCAGGAGCGACGGGTCGACGGCCTGGTCCCCCCGGAGGCGGTCGTCGTGCCCGCGGTGGTCGCGATCGGCGCCGAGGCCGTCGAGCCGGGCCGCATCGTCCACCACGGGTACGGGCTGCTGACGGTCCCCGACGGGCCGTGGGTGGCGGGGCTGCGGTCGCTGGTCGGCGGGGGCGACGACGGCGTCGAGGTGGCCGGCTCCCCCGACATCCGCACCGACGTGTGGCGCAAGCTGATCAGCAACGCGGTCGCGAACCCGATCACGGCCCTGACCGGGCGCCGCAACGACGTGCTGGCCGAGGACGCCACCGCCGACCTCGTCGTCGGGCTCGCCCGGGAGGTGGTGGCCGTGGCGCGGGCCGAGGGCGCCGACCTGTCCGAGGACGACGTCACCGCGCTGCGCCGGCACTACGCGACCATGCCGCCCGGCACCGGCACCTCGATGCTCTACGACCGGCTCGCCGGGCGCCCCCTCGAGCACGAGTACCTCACCGGCGCCGTGGTCGGGGCCGGGGAGCGCCACGGCGTCCCGACCCCGCTGAACCGCACGGTCCTCGCCCTCCTGCGCGCGATCACGCCGGGCTGAGACCGCCCGCGCGGGTGCCGGTCAGCGCCGGAGGCGGGCGGCCACGGTGGCCCACCGGGCGAGGAGCGACCCGGCGTGCCCGGCGTCGACCGCCGCCGCCGCGCGCTCCCGGCCCCGGGCCACGGCGGTGTGCAGGTCGTCGGCGCCCTGGCCGAGGGCCTCGTCGTAGGCCGCGAGGGCCGCCCCGGCGTTGAGGAGCACCGCCTCGCGCACGGGCCCCTCCTCCCCCGCGAACACGGCGCGGGCCGCGGCGGCGTTGACCGACGCGTCGCCGCCGCGCAGGTCGCCCGGCGCCGAGACGGGGATGCCGAGGCGGGTGGGGTCGAACGTCTCGACCGTCACGCCGCCCGGCCCGGCCCGCCACACCGTCGAGGTGGTCGTGGTGGTGATCTCGTCGAGCCCGTCGTCGCCGCGGACCACCAGCGCGGTGTCCCCCCGGTCGGCGAGCACGGAGGCGAGCAGGGGCGCGAACCGGGCGTCGGCGCAGCCGATCAGCGCCGCCGCGGGGCGGGCGGGGTTGGTGAGGGGCCCGAGGAGGTTGAAGGCGGTGGGCACGCCGATCTCGCGGCGGACGCCACCGACGTGGCGCATGGCCGGGTGGAAGGTCTGGGCGAAGCAGAACCCGATGCCCACCTCGCCGACGCTGGCCGCGACCGCGTCGGGCCCCAGGTCGATCGGCACCCCGAGCTCCTCGAGCAGGTCGACCGACCCGCACGCCGACGAGGCCGCGCGCCCGCCGTGCTTCACCACGCGGGCGCCCGTGGCCGCCATGACGACCGCGGCCATCGTCGAGATGTTGACCGTGTGGGCCTGGTCGCCCCCGGTCCCGACGATGTCGACGACGACGCCGTCGACCGTCACCGGGCGGGCGTGGTCGCGCATCACCTGCGCGAGGCCGCCGATCTCGGCGGCGGTCTCGCCCTTGGCCCGCAGCGCCACGACGAAGGCGCCCACCTGCGCGGGGGACGCCTCGCCCGACATCATCCGGTCCATCGCCCAGGCGGCCTCGGAGCCGGTGAGGTCCTCGCCGGCCAGCAGCCGACCGAGCAGACCGGGCCAGGTGGGGACCGTGCTCATCCCTGTCGGGCCGGCACCCCGGCCCGCAGGACGTCGGCGACGGTGCGGGCGGCGGTCACCGGGTCGAGCGGCTGGACCAGCACGGCGTCGGCCTGCGACCAGGTGGCGAGCCACCGGTCGTCCTCGCGGCGGACCACGACGATCACCGGGGCCGGGTGGTCGCTCTCGTTCTTCAGCTGGCGGCACACCCCCATGCCCCCGGTGGGCTGGGCCTCGCCGTCGAGCACCGCGAGGTCGAGCGCCCCGGCGTCGGCCGCACCGAGGACGTCGGCGATGCCGGCGGCCTCCGTGAAGCGCAGCTTCGGCAGGTCCCGCGCCGGGCGGCGGCCGACCGCGGCCATCACGGCCTCCCGGACCTCCGGGCGGTGGCTCATCACCACGACGTCCAGGGTCTCGGCCCCGCGGGCGCCTGCAGCAGTGGTCATCTCGGTGGGGCCTCCCCGGCACGGCACGAACGGTCCGCGCAGCCTAGTCCGCGACCCCGACGGCCGGTGGCGGACGGCGTCCGGGAGCCCGACTACGGCCCGACGTACGACGATCAGTAGGAGAAATCGCAGGTAGACGCGGTGCAGGTCGCGGGCGTGATCACCGCCCCTCGCCCCGGCAGGCTGATGTCGGGAGGAGGTGACATGATGACGCCTGTGACGACCGCCCAGAGTGCGCCGGCGCCCTCCTTCAGCGCGCGGATCCACTCCCTGAACCGACCCAACGTGGTCAGCGTCGGGACGATCATCTGGCTCTCCAGCGAGCTGATGTTCTTCGCCGGGCTGTTCGCCATGTACTTCGTGGCCCGCGCCCAGAACGTCGGGGACTGGCCTCCTGCCCCCACCGAGCTCGACGTGCCCTACGCGCTCGTGAACACGATCATCCTCGTGGCGTCGTCGTTCACCTGCCAGTACGGCGTGTTCGCGGCCGAGCGCGGCGACGTGTTCGGCCTGCGCCGGTGGTACGGGGTGACGTTCCTGATGGGACTGTTCTTCGTCCTGGCCCAGGTGAACGAGTACCACACGCTCGTCACCGAGCACGGCACGACGATCGCGTCCAGCGCGTACGGCTCGGTCTTCTACATCACCACCGGGTTCCACGCCCTGCACGTCACGGGCGGTCTCGTCGCGTTCGTCCTGCTGATCGCGCGGACGTTCCTCAGCCGGTTCACCCCGGCACAGGCGACGGCGGCGATCGTCGTCTCCTACTACTGGCACTTCGTGGACGTGGTCTGGATCGGCCTGTTCGCGGTCATCTACTTCATCCGCTGACGCGGCCACACCGAATCCACCACGACAGTCAGGGGACGGGCACCACATGAGCGACCGGACGCCACGCTCGCGCAGGAGGCCGTGGGCGCGCGCGGGCACCAGGACGCGTCGACGCATCGCGGGCTTCCTCGCGCTCGGCGTCGCGCTGCTCGCCATCGGCGGGCTCTACGCGGTCTTCCAGCCGACGCCGGAGACCGCCACGGCCCAGGACAACACCCTGGTCCGCGAGGGACAGTCGCTGTACGACAACTCCTGCATCACCTGTCACGGGTCGAACCTGCAGGGCGTCGTCGGCCGCGGCCCGAGCCTCATCGGGGTCGGTGAGTCCTCGGTCTACTTCCAGGTCTCCACCGGCCGCATGCCGCTGAAGGCGCAGGGCGCCCAGGCGGCCCGCAAGAAGGTCGAGTACGACGAGCAGCAGATCGACGCGCTGGGTGCCTACATCCAGGCCAACGGCGGCGGGCCGACCCTGCCCGCCGGGCCGGAGACGGCCCTCGTCGGGTCCGACCTGGGCCGCGGCGGCGAGCTGTTCCGCCTCAACTGCGCCCAGTGCCACAACTTCACCGGCCGCGGCGGCGCCCTGTCCTCGGGCAAGTTCGCCCCGGTGCTCGACGCCGCCAGCCCCGACCAGATCTACGCCGCGATGCAGGTGGGCCCGGGCAACATGCCGACGTTCGCCGACTCCCAGCTCTCCCCCCAGGAGAAGGAGGACATCATCGGCTACATCAAGTCGGTCAGCACGGCCACCGGCCCGGTGAACCCGGGCGGCAACGGACTCGGCGGCTTCGGCCCGGTGCCCGAGGGCATCGTCGCGTTCTTCGTCGGCCTCGCCGCCCTGATCGGAATCTCCCTCTGGATCGGATCCCGCCAGTGAGTGCACCCTCCGAGTCCCAGTACAGCGACCAGGCGGGCACGCAGCCCGACCGCAACGAGATGCACATCCCGAGCGACGCCGAGCTCGCCGAGATGAGCACGGACGACCTGGTCCGGCTGGGCAACCGCATCGACGACATCGAGATCGTCTCCAGCCGCGAGCGCTTCCCGGTGCCGGGCACGCGCGCCGAGAAGCGGGCCGAGCGTCAGGTCGCCGGGTGGTTCATCCTCTCGGCGATCATGGGCCTGGCCTTCATCGTCATCTTCATCGCCTGGCCGTGGGAGTACCGCTCGCCCGGCGAGGAGGGTGCGCTGCTCTACGTCCTCTACACGCCGCTGATCGGCACCACCCTGGGCCTCGCGGTCCTCGGGGTGGGGATGGGCGTCATCGCCTACTCCAAGAAGCTGCTGCCCGAGGACCTGGCGATCCAGCAGCGCCACGACGGCCGCTCCTCGGAGGTCGACCGGGCCACCGCCGCGGCCCGCCTCGTGCAGACCGGCCAGCAGAGCGGTCTCGCCCGACGCAAGCTGATCTTCCGGTCGCTCGGTGCCGCCGGCGGCATCATGACCGCGGGCATCGCGGTGGCCGCCTTCGGCGGGCTCGTGAAGAACCCGTGGAAGGAGGGCGACGAGTCGCCCCTCCTGGTCACCGACTGGAAGTCCGAGAACGGCGAGCGGGTCTACCTGCGCAAGAACAACGGCGACGCCGAGGACGTCGTCCTCGTCCGCGCCGGCGACCTCGAGCCCGGCTCGATGGAGACCGTCTTCCCGTTCAAGGAGTCCGACCGCGAGGACCCGGAGCACCTCAAGGAGGTGGTCCGGTCCTCCGACTCCCCCGTCATGCTCATCCGGCTGCGTCCCTACGTGACCGTGATCAAGCGTGAGGGCCAGGAGGACTTCAACTACGGCTCGCTCTTCGCCTACTCGAAGATCTGCAGCCACATGGGATGCCCGACCTCGCTGTACGAGGACCAGACCAACCGCATCCTGTGCCCGTGTCACCAGTCGCAGTTCCAGGCGAACGAGTACGCCCGGCCGGTCTTCGGCCCCGCGGCTCGTCCACTGGCGCAATTGCCCATCGCCGTGGACGATCAGGGGTACCTGTACGCCCGCAGCGACTTCATCGAGCCGGTGGGGCCCGGCTTCTGGGAGCGTCGATCATGAGTGCCATCACCACCCCCACCCGTAGCGGCAGCACCGCGATGAAGTACGTCGGCCTGGCGGCGGACGAGGTCGACAGCCGCATCCACCCGGCCGGCCCGGTACGTCGTCAGATCAACAAGGTCTTCCCGACGCACTGGTCGTTCATGCTGGGCGAGATCGCGATGTACACGTTCATCGTGCTGCTGATCTCCGGCACCTGGCTGGCCGTCTTCTACGACCCGTCGATGGCCGAGACGACCTATGAGGGCGTCTACCCCGGCCTGCGCGGCGTCACGATGTCCATGGCGTACGAGTCGACCGTCAACATCTCGATGGACGTCCGCGGCGGTCTGTTCATCCGCCAGGTCCACCACTGGGCGGCGCTGCTCTTCGTCGCCGCGATGATCGCGCACATGATGCGGACGTTCTTCACCGGAGCGTTCCGCCGCCCGCGCGAGACCAACTGGATCCTGGGCGTCGTCCTGCTGCTCACGGGCATGATCGAGGGCTTCATCGGCTACTCGCTGCCCGACGACCTGCTCTCCGGCACCGGCATCCGCACCGGCCTCTCCGCGATCGTCATGTCGATCCCGGTGGTCGGCACCTGGCTGCACTGGGCGATCATGGGCGGCGAGTTCCCGGGCACGATCATCATCCCGCGCCTGTACATCGTCCACGTCTTCCTGATGCCGGGGATCATCCTCGCGGTCATCGGCGTGCACGTGGCGCTGGTGTGGTTCCAGAAGCACACCCAGTTCCCCGGGCCGGGGCGCACCGAGCGCAACGTCGTCGGTGTCCGCATCCTCCCGACGTTCGCGGCCAAGGCCGGCGGCTTCATGGTCGTCTCGATCGGCGTCATGGCGATCATGTCGGGCGTGTTCCAGATCAACCCGATCTGGAAGCTCGGCCCGTACGACCCGACGCAGGTCTCCGCCGGCTCGCAGCCCGACTTCTACATGGCGGTCTTCGACGGCGCGGTCCGGTTGTGGCCCTCGTGGGAGATGTACCTGAACCTCGGCTTCATCGGGCTGAACTCCTACACGATCCCGGCGATCTTCTTCCCGGCCGTGATCGGGATGGGCATTCTGACGACGCTCCTGGCCCTCTACCCGGCCATCGAGCGCAAGCTGACCGGCGACGGGGCGCACCACAACCTGCTGCAGCGCCCGCGCGACGTCCCAGTCCGCACGGCCACCGGCATGATGGCCATGGCGTTCTACTTCTGGCTGGTCGTGGCGTGCGGCAACGACATCGTCGCCTACACGTTCGACATCTCCCTGAACGTCATGACCTGGATCGGTCGCATCGGCCTGCTGGTGATCCCGCCGGTCGTCTACTTCGCGACCTACCGGATCTGCCTCGGGCTGCAGCGCGGTGACCGCGAGGTCCTCGAGCACGGCATCGAGACCGGCCACATCAAGCGGCTGCCCCACGGTGAGTTCATCGAGGTGCACCAGCCGCTGGGCGGGGTCGACGACCACGGTCACGCCATCCCGCTCGCCTACCAGGGCGCCACGGTCCCGAAGCGCATGAACGACCTCGGGTCCGCCGGCTCCCCGGTCAAGGGCGGCTGGTTCCGCCCCGACCCGGCACAGGAGCAGGACGACGCCCTCCACGGCGGCACGGGCACCGACCCGCTGCAGGTCGAGCCGAGCAGCGGGCGCGAGCTCGCCGGTCGGCCCGACGCGGGTCGCCCGCGCGACGTCCGGGACTGACCTCCCGGGACAGCACGAGTACCGCCGGACGGGGCGGGGAGCACACGCTCCCCGCCCCGTTCGTCGTTCCGGGGTCGTCGTCGGTGCGGGCGGACCTCGTGGGCGCCGAGGGGGCACTCGCACCTGTCAGACGCCGAAGGCCGCCGGGTACCGCACGGTGCCCCGGGGGACGGCACGGGTGGCGTCGAGCGGGAGCACCATGAGTGCCCCGGCCGGCACCTCGAACGACACCCGCACCCCGGACGCGGCGGCGGGCGTGAACCCGAACCGCGGGTAGTAGTCCGGGTGCCCGAGGACGACCACCAGGGTCTCCCCCAGGTCCTGCGCCGCGTCGAGCGCCGCCCGGATCACGGCCGTGCCCACCCCGCGACGCTGGTGGTCGGGCAGGACGGAACACGGCGCGAGGGCCAGGGCGGGTTCGTCCCCGACGTGGCACCGGGTCAGCAGCGCATGCCCGACGACGCGGCCCTCGTCGTCCTCGGCGACCGTCGACAGCCCCTCGATCCAGGCGTCCGGGCCACGACGCAGGGCGTCGACGAGGTCCGCCTCCGCGGGCGTGGGGAAGGCCGCGGCGACGACCGCCCGCACGGCGTCGGCGTCCTGCGGCTCCTCGGGTCTGGTGGTCCACACGGCCTCGGTGCTCCTCACGTCCGGGGGTGGTGACGGGGCGCCTGGGGGCCAGAGGGCCTCCCGGACCTGGCCGTGCCGGCCGGCGCTCCCGCCCGGTCCAGGAGGCTTCGAGAGTCCGGGCGAGGTCCTCGGCCGGACGCACGCGGAGCAGGGTCCGCCGATCCCGGATCGCCGGGCAAGTCGATATCCCGCGCAGAGCGGGCCTCTCGAGGTCGTACCGGCCCGCCGAGTGGGCGCCTGGGGCTCCCCTGGCCGCCGTGAGGGTCCACTCGGCAGCCACCGGCCCGCCGAGTGGGCGCTCAGGGCTGCGTCGACCGCCGTGAGGGTCCACTCGGCACCCACCGCCCTGCCCAGGGCTCCCCCCGGCCGCGGTGCACGGACACCCGGATACCGGACGTCGTCGGGAAGGCCCTCAGACGCACACAGGGCCCCTCCCGACGTCCGGGAGGGGCCCTGGTGAGGGTGGTGCGACTCAGTGGGCCTCGGGGCCCGCGTGGTACTCGAAGACGAGACCGCAGATGGCGATGATCAGCGCGACGCCCGCGCCGACGATCAGCCACCACTGGTAGAAGGCGAGGCCCAGGCCGGTCATCGCCACACCCGCGGCGACGCCGAGCGGCCAGTAGCTGCCGGGGCTGAAGAAGCCGATGTCGCCGGCGCCGTCGGACACCTCGGCCTCGGGGTTGTCCTCCGGGCGCTCCTCGAGGCGCCGGGCGACGAACCGGAAGTAGGTCCCGACGATGAGGAGCAGGCCGCCGGTCAGCGTCAGCGCGACGATGCCCACCGCCTCGCCCGAGAGGAGGCCGTAGACGAGTGCCGTCACGAAGCAGAAGACGGTCAGGATCTCGAAGATGCGGGACTCGACCCTCATCGCCGGCCGCTCCTCTCAGCAGTCGTGGCGATCATCCTAGAACGCCAGCCGGTCGGTGGGGTTCGGGTTGAACGGACGCGTGCTCGTCGCCGTGGGCGAGCAGAGCTCGCCGCAGTTCATCTGGGCGAGGGCCTCGGCCGCCGAGTACGGCTGGCCGGTGGTCCGGTTCACCTGCTGGCGCAGCTGCATGTACTGGTCGAACAGGTTGCCCGGCAGGGCCCGGACCTCGAAGTTCATCATCGAGTGGTACGAGCCGCAGTACTCCGCGCAGCGCCCGACGAACGACCCCGGCCGCTCGATCTTCTCGATCACCCAGGTGTTCTTCTGGTCGTTCTTCTCCGGCGAGGGGAAGACGTCGCGCTTGAACAGGAACTCCGGGATCCAGAACGAGTGGATGACGTCCTCGGAGTGCTGGGTGAAGGAGATCGGCCGGTCGGTCGGGAGGACCAGCAGCGGGACCTCCTCGGTGGTGCCGATCGTGGCGACCGGCGCTCCGAGCGGGTTGCGGGCCTCCGGGTACGCGAACTCCCAGTTCCACTGGAAGGCGACCACGTCGATCTTGAGCTCGTTGCCGGTGGCGGGGCGGTCGACGACGTTCTGGACGACCACCGTGAAGTAGAAGAGCACCGCGACGATGATCAGCGGGATGACCGTGAGCACCAGCTCGAGCGGCAGGTTGTACTGGAACTGCCGGGGCAGCTCGGACGCGTCGGCCTTGCGGCGGTGGAACGTGACGGTCCAGGCGGTGGCGCCCCAGACGAGGGCCCCGACGATCAGCGCGGCGATCGCGGACCAGGTCCACAGCTCGCGCATCAGCGCCGACTCGGGCGTGACGCCGACGGGCCACCCGAACCGGATGGCGTCCTGGAACGAGCAGCCGGTCGTCATGAACGCGACGACGGCGCCCAGACCGGTCAACTGAGCGGCCCGCGTCGCGCGGCTCGGGCGTCGACGCTGCCGGGACGACACCTCCCGGGCCTCGGCAAGGCTCCCTGCTCCGCGCACTGCTGGCTGCCCTCCTGAAGGCCGTGCGACCTCGGGTTCGTCGGGTTCCCACCCGCCCTCGGTCCGGACAACGGGAGACTAGCCGAGCTGACTCCTACGCGCTGTCGGAGGGGCGCGGGCGGTCACCTCCGGGACCGTCGGACCCCGTCGCCATACTGGGACCCGTGTGCGGGCTGATGGGTTGGATCACCACCGAGGGTGCCGGGGCGCGGTACGCCGCGGACGTGGAGGCGGCGCTGCCCTGCATGCGTCACCGGGGCCCCGACGAGCCCGGGATCTGGCACGACGACGACGTGGCGCTGGGCTTCGCCCGGCTCTCCATCATCGACGTGGAGAACTCCCACCAGCCGCTGGAGTTCCCGGGAGACGCAGCGGAGCGGAGCTCGACCGCCGACCCGGCCGGGCGCTACCGCATCGTCTTCAACGGCGAGATCTACAACTACCTCGAGCTGCGCGAGGAGCTCGCGCGCGACCACGGGGTCCGGTTCACCACCGAGGGCGACACCGAGGCCATCGTCGCGGCGTACTCGGTGTGGGGCGCCGACGCGGTGCCGCGGCTGCGCGGCATGTTCACCTTCCTCATCTGGGACGTCCGCGACCGCGTGCTCTTCGGCGCGCGCGACCCGTTCGGCATCAAGCCGCTGTTCTTCGTCGCGGGCGCGCACGGGGTCGCCTTCTCCAGCGAGAAGAAGTGCCTGCTCGAGGTGCTCGGCCCGATCGGCGCCTCCACCGCGGCGCCCGACCCGGAGGCCCTGCAGAACTACCTGACGCTGCAGTACGTGCCCGAGCCCGCGACGCTGCACCGCGCGGTGCGCCGGCTCGAGTCGGGCTGCTCGTTCACCATCTCCCCCGGCGAGCCGATCTCGGTGCAGCGCTACTTCACCCCCCGGTTCGACGAGCGCCCGGTCCCCCGCGGCGACACGGCCGCCGAGACCCGGCGCCACGAGGAGATCACCGAGGTCCTGCGCGACTCGGTGGCCAAGCACATGCGGGCCGACGTCACGGTCGGCGCGTTCCTCTCCGGCGGGATCGACTCCACGGTGATCGCGGCGCTCGCCCGGGAGCACAACCCCGACCTCATCACCTTCACCACCGGCTTCGAGCGCGACGGCTACTCCGAGGTCGACGTCGCGGCCGAGTCGGCCCGGGCGATCGGGGTGCGCCACGTCGTCAAGACGGTGACCGCGCAGGAGATGATGGACGCGCTGCCGCTGATCGTCTGGTACCTCGACGACCCGGTGGCCGACCCGGCGCTGGTCCCGCTGTACTTCGTGGCCCGCGAGGCCCGCAAGCACGTCAAGGTGGTGCTCTCCGGGGAGGGCGCCGACGAGCTCTTCGGCGGCTACACGATCTACAAGGAGCCGATCTCGCTCGCCCCGTTCGACGCGCTGCCCGGCGCGGTGCGCAAGCTCGCCGGTGCGCTGTCCGACCGGCTGCCCACCGGGATGCGGGGCAAGGACCTGCTGCGCCGCGGCGCCCTCCCGCTCGAGGAGCGCTACTACGGCAACGCGCGGAACTTCTTCCCCGCCCAGCTCGCCGACGTGCTCCGCTCCTACGACGACGAGCTCTCCCACGTCGACATCACCGAGTCGCTCTACGCGGGCTCGCGCGATTGGAGCCCGGTCGCCCGGATGCAGCACGTCGACCTGTTCACCTGGCTGCGCGGCGACATCCTGGTCAAGGCCGACAAGATGACCATGGCCAACTCGCTGGAGCTGCGGGTCCCGTTCCTCGACCCCGAGGTCTTCCGCGTCGCCTCCGCACTGCCGACCGACCAGAAGATCGCGCACGGCACCACCAAGTACGCGCTGCGCCGGGCCATCGAGGGCATCGTCCCGCCGCACGTGCTGCACCGGCGCAAGCTCGGCTTCCCGGTGCCGATCCGGCACTGGCTCGCCACCGACATGCTCGACTGGGCCCGGGGCATCGTCCGGGACTCCCAGACCGACGCGATCCTCGACAAGGCCGCCGTGCTGCGGCTGATCGACGAGCACCGCTCGGGCCCCGTCGACCACTCGCGCCGGATCTGGACCCTGCTCGTGTTCATGCTCTGGCACGGGATCTTCGTCGAGCAGCGCATCCGCCCCGAGATCCCGGCGCCGGTCTACCCCGTGTACGCGTAGCCGTTCCACACCCCGCAGTGGTCAGGGCAACGATCGGGCTGTCGCGGCGGAGTGGTTCACCTACCGTGAGCGGTTGATCCGGAGCGAGTAGTCAACCGAGAGGACCCCCCGGCCCGATGGACGTACTGGGAATCGGCAATGCCATCGTCGACGTGCTCACGCAGACCGACGACGACACCATCACCGCCTTCGACCTGCCGAAGGGGGGCATGACGCTCGTCGACGAGGACCAGGCCGAGTCGCTCTACGCGAAGGCCGGGCAGACGACCGAGCGCTCCGGGGGCAGCGTCGCCAACAGCATCGCCATCGCCGCCGCGCTCGGCGCCGACGCCGGCTACGTCGGCAAGGTCCACGACGACCAGCTGGGCGGCTCGTTCACCTCCTCGATCCGCTCGCACGGCGTGAACTTCACCACCCCGGCGCTCACCGAGGGCCCGTCGACCGCGCGCTGCCTGGTGCTCGTCACGCCCGACGGCGAGCGCACGATGGGCACCTACCTGGGTGCGTGCACGCGGCTCGGCCCCGACGACATCGAGCAGGACGAGGTCGCGGGCTCCAAGGTCGCCCTCATCGAGGGCTACCTCGCGGACACCGAGCACGCGCGCCGCACCATCGGCAAGATCATCGACGCGGCCTCGAAGAGCGAGGCGCGGGTCGCGCTGACCCTCTCCGACGCCGGGTGCGTCGACCGCCACCGCGAGTACTTCCGCGAGCTCGCCGAGGCGAACGTCGAGATCCTGCTCGCCGACGAGGACGAGATCGCCGCGCTCGTGGGCGAGGACGGGATCGAGTCGCTGCTGCGGGGCAACGGCGGCAACTGCGAGATCGTGACCGTCACGCACGGCGCGAAGGGCTCGACGATCTACGCCGAGGGCGGGGTGAAGCACTCCGTCGAGGCGCGCCCGGCCGACGAGCTCGTCGACACCACCGGTGCCGGCGACGCCTACGCCGGCGGCTTCCTCTACGGCTGGACCCGCGGGCTCGACCTCGAGACCGCCGGGCGGATCGGCTCGGTCGCCGCGTCGCACGTGGTCGCCCAGCTCGGCGCGCAGCCCCCGGAGGACCTCCGGGCCAAGGTCACCGCGGACGTCCCGCAGGCCGGCTGACCTGCGGTGGAGCGAACGGCACTCTCGCGCACGTAGAAGCAGCGGGAGTGCCGTTCGCTCCGCCGAGGAGCACCCCCGGACGCACGAGAGCCCCGGCCCCACGTGGCGGACCGGGGCTCTCGTCGTGCCGGTCGATCAGTTGAAGCTGTCTCCGCAGGCGCACGACCCCGTGGCGTTCGGGTTGTCGATGGTGAAGCCCTGCTTGTCGATCGTGTCGACGAAGTCGATCGTCGCGCCCATGACGTACGGCGCGCTCATGCGGTCGACGGCCACCTTGAGGCCGGCGAAGTCGCGGTAGAGGTCGCCGTCGAGGCTGCGGTCGTCGAAGAACAGCTGGTACTTCAGGCCCGCACAACCCCCGGGCTGCACGGCGATGCGCAGGTGCATGTCGTCACGGCCCTCCTGGTCGAGCAGGGCCTTCGCCTTGGCGGCAGCGGCGTCGCTGAGGTCGACGCCGTGCTCCTCGGTCTTGGTGGGGTTCTCGACGGTCATGGTTCTCCCTGAGCTCCCGTGCGGTCAGTGCCCTCGGGCCGTACAACCTCTGCCGGGCGGCGGGATGTTCCCGCCCGGCGCGGCGCTCCCGTGAGAGCACGATGCGGCTCGCCTGCGATCTCCATGGTGGCACACGGACCGGCGCACTTCACCCGCTACGCGGCTCCCGGTCCCTGTGGCGCCGACGACGCGGTGGCGAGCCCGCGCCACCGCTCGCCCTGCCAACGCACCAGCGCCACGATGCCCAGCGCGATGAGCCACGCGACCTGCCAGCCGGTGGACGCCACCAACGCCAGCGGGCCGGTGATCACCACCAGCAGGACCAGGCCCTCGATGCCGTCGTCGATCAACGTTCCTCCCCCGTCCGGACGCCCGGTGCGCCCCGGCGGGGACCGGCCGTCCTACAGGG
This sequence comes from Actinomycetospora atypica, assembly GCF_042653685.1. Classification (NCBI taxonomy): domain Bacteria; kingdom Bacillati; phylum Actinomycetota; class Actinomycetes; order Pseudonocardiales; family Pseudonocardiaceae; genus Actinomycetospora; species Actinomycetospora atypica. Next base: position 71,475 of record NZ_JBHSIV010000007.1, on the reverse strand, counting down.
GCGGATCGGCCTCGTCGGGCCCGGCGGGACGCGGCCCGGGCACCAGGGGCTCCGGCCCGGGGAGCGACTCGGGACGGGGCCGGGGCGTCGTGGCTCCCGCCACGGCGTCGTCGGCCCGCCCGCGCCGACCACCCCAGTGGTACGCGATGCCCTCGGCGAGCACGGTCAGGGTGCCCGCGGGATCGGCGATCGACGCCTCCACGGACCCGGCGTCCGCCGCCGCGGCGTAGGCCCCGTGGATGCCGGACTCGAAGGCCACCCGGGGCCCGACGTGCACCTGCCCGGCCAGCACCACGCAGGGCACCGACCGCGACATGGCGGCCGCGGCGAGGGCGGCGACCGCGGTGTCGCGCAGCGACCGGAACTCGAGGCTGCCCTCGCCGGTGACGACGAGATCGGGCAGGTCGGGTTCGTCGGCCGTCTCGAGCGTCCGCGCGGCGTCGCCGACCGGGGCGCGCTCGAGCTCGTCCGCCGCCGCGCCGCGCGTCCACCCCTCGGCGATCGCGGTCGCGGCCTGGTCGCCGGTGAGGGTGCCGCGGAAGGCGTCCGGCGCGATGAGCACGCGCATGGGGGTTCACGGTAGAGCAGTGGCCGGGCTCCGCGGAGGCCGCTCGCCGAACGAGCGTCCCGGCGCGACGAGGCCGCCGCCGAACGGCCGCAGACCGTCCGGCGTGTCCTATCCTGGCGGGGTGAACTTCCTGCGCCGTGGATCGTCGGTCCCCGAGAGCACCGTCGTGGACGACGACGTCGAGGCCCAGGAGGTCGTGTCCGTCGGCGCCGACAAGCGCCAGAACGGCGGCAAGGGGCGCCCCACCCGGTCGCGGCGCGAGGCCGAGGGCCGCAAGCGCGGCCCGGTCGCGCCGGCCCCGAAGACGCAGCGCGAGGCCATCAAGCGCGCGAAGAGCATGCGGGGCGACAAGACCGACCGCCGCCAGGCCGCCGCCGACCGCCGCAAGCGGATGATGGCCGGGGACGACCGGGTGCTCTCGGTGCGCGACCGCGGCCCCGTCAAGGCCTACGTGCGCGACCTCGTCGACTCCCGGCGCCACCTCATGGGCCTGTTCATGCCCCTGGCGATCCTGATCTTCATCACGGTCGTCGTCCCGGTGCCCGCCGTGCAGAACATCGGCAGCCTGCTCTGCCTGTGCATGCTCGCCGCGATGGTCGTCGAGGGCACCCTGCTGGGCCGCCAGATCGTCGCGCGCGTGCGCGCGAAGTTCCCCAACGAGGAGATCCGCGGCTTCTCCACCGGCTGGTACGCCTTCACCCGCGCCACCCAGATCCGCAAGCTGCGCATGCCCGCGCCGCGGGTCAGCGCCGGCACCCCGGTCAACTGAGCCTCCTGGTCCTCGGGGGCACCCGCTCGGGCAAGTCGGCCCACGCCGAGGCGCTCCTCCCCCACGAGGGCGCGCTGTACGTCGCCACGGCCCGCCCGGTCGAGGAGTCCGCCGACCCGGAGTGGGCCGCCCGCATCGCCGCCCACCGCGACCGGCGGCCCCCGTCCTGGGAGACGGTGGAGGACGTCGACGGCACCGTGACCCCGGCCGTCGTCGCGGGGCGCCCCGAACCGGTCCTGGTCGACGACCTCGCCACCTGGGTCACCGGCCTGCTCGACGACGCCGGCTGGGCCCGCGACGCGGCCTCCGTCGCCTCCGCCCGGGCCGGCCTGGTCGACGCGGTGGCCCGCCGGACCGCGCCGCTGGTGCTCGTCTCGGCCGAGGTGGGGCTCGGCGTGGTGCCCTCCTCGTCGGCCGGGCGCCGCTTCCGCGACGAGCTGGGGCTGCTCAACCAGGAGCTGGCCGCGGTCTGCGACGAGGTCCGCCTGCTCGTGGCCGGCATCGCGCTGCCGCTTAAGGTGGCTGCGCCCCGTGAGCACTAGTCCGTGCCAGGACACGGATTACTGCGCACAGGCGACCGAAGGGAGCACCTGAGCCATGCCCGCGGTGGCACCCCCGGACGACGCCGCGCGTGCGGACGCCCGCCGGCACCTGGAGGGGCTCCCCCTCCCGTCCCACGCCCTCGGGCGCCTCGCCGACGTCGCGGCGTGGCTCGCCGCCTGCCAGGCCCGCTCCCCCGCGCGGCCGCCCGCCTCGCCCCGCGTGGTCCTCTTCGCCGCCGAGCACGGCATCGCCGCCGCCGGGGTCTCCGCCTTCGACCCCGCCGAGACCGCCGTCCGGCTGGCCGCCGTCCGGGCCGGCACGTCCCCGACGAACAGCCTCGCCACCGTCGCGGGCGCCGACGTCCGGGTGGTCGAGGTCGGCGACGGCCCCAGCGGGCGCCTCGACCGGGAGGACGCGCTGACCGGCGAGGGCGTCCAGATCGCGCTCGCCGCCGGCCGCCGGGCCGCCGACGACGCCGTCGACGAGGGCGCCGACCTCCTCGTCCCCGGCGAGCTCGCCGTCGGGATCTCCACCCCGGTCGCGGTCCTCGTCGCGGCGCTGTGCGCGCGGGAGCCGGTGGCCGTGGTCGGGCGCGGGTCGGGCATCGACGACAACGCCTGGATGCGGAAGGCGGCCGCCGTCCGCGACGGGCTGCGCCGCACGAAGGCCGTCGGCCGCGACCCGGAGGGCCTGCTGCGCGTGGCGGGGGGCGCCGACCTCGCCGCCCTCGTCGGGTTCCTCACCCAGGCCGCCCGCCGGCGCACGCCGGTGCTGCTCGACGGTGCCGCCGTCTGCGTGGCCGCGCTCCTCGCCGACGCCCATTCCCCCGGCGCCCGCGCCTGGTGGCTCGCCGCGACCCGCGACACCGAGCCCGCCCAGGCGCTCGCCCTCGAGATCCTCGGGCTCGACCCGCTGCTCGCGCTCGACCTGCGGGCCGGTGCCGCGACCGGTGCCCTCGCCGCGGTCCCGCTGGTGACGATGGCCGCCCGGGTCGCCGCGGGCTCGTGAGCCCGTCCCGCGCCGACGCGGTGCGGCTCGCGGTGTCGCTGTTCACCGTCGCGCCGGTGCGGGCCGAGGAGTTCGACCGCCGGACCGCGGGCCGGGCCCTCGTCCTCGCCCCGCTCGTGGGGCTGGTGCTCGGCGCCGTCGTCGGCGGCGTCGTCGTCGGGCTGCTCGCGCTCGGCGCCCCCGACCTTCTCGCTGGGGTCGGCGGAGTGGCCGTCGGCGCGGCCCTGACCCGCGGCCTGCACCTCGACGGGCTCGCCGACCTCGCCGACGGGCTCGGCAGCTACGGCGACGCGGAGCGGACCCTCGCCGTGATGAAGGACCCCTCGACGGGCGCGTTCGGCGTGATCGCCCTGGTCGTGGCCCTCGGCGCCCAGGCGGCGGCGCTCCCCGCGGTGGCGGGACACGGCGGCATCGTCGGCATCGCCGGGATCGCGCTGGCCTGGGCGACCGGCCGCGCCGCCTTCACCTGGTGCGCCCGCCGACGGGTCCCGGCGGCCTCGCCGGGCGGGCTCGGCGCGCTCGTCGCCGGCACCCAGCCGGTCGCGGTGCCGCTCGTGTGGCTCGTGCTCCTCGCGGCCGCGGCGGTCCCGACGACGCCCGACCGGCCCTGGCAGGGGCCGGCGGCGGTCGTCGTGGCCGCCCTCGCGGTCGTCGCGCTCGCCCGGCACGCGGTCCGGCGCCTCGGCGGGGTGAACGGCGACGTGTTCGGCGCGGCCTGCGAGGCGGCCGTGACCGTGGCGCTGGCGGGCCTGGCCCTCGGGTCGTGACCCGGAGCGCCTGGAGCGTCAGCCCAGGCGCTCCATCCAGCCGTGCGGGTCGGGGGCCGCGCCGCGCTGGATGTCGGTGAGCCGCGACCGCAGCCGCGCCGTGACCGGGCCGGGGGTGCCGTCGCCGATCTCGAAGGAGCCGCCGTCGTACTTCACGGACCCGACGGGGGTGATGACGGCCGCGGTCCCGCACGCGAACACCTCGGTGAGCGTGCCGGCGGCGACCTCCTTCTCCCACTCCTCGGTGGAGATGCGCCGCTCGGTGACGGTCGCGCCGTCCTCGCGGGCGAGGTCGAGCAGCGAGCGCCGCGTGATGCCGGGCAGCAGGGAGCCGGAGAGCTCGGGGGTGACCACCTCGTGGTGCCCGTCGGCGTCGGTGAACACGAAGAACAGGTTCATCCCGCCCATCTCCTCGACCCAGCGGTGCTCGATCGCGTCGAGCCACACCACCTGGTCGCAGCCCTGGGCCGAGGCCTGGGCCTGCGCGGCGAGCGAGGCGGCGTAGTTCCCGCCGCACTTGGCCTCGCCGGTGCCGCCGGGGGCGGCGCGCACGTAGTCGGTGGAGAGCCAGACGCTGACCGGGGCGAGCCCGCGGGGGAAGTACGCACCGGCCGGGGAGGCGATGAGGAGGTAGAGGTACTCCTCGCTGGGCCGGACCCCCAGACCCGAGGACGACCCGAACATGAACGGCCGCAGGTAGAGCGACTCCTCGCCGCCGGCCGCCGGGACCCACCGCGCGTCGACCGCGAGGAGCTCGCGGATCGAGTCGAGGAACAGGTCCTCGGGGATCGGCGGCATCGCGAGACGCTCGGCCGAGCGCCCCATCCGCTCGGCGTTGGCCCACGGGCGGAACGACGCGATCGACCCGTCGGGCTGCCGGTAGGCCTTGAGCCCCTCGAAGATCGACTGGCTGTAGTGCAGCACGACCGACGCCGGGTCGACCTGCAGCGGGCCGTACGGCATCACCTGCGCGTCGTGCCAGCCGCGCGCCGCGTCCCAGCTGATGGTGACCATGTGGTCGGTGAAGTACTTCCCGAACCCGGGCGCGGCCAGTACCTCCGCGACCCGCTCGTCCGTCGCCGGGGAGGGGTGCGGGAGGTGGCTGAAGGCCGTGCTCGACATGCCCTGCACCCTAGACCGCCACCCCGACACCGGACACGGTCCCGAGCCCGACGTGCGCCTCAGCTCCCCCTCGGCCACGCGGGCCAGTCGCGGAGGTTGACCTGGTCGCACTCGGCGGCCATGGCGTCGATCTCCTCGGCCGGCGCCCCGCGCTCCAGGCACTCGGCCAGCCGGCGGAAGTACTCCTCGCGGGGCGCCCCCGGGACGAAGAGGATGAGGAACCGGGCGATCTCGTCGCCGACCGCCTCGAAGGCGTGCACGCCGTTCACGGGCACGTGGGCGAGGTCGCCGCTGCCGAGCACCTGCCAGGTCTCGCCGCTCATCACCGCGAGCCGGCCCGAGATCACCCAGAACGACTCCGAGAACCCCTGGTGGTAGTGCGGCACGGCGCCGATGCGCCCGGGCGCGGCCGCCGACTCGAACAGGCCGAAGCCGCCCCCGACGACGTCGCCGGGCGCGATGAAGCGGGCGGGGCCCGCCGTCTCGACGTCGTCGCGGAAGCGGTAGACGCCCGGCTCGGCGTCGGGCGTCGTCGGGAAGCTCATCACCGCACCTTGGCCGGGACGAACGGCGGCGCGACGACCTCGCACTCGAGGGGCCGGCCGCGGACGTCGACCGAGACGACGTCGCCCTCGGTGAGCCCCGCGGCGGTGTCGAGCAGGGCGAGCGCGATCCCCTTCTTGAGCGTCGGGGAGAAGGTGCCCGACGTGGTCTCACCGACCGGGGTCTCGCCGAGCTTCACGGTCATGTGGGCGCGCGGGACCCCGCGCCCGGTGGCCTTCAGCCCCCAGGCCCGGCGCCGCGGCCCGGCCTCGCGCTCGGCCAGGAGGGCCTCGCGGCCCCAGAACGTCTCCTTCTTCCACCCCACCGCGAAACCGCACCGGGCCTGGACCGGGGTGATCTCCGGGCCGAGGTCCTGGCCGTGCAGCGGCAGGCCCGCCTCGGTGCGCAGGGTGTCGCGGGCGCCGAGCCCGGCGGGCAGGCCGCCCACCTCGGCGACGACCGCGGCGAGCGCGTCCCACAGGGTCTCGGCGGTCTCCGACGGCGCGATGAGCTCGTAGCCGTGCTCGCCGGTGTAGCCGGTGCGGCACACCCGGATCTTCTGGTCCGACCAGCTCGCGTCGACGAAGCCCATGTAGTCGAGGTCGTCGTCGCCGGTCTCGGGAAGGACCCCCGCCTCGGCGAGGACGCGGCGCGACGAGGGGCCCTGGACGGCGAGGACGACGTGGCGGTCGTGCTCGTCGGTCACGACGACGCCGTCGGGCGCGACCTGCGCGAGGCGCTGCCCGACGCCGGCCGAGTTCGCCGCGTTGGGGACGGCGAAGACCTCGTCGTCGCCGAGGAGGTAGAGGATGAGGTCGTCGACGACGCCGCCGTCCTCGGCGCAGCAGAGCGTGTACTGCGCCCGGCCGGGGCCGATGCGGGCCAGGTCGTTGGTCAGGCAGGTGTTGACGAACTCCGCCGCGCCCGGGCCGGCGATCCGGACCTTGCCCAGGTGGCTGACGTCGAACAGTCCCACCGCCTCGCGGGTGGCGGTGTGCTCGGCCACGGTCCCGGAGTACTGGACGGGCATCTCCCAGCCGCCGAAGGGCGCGAACGTCGCGCCGAGAGCCTCGTGGCGGGCGTGCAGGGGGCTGCGTCGGAGGTTGTCGCTCACGGGGAGGGGACCGTACGGCACGGCGGAGTGTCGGGGGCCCGTCCTAGCATGCGGTCACATCCCGTGAGCCGTCGTCCGCGACCCCTGGAGGCCCCACCCGTGAGCACCCCGCCCGACCTCGAAGTCAGCGACGTCGACGCCCAGCACGCGGAGGTCGACGTCCTCGTGGTCGGGATGCGCCCGGGCGCCGGGGGCGACGGGGCCGGGGACGACGCCCCGGCGGTGGTGCTGGTGGGGGCCGACGGGGTCGACGCCGCCTTCTCCGGCGAGCTCGCCGCCCTGCTCGCGCTCACGGGGGCCACCGGCAAGGCCGAGGAGGTCGTGAAGGTCCCCACGCGCGGGGCCGTCACGGCGCCGCTGCTGCTCGTGGTCGGCCTCGGCCCGGAGGCCCCCGCCCCCGGCACGCAGGGCGGGCCCGACGTCGAGGAGCAGGTCCGCCGGGCCAGCGGCGCGGCGGCGAGGGCGCTGCCGAAGCAGGCCCGCCGGATCGGCACCACGCTCTCCTCCCTCGGGCTCGCGGCCGCGGTCGAGGGCACGGTGCTCGGTCTCTACGCGTTCACCGAGTACCGCAGCGCCGCCGGCGACGACGAGCGGCGCCGGGTCGAGTTCCTGGGCGCCCCCGGCGGCACCGGCGGGGCGGCGGAGCGGGAGAACGCCACGCTCGCCGACGCGGCGCTGACCGCCCGCGCCGTCTGCACGGCGCGCGACCTGATCAACACCCCGCCGAACGACCTCTACCCCGCGGAGTTCGCCCGCCGGGCCACCGAGCTCGGCGAGACCGTCGGGCTCGAGGTGGACGTGCTCGACGAGGCGGCCCTCGCCGAGGGCGGCTACGGCGGCGTCCTCGGGGTCGGCGGCGGCTCGTCGCGGCCGCCGCGCCTCGTGCGGCTGCGCCACACCCACCCCGACGCCACGAAGAAGGTCGCGCTGGTCGGCAAGGGCATCACGTTCGACACCGGCGGCATCTCGATCAAGCCGGCCGCGAACATGGACCACATGACCTCGGACATGTCGGGGGCCGCGTGCGTCGTCGCCACCGTCTGCCTGGCGGCCGAGATGGGCCTGCCGCTCGACGTCACCGCCTACGTGCCGATGGCCGAGAACATGCCCTCGGGCACCGCCTACCGGCCCGGCGACGTCCTGACGATGTACGGCGGCAAGACCGTCGAGGTGCTCAACACCGACGCCGAGGGCCGGCTCGTCCTCGGCGACGCGATCGTGCGGGCGTGCGAGGACGGGCCCGACTACCTCGTCGAGACCTCCACGCTCACCGGCGCCCAGCTCGTGGCCCTCGGCTCGCGCACCGCCGGGATCATGGGCTCCGACGAGTTCCGCGACCGGGTCACCGCCGCGGCGACGAGCACCGGCGAGGGCGGCTGGGCCATGCCGCTGCCCGAGGAGCTGCGCGCCGACCTCGACTCCCGGGTCGCCGACATCGCGAACGTCACCAACCACCGCTTCGGCGGGATGCTCGCGGCCGGGATCTTCCTGCGCGAGTTCGTCGCCGAGGGCGTGCCGTGGGCCCACGTCGACATCGCCGGGCCCGCCTTCAACACCGGCGGGCCGCACGGCTACACGCCCAAGGGGGGCACGGGCCAGCCGGTCCGCACCCTCACCGCGGTGCTCGCCGACATCGCCCGGAACGGCTGAGAACGATCTCTCCGTCCGGCCGGTTGCCTGCGGTGGAAGGATGGAGTCAAGGACGGTTCCGACTGAAGGGGAACCGGACACGCCCGGTCCGGGTGGGCACCCCCACCGACAGGACCGCCGCACGCCACACGCAGACGCGGGAGAAGTGAGTTGAGCGAGAGCGACACCTACGACGTCCTCATCCTGGGTGGAGGGTCCGGCGGGTACGCCTGCGCACTGCGCGCGGCCCAGCTCGGCCTCTCCGTGGCCCTCGTCGAGCAGGACAAGCTCGGCGGCACGTGCCTGCACCGCGGGTGCATCCCCACCAAGGCGCTGCTGCACGCGGCCGAGATCGCCGACAACGCCCGGGAGGGCGAGTCCTACGGGGTCAAGACCTCGCTGTCGGGCATCGACATGTCCGGGGTCAACTCCTACAAGGACGGCGTCGTCGCCAAGCTCTACAAGGGCCTGCAGGGGCTGGTGAAGTCCCGCAAGGTCACGATGATCGAGGGCCACGGCACCCTCGTGGGGACCGACGCCGTCGAGGTCGACGGGCAGCGCTACACCGGCCGCCACGTCGTGCTCGCCTCCGGCTCGTACTCGAAGACCCTGCCCGGCCTCGAGCTCGGCGGGCGGGTGCTGACCTCCACCGAGGCCATCAACCTCGACTACGTGCCCGACCGCGTGGTGGTGCTCGGCGGCGGCGTCATCGGCGTCGAGTTCGCCAGCGTCTGGCGCTCCTTCGGCTCCGAGGTGACGATCGTCGAGGCGCTGCCGCACCTGGTGCCCAACGAGGACGAGTTCCTCTCCAAGCAGCTCGAGCGCCAGTTCCGCAAGCGCAAGATCACCTTCAAGATCGGCACGAAGTTCACCGGGGTCGAGCAGACCGCCGACGCGGTGACGGTCAGCCTGGAGAACGGCGAGCAGCTCGAGGCCGACCTGCTGCTGGTGGCGGTCGGGCGCGGCCCGAACACCGCCGAGCTCGGCTACGAGGAGCAGGGCGTCACTCTCGACCGCGGGTTCGTGCGCACCGACGAGCGCCTGCACACCGGGGTCGGCAACGTCTACGCCGTCGGCGACATCGTCCCGGGCCTGCAGCTCGCGCACCGCGGGTTCCAGCAGGGCATCTTCGTCGCCGAGGAGATCGCGGGCCTGCACCCGCCGGTCATCGACGAGAAGGGCATCCCGCGGGTCACCTACTGCGAGCCCGAGGTCGCGTCGGTGGGCCTGACCGAGGCGCAGGCCAAGGAGGTCTACGGCGAGGTGCAGACCACGACCTACGACCTCGCGGGCAACGGCAAGTCCCAGATCCTCCGCACCGCCGGCGCCATCAAGCTGGTCAAGGGCGGTACCGCCGACGACTCCCCCGTGGTCGGCGTGCACATGATCGGCACCCGCGTCGGCGAGCTCGTCGGTGAGGCGCAGCTGGTCTACAACTGGGAGGCTCTGCCGGTCGAGGTGGCCAACCTGATCCACGCCCACCCGACGCAGAACGAGGCCTTCGGCGAGGCGCACCTGGCGCTGGCCGGCAAGCCGCTCCACGCGCACAGCTGACCCTCCCGCATCGTACGAAGGAGTCCCGAGCACGATGGCCTACACCGTCCAGATGCCTGCTCTCGGCGAGAGCGTCACCGAGGGCACCATCACCCGGTGGCTCAAGCAGGAGGGCGACCACGTCGAGGTCGACGAGCCCCTGCTGGAGGTGTCGACGGACAAGGTCGACACCGAGATCCCCTCGCCGCAGGCCGGCGTCCTGCAGCGCATCGTCGCGAACGAGGACGACACGGTCGAGATCGGCGGTGACCTCGCGGTCATCGGCGACGAGTCCGAGGGGTCCGGGGGCGGCGGGGCGGCGGAGAGCGAGCCCCAGCAGGAGTCCCAGCCCGAGCCGGAGCCGGAGCCGGAGCCGGAGCCCCAGCAGGAGTCCCGGCCCGAGCCGGAGGCCCAGCAGGAGTCCCGGCCCGAGCCCGCCCCGGCGTCCTCCGGCGGCGGCTCGTCGTCGGGCGGCTCGTCGTCGGGTGGCGGGTCCGGGACGACGGTCGAGATGCCGGCGCTCGGCGAGTCGGTGACCGAGGGCACGATCACCCGCTGGCTCAAGCAGGTGGGCGACTCCGTGGAGGTCGACGAGCCGCTGCTCGAGGTCTCCACCGACAAGGTCGACACCGAGATCCCCTCCCCCGTCTCCGGCACGCTGCTGGAGATCCGGGCGAACGAGGACGACACCGTCGAGGTCGGCGGGGCGCTCGCGGTGGTCGGCAGCGGCAGCCCGGCCGCGGGCGGCGACCAGGGTTCGGCCCAGCCCGAGCCGACCCAGTCCGAGCCGGCCGCCGAGGCCACCTCGCCCGAGCCCGCGGGCGAGCCGCGGCAGGAGCAGGGTCAGCCCGGGCCCGACTCGCAGCCGTCCGTGTCGGACGGCTCGAACACCGCGGACAGCTCCGACGGGGCCATCGCCGCGTCCGGCGCCGACGACTACGTCTCGCACGACATCGAGCAGTCGACGGGCCCGAGCGGGCCGGCCAACGCCGGGGCGCTCGAGTCGCAGTCCTCCGGCGGCGGCTCGCAGTCCTCCGGCAGCAGCTCGAGCTCGAACGGCGACGGCACCCAGGCCGGCTCGCCCTACGTGACCCCGCTGGTGCGCAAGCTCGCCACGGAGCGCGGGGTCGACCTCTCGTCCATCACGGGCACCGGGGTCGGCGGCCGCATCCGCAAGCAGGACGTGGTCGCGGCGGCCGACGAGCAGGACCAGGCGTCGGCGAAGGCGGCCGAGGAGGCGCAGTCGGCCTCCAGTGCGCCGGCCGCGGCCGACGCCCCGGCCAGGGCCACCCCGTCCGACGGGTCGCAGGGCGCCGTGCACGGCGGCGAGGTCCAGAAGCCCGCCGGCGCCGGGGCGAACGTCCCGAAGCCCGACGAGTCGGGTCTGCGCGGCACCACGCAGAAGCTGTCCCGCCGTCGCTCGACCATCGCCAAGCGCATGGTCGAGTCCCTGCAGACCTCGGCGCAGCTGACCACCGTGGTCGAGGCCGACGTCACCCGCATCGCCCGGCTGCGCGACCGCGCCAAGGCCGACTTCCAGCGCCGCGAGGGCGTGAAGCTCTCGTTCCTGCCGTTCATGGCGCTGGCGACCGTCGAGGCCCTCAAGGCCCACCCGGTGGTCAACGCCATGATCGACACCGAGAAGGGCGAGGTGACCTACCACGGCGCCGAGCACCTCGGGATCGCGGTCGACTCCCCCGCGGGCCTCATCGTGCCGGTCGTGCACGACGCCGGGGACCTCAACCTGGGCGGGCTCGCCCGCAAGATCGCCGACGTGGCCGACCGGACCCGGGCGAACAAGATCGCCCCGGACGAACTCTCGGGCGGCACGTTCACGATCACCAACACGGGCTCGCGCGGCGCCCTGATCGACACCCCGATCATCAACCAGCCGCAGGTCGGCATCCTCGGCACCGGGGCCGTCGTCAAGAAGCCCGTGGTGGTCTCCGACGGCGAGGGCGGCGAGTCGATCGCGATCCGGTCGACGCTCTACCTCTGCCTGTCCTACGACCACCGGATCGTCGACGGCGCCGACGCCGCGCGGTTCCTGAACTCGATCAAGGGGCGCCTCGAGGCGGGGGCGTTCGAGGCCGACCTCGGCCTGTAGACACCACCGAACGACCCGGAGGGCCCCGCCGATCGGCGGGGCCCTCCGCGCGTCCGGGGGACCGGACATCGCGCCCATACCGCCGTCGGGGGAGCCCGGGTCGCGCGGCGGCCGGGACTCGGCGACGATCACGCCATGCGCGTCGTCATCTCCGGTTCGTCCGGGCTCATCGGTACCGCCCTGGTGCCCCACCTGCGCAGCGCCGGGCACGAGGTGCTCCGGCTCGTGCGGCGCGCCCCGCACGCCCCGGACGAGCGCGCGTGGGACCCGCCCTCGGGCCGGATCGACGAGGACGCCCTCGAGGGCGCCGACGCGGTGATCAACCTGTCCGGGGCCGGGATCGCCGACAAGCGCTGGTCGGGCGCCTACAAGCAGGAGCTGCGCGACAGCCGGATCATCCCCACCGACGTCCTCGCCCGCGCCGTCGCCGCCCGGGGCATCCCGGTGCTGATCAACGGCTCCGCCGTCGGGTTCTACGGCGACACCGGCAAGGTCGCGGTCGACGAGACCGGGGCCCGCGGCCGTGGGTTCCTCGCCGAGCTGGTGCGCGACTGGGAGAACGCCACGGCGCCCGCCGCGGAGGCCGGCGCCCGCGTCGTGATGATCCGCACGGGCCTGGTCCTGTCCCACTCCGGCGGGCTCATGGGCATCATGCGGCCGGTGTTCAAGTTCGGGCTGGGCGGGCGGCTCGGGTCGGGCGAGCAGTACTGGCCGTGGATCTCCCTCGACGACGAGGTCGGGGCCATCACCTGGGCCCTCGAGCACGACACCGTCTCGGGCCCGCTGAACGCCACGGGGCCCGCCCCCGTGACCTGCGCCGAGTTCACGAAGGTGATGGCCGGGAACGTCCACCGGCCGGCGCCGTGGATCGTGCCGGGCTTCGCCATGCGCGCGATCCTCGGCGAGTTCGCCGACGAGGGCGTCCTGGTCAGCCAGCGCGTGCTGCCGGGCGTCCTCGAGCAGGAGGGCTACACCTTCGAGCACGGGACCGTGCAGGCCGCGCTGGCGGCGGTGCTGGAGTGAGCGAGCTGCCCGACGCCGTCGACGTCGTGGTGGTCGGTGCCGGGCTCGCCGGGCTGAACGCCGCGCGGACGGTCGCCGCCGCGGGGCGCTCGGTGCTCGTGTGCGAGGCCTCCGACGACGTCGGCGGGCGGGTGCGCACCGACGTCGTCGACGGCTTCCTCGTCGACCGCGGCTTCCAGATCCTCAACACCTCCTACCCCGCACTGCAGGCGGCGGTCGACCTGTCCGCGCTCGACCTGCGGCGCTTCGAGCCCGGCGCCGCGGTGCGCACCGAGGACGGCGCGCTGCGCCGGGTGGCGCGGACCCCGCCCGGGTTGGCCCGGGCCGCGGTGACGCGGCTGCTGGGGCTGCGCGGCAAGCTCGGGATCGCCGCGTTCACGGCGCGCTCGGTGCTGGTCCCGCCGCAGCGGCAGGCCCGGGCCCCCGAACGCTCCGCGGCCGACGACCTCGCCCGCTTCGGCATCCCGGCCCCGGACGTCGACCGCTTCATCCGCCCGTTCCTGTCCGGGGTGCTCGGCGACGCCGACCTCGCCACCTCCTCGCGCGTGGTGTCGCTCTTCTGGCGCACGTTCGCCCTCGGCGACCTGACGCTGCCCTCGCGGGGCATCGGCGCGATGACCGCCCACGTCGCGGCACCGCTCCCGGCCGGCACGGTGGTGCTGGACACCCCGGTCCGCGGCGTCGCGCCCGGCGCCGTGACCACCGACGCCGGCACCGTGCGCGCGGGGGCCGTGATCGTCGCGACCGAGGGCACCGACGCGGCCGGGCTGCTCGGCGGCCGGGTCGAGACGCCCCGCACCTTCGCGCTGACCAGCCACTACCACGTCACCGACCAGCCGCCGACCCGTCGCGGCCTGCTCCACCTCGACGGCACCGGCGGCCCGGTGGTCAACACCATGGTGCTGACCGCCGCCGCGCCGTCCTACTCCCCCGACCACCGCCACCTCGTGGTCTCCACCGTCCTCGGGCCCGAGCCCCTGCCCGAGCCGCGGCTGCGCGCCGAGCTCGAGCGCATCTGGGGCGTGGGCACCGCGCACTGGGAGCACCTCGCGACGAGGCGGATCCCCCACGCCCTGCCCGCGGCCCTGCCGCCGACCCCGCCCCGGCTGCGTCGTCCCGTCGACCTCGGCGACGGGCTCTACGTCGCCGGCGACCACCGGGACTCCCCGTCGGTGCAGGGCGCCCTCGTGTCGGGGCGGCGCACCGCGCAGGCGGCCCTGGCCCGCCTCGGCTGACCGCCCCGGGCCGGGCCGAGGCGGCGGCCTACCGGCGGGTCGCCGAGTAGCGTCGCCGGTATGCCTTCCAGCCCGGCGGCCCGGTCCCATCGCGCGAGCAGCGAGCCGATGCAGGTGCTCGACCTCGGCAGCGTCGAGTACACCGCCGCGTGGGAGCAGCAGCGCGCCCACCACGCCGCGCGCGTCGACGGCACCGGCCCCGACGTCCTCATGCTCCTCGAGCACCCGAGCGTCTACACCGCGGGCCGCCGCACGCAGCCCGAGGACCGCCCGGTCGACGGCACCCCCGTGGTCGACGTCGACCGCGGCGGCCGCATCACCTGGCACGGCCCCGGACAGCTCGTCGGCTACCCGATCCTGCAGCTGGCCCAGCCGTTCGACGTCGTCGACCACGTGCGCCGCCTCGAGGAGGCCCTCATCGCCGTGTGCGCGGGCTACGGCCTCACGACGGGCCGCGTCGACGGGCGCTCCGGGGTCTGGCTCGCGGCGGAACCCGGGAGACCCGAGCGCAAGATCGCCGCGATCGGGGTGCGGGTCGCGCGCGGGACCACGCTGCACGGGTTCGCGCTGAACGCCGACCCCGACCTCACCGCCTTCGGCGCGATCGTCCCGTGCGGCATCGCCGACGCGGGGGTCACCAGCCTCTCGGCCGAGCTCGGCCGCCGGGTGGGGGTCGACGAGGTGCGCCCGCTCGTCCGGGACGCCGTGCTCGCCGCGATCGCCGGCGAGCTACCCGTCAGTGACCGGTCGCTCGCCCGTCCGGAGGTCACGACTACGCTGAAGGTGGGTAACGTCGCGGTCCAGATGTTGTAATCCGACGACCGCCGACCACCGGAGAGTCACCACTCGTCGCTCTCCGCGTCGACAAAGGCTGTGTCGGTCCGGAGCGCGACGGACGGTCGGGGGCATGACCAGAGACATCACGACGACCGTCCGCCACCGGATCCGGCGCGGTGCCGGGGTCCTCGCCGCCGTCGGCGCCCTGACCGCCCTCCCCCTGCTCGCGCCCGTGGCGTCGGCCGCACCGGCGCCGGCCGCGGTCACGCCGACCCAGGCCGCGCAGCTGAACCAGGTGGTCGCCCTGACCAACCAGTACCGCCAGCAGAACGGGTGCAGGGCGCTGATCCGCAACTCCTACGCGGAGAAGGCGGCGCAGGGGCACGCGGACTGGATGAACTCGACCGGCACGTTCTCCCACACGGGCGCCAACGGGTCGAGCTTCGTCGACCGCATGAAGGCCGCCGGCTACGCCCAGCCCGGCGGGGAGAACATCGCGCAGGGCCAGCGGGACGCCCAGGCCGTGATGACCGCGTGGATGAACTCCCCCGGCCACCGCGCCAACATCCTCAACTGCAAGTTCACGAGGATCGGCGTCGGCCTGGCGGGGACGCGGAACTACTGGGTCCAGAACTTCGGCTACTGACGCCCGGAGCGCCCGTCCGGGTTGGTCCGAACGGCTCAGCCGTTCACCCGACGACCCGGACGGGCCCGCCGCTCGTCGTCCCCGGCGGGCCGTGACCGTTCCGTGACCTGGGGGGGTCCTGTCAGATTCGGTCCGTGCCCCTCCACCGCACCGAGTCCCACCCGCGCCGCCGCCTCGCGATCGGCGGGGGCGCGGCCGTCGTCGTGCTCGGGGTGCTCGTGGCCGTCCTGGCCCTGCGCCCGGCCACCGAGGCGGTGCGCGACACCGGCTCCGCGGCGCTGCTGGTGCCGACGGCGCCGGCCGCGGCCACGCCGACCGCGGTCGTCCCGCCCGCCGCCGTCGTCCCACCCGCCCCGGCCGCCGCCCCGACGACGACCGCGCGGCGCACCACCACGACCGTCACCACCACGACGACCGCGCGGCGCAGCGCCACCACCCGCGCCGTCGCCGCCGCCCCCACCGGCGACGCCGGCCGGGTGCTCACCCTGGTCAACGCCGCCCGCGCCGACGCCGGCTGTGAGCCGGTGACCCGCAGCGCCGCCCTCGAGCGGGCCGCGGCCGACTACGCCGCCCTCATGGCCCGCACCGGCACCTTCTCCCACACCGGGCCCGACGGCTCCGACTTCTCCGACCGGGTCCGCGCCGCCGGCTACGACGACCCCGGCGGCGAGAACATCGCGAAGGGGCAGTCGAGCGCCGACGAGGTCATGACCGACTGGATGAACTCGCCGGGCCACAAGCGGAACATCCTCGACTGCTCGTTCCGCACCCTCGGGGTGGGCCACGCCGACGACGGCGACTACTGGGCCCAGGAGTTCGGCCGCTGACGCGGCCGGTGTGCGCAGCCTCGACTACAGCGCGAAGCCCCCGAGGAACTCGAGGTGCTCGAGGTCGGAGAGGTCGAGCACCTGCAGGTAGGTCCGCTCCACCCCCGCCTCGGCGAACCGGCCGAGCCGGTCGGTCACCTCCGCCGCGGTCCCCGCGATGCCGTGCTCGCGCAGCTCGTCGGGGTCGCGCCCGATCACGGCCGCGCGCCGGCGCACGTCGGCGTCGTTGCGGCCCACGCACAGCACCTGCGCGGTGGAGCGGTGCATCGTCGCGAAGTCCCGGCCCGTCTCGTCGCAGGCCGTGCGGACCCGCGCGAACTGCGCCGCGACCTCGTCGGGACCGACGAACGGCACGTTGATCTCGTCGGCGAACCGGGCGGCGAGCGCCGGGGTGCGGTGGTGCCCGGAGCCCCCGACGAGGACCGGCGGGTACGGGTGCTGCAGGGGCTTGGGCAGGCCGGGGCTGTCCGAGAGGTCGTAGTGCTCGCCGTGGAAGGTGTAGTCCTGCCCGATCGGGGTGCTCCAGGAGCCCGTGAGAATCTCCAGCTGCTCGGCGAGCATCGCGAAGCGCACCGCGAGGTCGGGGAAGGGGATGCCGTAGGCCCGGTGCTCGGCCTCGTACCAGCCGGTGCCGATCCCCAGCTCGACGCGCCCGCCGGACATCTGGTCGACCTGGGCGACGGCGACCCCGAGCGGCCCGGGCAGCCGGAAGGTCGCGGCCGTCATCAGGGTGCCCAGGCGGATCGTCGTGGTCTCGCGGGCCAGCGCGGCCAACGTGATCCACGCGTCGGTCGGGCCCGGCAGGCCCGTGGAGCCGCCCATCGCGAGGTAGTGGTCGGACCGGAAGAACGCGCCGTAGCCCACGTCCTCCGCACAGCGGGCGACGCGGAGGAGGTCGTCGTACGTGGCGCCCTGCTGCGGTTCGGTGAAGATCCGGAGGTCCACGGACGATCACCCTACGGGGGCACCCCGCGTAGGCTGGAGGTCGTGACCACGACGACCGGGCCCACCGCTCCCGAAGGACGCAAGCTGCTCCGCCTCGAGGTCCGCAACTCCCAGACGCCCATCGAGCGCAAGCCCGAGTGGATCCGCACGCGCGTGTCGACCGGCCCGAACTTCTCCGAGCTCAAGGGCATGGTGCGCTCCGCGGGGCTGGCCACGGTGTGCGAGGAGGCGGGCTGCCCCAACATCTACGAGTGCTGGGAGGACCGCGAGGCCACCTTCCTCATCGGGGGCGAGCAGTGCACCCGGCGCTGCGACTTCTGCCAGATCGACACCGGCAAGCCCGCGCTGCTCGACCGCGACGAGCCGCGCAAGGTCGCCGAGTCGGTGCGCCAGATGGGGCTGCGCTACTCGACGATCACCGGGGTCGCCCGCGACGACCAGGCCGACGGCGGCTCGTGGCTCTACGCCGAGACCGTCCGCCAGGTGCACGCGATGAACCCCGGCACCGGGGTCGAGCTGCTGATCCCCGACTTCGACGGCCGCGACGACCAGCTCGGCCCGGTGTTCGACTCCGCGCCCGAGGTGCTCGCCCACAACCTCGAGACGGTGCCGCGCATCTTCAAGCGCATCCGCCCGGGCTTCCGCTACGAGCGCTCGCTCGACGTGATCCGCAAGGCGCGCGCCGCGGGCCTCGTCACGAAGTCGAACCTCATCCTCGGCATGGGCGAGACGTTCGACGAGGTCACCGAGGCGATGGCCGACCTGCACGAGGCGGGCTGCGACCTGCTCACCCTCACCCAGTACCTGCGGCCCTCGCTGCGCCACCACCCGGTGGAGCGCTGGGTCAAGCCCGAGGAGTTCGTCGCGCACCGCGACGAGGCGCACCGCCTCGGATTCGCGGGTGTCATGGCGGGGCCGCTGGTGCGGTCGTCCTACCGCGCGGGCCGGCTCTACGCGCAGGCGAAGCTGCACCGCGGCGAGGAGCTGCCCGAGGGCATGGCCGAGCTGGCCACCGAGGGCGAGGCCCGCCAGGAGGTCGGCTCGGTCCTGGCCCGCCGCGGCTGAGCAGTCCGCCGCGGCGGTACGGCAGAATGGGCCGCATGGCCAAGGGCACTGCCGGTAAGGCGACCAAGGAAGAGAAGAAGGCCGCCAAGCAGGCTGCGAAGGCGGCGCGCCGTCAGCGCTGGTCGCAGATCTGGCAGGCCTTCCAGATGCAGCGCAAGGAGGACAAGCTCCTCCTGCCGCTGATGATCGCCGCGGTCGTCGGCACCACGCTGGTGTTCCTGGTGGTCGGGCTGCTCCTCGGCCAGTCGTGGTTCCTCGTGCCGATCGGCCTGATCCTCGGCGCCGCGATCGCGATGATCGTCTTCGGGCGCCGCGTGCAGAACAACGTCTACGCCAAGGCCGACGGCCAGCCCGGCGCCGCCGGGTGGGCGCTCGACAACATGCGCGGGCAGTGGCGGGTCACCCAGGCGGTGGCGGGCACCACCCAGCTCGACGTCGTGCACCGCGTGATCGGCCGGCCGGGCGTGGTCCTCGTCGCCGAGGGCGCCCCGCACCGCACCAAGGGCCTGCTCGCCCAGGAGAAGAAGAAGATCGCCCGGGTCGCGGGCCAGGTGCCGATCTACGAGTTCACCGTCGGCAACGGCGAGGGCGACATCCCGCTGTCCAAGCTGCAGCGGCACATGACCAAGCTGCCCCGCAACATCGCCCGCGAGCAGATGGAGACGCTCGAGAAGCGCCTCGCCGCGATCGCCGGCCGGGGCGGACCCGCCATGCCGAAGGGGCCCGCGCCCAAGGGCGCGATGAAGGGCATGCAGCGCACGGTGCGGCGCCGCTAGTCCTCGATGCGGGTCGGGCGTTCCCGACGAAGCCCGGGGCGGGCCCCTCAGCGCGAGCGCAGCACCACGGTGCGGCTCACGCGGTCGTGCAGGCCCCGGCCGTGGCGGTCCATGATCACGGCGGGGACGACGAAGAACAGCGAGACCGTCCGCGCGAGCGACCACACGCCGACGCGCTCGGCGCCGTCGACCCGCGCCACCCGCAGCCCGGTGATCACCATGGCCGGGGTCTGCCCGATGAGGGCCACGGGCACGGTGACCAGCACCGCCCACACGATCAGGCTCAGCGTGGGGGGCGCCGGGAACGCGAACGCCGAGGCGACCGCGCCCCCGATCAGCAGGTCGAGCAGGAACTGCCCGAGGCGCCGCGGGGCGGTGGCCACCGACCCGGGTCCGTGCTCCGGTAGGCCCCAGCTCTGCCCGGGCCAGGCGTCCTCGGTGTCCACCGAGGGTGGACGCCCGGTCGGCCGAGCGCCGGCCACGGCCCGTGCCCCGGAGGGCTCCCGGGCGGGACGGGCCGCCTCGTCCGGACGACCGCCCGACGCCCGTCCGGGCTCCTCACCGGCGAGCCATTCACGAAACCAGGACACTCTGACAGGCTACGGTGCCGCAGCGTGTCCGGACGTGCGGCGGCAACGGCGCCGCCGGTTCGTCCCCGGGCCGCGCGCAGGGCGGCGGGACTGTGATGCGAGCCCGTTAACTGCCGCGAAACACCGGTGCGACGAGAGAGAAACGTCCGCCGCCTAGCGTCGGGTCATCCGAAGCGGTGAGGGCCCCGGCCGGGGCGGACGGGTCCGACCGTGACGACAGTGCCAGAGAAGGAGCCAGCGAGGGTGTTCAACAACCAGGACGAGGTCTTCAAGTACATCTCCGACGAGGGGGTGAAGTACGTCGACGTCCGGTTCTGCGACCTCCCCGGCCAGATGCAGCACTTCACGGTGCCGGCCTCCGAGCTGAACGCGGACGTCTTCTCCAACGGCCTGGCGTTCGACGGATCGTCCATCACGGGCTTCCAGACGATCAACGAGTCGGACATGACGCTGCTGCCCGACCCGGCGACGTCGCGCATCGACCCGTTCCGGGCGCAGAAGACGCTGAACATGAACTTCTTCGTCCACGACCCGCTGACGCTCGAGGCCTACAGCCGCGACCCGCGCAACGTGGCCCGCAAGGCGGAGAAGTTCCTCTCGACCGTCGACGTCGCCGACACCTGCTTCTTCGGGCCCGAGGCCGAGTTCTACATCTTCGACTCGGTCCGCTACGACTCGCGGCCGAACGGCACGTTCTACGAGGTCGACGGGGTCGAGGGCGCCTGGAACACCGGGCGTGACGAGCCGGGCGGCAACAAGGGCAACAAGATCGCCATGAAGGGCGGTTACTTCCCGGTCGAGCCGACCGACCAGACCTCCGACCTGCGCGCCGCGATCGGCACCAACCTCATGAACTCGGGCTTCGAGCTCGAGAAGCTGCACCACGAGGTCGGCACCGGCGGCCAGGCCGAGATCAACTACAAGTTCAACACGCTGCTGCACGCCGCGGACGACCTGCAGCTGTTCAAGTACATCGTCAAGAACACGGCGTGGCAGGCCGGCAAGACGGTCACCTTCATGCCGAAGCCGATCGCCGGCGACAACGGCTCGGGCATGCACTGCCACCAGTCGCTGTTCAAGGGCGGCGAGCCGCTGTTCTACGACGCCAACGGCTACGCCGGGCTGTCCGACATGGGTCGCCACTACATCGGCGGCATCCTGCACCACGCACCGAGCCTCGTGGCGTTCACCAACCCCACGATCAACTCGTACCACCGCCTGGTGCCGGGCTTCGAGGCGCCGATCAACCTGGTGTACTCGAACCGCAACCGGTCGGCCTGCGTCCGCATCCCGATCACGGGCGACAACCCGAAGGCCAAGCGCCTCGAGTTCCGCTGCCCCGACTCGTCGGGCAACCCGTACCTGGCCTTCGCCGCCATGATGATGGCGGGCCTCGACGGGATCCGGAACAAGATCGAGCCGCCGACGCCGGTCGACAAGGACCTCTACGAGCTCCCGCCGGAGGAGGCCGCCAGCATCGCGCAGGTGCCGGCCAGCCTCGACGCCGCGATCAACAACCTCGAGGCGGACCACGACTTCCTCCTCGAGGGCGGCGTGTTCACGTCCGACCTGATCGAGAAGTGGGTCGAGCTCAAGCGCGACGACGTGACGGGCATCCGGCTGCGCCCGCACCCGTACGAGTTCGAGCTGTACTACAACTGCTGATCCCACCCGGCACCACGACGGCCCGGTCACCCCTGCGGGGGTGGCCGGGCCGTTTGTGCGCGAAGCGCTCGTGAGCACTTCGGGGGGCTATAGCCCCCCGAAGTGCTCACGGGCGCGCAGCGCACATCACCTCCGGTCGCGCAGGTCCTCCCGCGGGGAGAGCGCCGCGGCCGCCACGTACTGGTAGACGTAGCGGACCTCCTCGCCCTGGCTGATCGGCACGCACACCCAGCCGACCCACTCCCCCGTGGTGGTGCGGCGCCACCCGAGCAGCTCGCCCGGCACGCGGCTCTGCAGGTCGACGCCGTCGGGCACCGCCCGGGGCGGCCGCCCGCCGGGCCGCGGGTACGCGACCGCCAGGTCGACCCACACCCGGCGGACCTCGGTCCGCTGCAGGGCGCCCGAGCGGTCGTTGCGCCGCTGCGCCGGCCCACGCTCGTCGAACACGTGTTCGATGATGACCCGTCGCCCCCGGTGAACGCCAGCCGACCCGGCGGTATCACCCGCGGTAGTGATCGACGGAGTGTCACGACGACCCTCGGGAAGCGTCAATTTTCGACACAAGTCCGGGTTCTAGCTGGGATCTGCTTGCCTCGGTAGCGACGCTGTGTGACTCTATGGCGGTCCACACAGGTGAAGGTCACCTTCACCGGACACCACATCGTCACTGTGAGTCAAGGAGCCCGGCATGCGCACGAACCTCCCCACCTGGAAGTCCGCTCTCGGCGTCGTCGCCGTCACCGGTGCCGCGCTGCTGGCCACCGCTCCCCCAGCCCTGGCCCAGGACGGTGGGGGTGGCCCCGATCCGACGGCGGCACCCGTGCAGGAGCGCGTGTCCGCCGAGGTCCGCCCGGGTGTCGTCTACCTGCAGACCGAGGTCCACACCTACCTGCGCAACGTCGCCGACGGCTCGGTGGAGGGCCCGTTCGACGAGACCTACCAGTGCACCGGGTTCATCGTGAACCCGAACGGCTACGTCGCCACCGCCGGGCACTGCGTCTCCGACCTCGACATCCAGGAGTCGCTGGCCAAGGAGATCTCGGCGAACGCCGCGCAGTCGGGGTACGACCCCACGCTGATCTACGACTACGTGATGGCCAACTACAAGCTCGAGGGCGACGTCGGCGGCTCGGCGGCCGACAAGAAGGTCACCGTCGCCCAGGCCTCCGAGGGCAGCTCGCAGACCCCGATGCAGGCCCAGATCGTCGACTCGAAGCCCAACGCCCAGGGTGACGTGGCGCTGCTCAAGGTCAACGCCACCAACCTGCCCACCGTCGAGGTCGCCCCGGCGAACTCGACCACCACGGGCACGCAGATCATGAGCATCGGCTACCCGGGCGTCGTCGACCAGGTCATGGACCCGAGCCTGGAGCCGACCTTCAAGGACGGCTCGATCAGCGGCACGCAGAACCAGAAGGGCGTGCCGTTCCTGCAGATCACCGCCGACATGGGCCAGGGCATGAGCGGCGGCCCCACGGTGAACCAGCAGGGCCAGGTCGTCGGCATCAACAGCATGGGCGTCAGCGAGCGCAGCGCCTCGTTCAACTACGTGGCACCGAGCTCCACGCTGCTGGAGATGATGGCGCGCAACGGCGTGCAGCCGCAGGCGGGCGCGTTCGACGAGGCCTACCGGGCCGGGCTCGCCGACTACTACCAGGGCTACTACTCCGACGCCGAGGAGCAGTTCGCCCGGGTCCTCGACATCGCCCCGGGCTCGAAGGCCGCGACCGACTTCAAGGCCCGGGCCGCCCGGGCGCACGACCAGTACGGCGACAGGGGCCTGGGCCTGCTCGGCTGGGGCCTGATCGGTGGCGGGCTGCTGGTCCTGCTGGCGGTCGTCGGGCTGGTCGTCGGCCTCGTCGTCCGGAAGCGTCGCCGCTCCGCCGCCGTGCCGGCCGGGACCGTCGCGCCCGGCTTCACCCTGCCCCAGGGCTACCAGGTGCCGCAGCAGCAGCAGCCGATGACCGGACAGCAGTTCCAGCAGCAGTACGGCCAGCCGCAGTACGGGCAGCCGCAGTACGGCCAGCAGCAGCCCGTGCAGCACCAGGCCCCGGCCGGCTTCGGGAGCGCCCCCTTCGGCCAGGCCGGCCCGGCGCCCTCCCCCGCCTCGCCCCCGGTCGGCTTCCCGGCCCCGGCCGCTCCGGCCCCCCGGCCCGAGCCCGCGGCCGCTCCCGCGGTCGCCGTCGCCACCCCGCCCGCCGGGATCGCCACCGGCCCGTCGGGTCCCGGGCACTGCCCGAACTGCGGCGCCGCCCGCGCCACCGGCGCCCGCTTCTGCGGGGGCTGCGGGGTGGGCATCGGCTGATCCCCACGCACCCACCCCACACGGGCCGCCCGGCATCCCCGCCGGGCGGCCCGTCCGCGTGGGGCGAGACTGTCGGTGGTCGTCGCGACGGTGCGACCATGACCGTCACGGACGTCGATCCCGAGGAGGAGGCACCGTGGCCGCACCACAGCAGGTGTCCGATCCCTACGAGCACGTCGGTCCCTGGTCGGACGAGGACTTCCTCGCGCTCCCCGACGACAGGCGGGTCGAGCTGGTGGACGGCGCGCTGGTGATGAGCCCGCGAGCGTCGAACCCGCACCAGCGGCTCGCCTACCGTCTCTGGGGCGCGCTCGACGGTGCCGCGACACCCGGCTGGGACGTACTCGGCGAACCGAACGTCCGGCTCGGCGCCGACCGGGTGGTCATCCCCGACGTGGCCGTCCTCGCCGGGGCCGACATGACCGCCGCGGTCAACCAGGCCGTCGCCCTCACGCTCGTCGTCGAGGTCGTCAGCCTCGGTGACGCCGCCCACGACCGCATCCTGAAGCCGCGGCTCTACGCCGAGGCCGGCATCCCGTGGTACCTCCGCGTGGAGCAGGAGGGCCCGGTCGGGCACCTCCACCAGCTGGTCGACGGGGCCTACCGCGAGGTCGCGCACGGCCCCGTCGTCGAGCTCGCCGAGCCGTTCGGAGTCGCGCTCGACCTCCCGCGCCTCGCGCGCTGACTACCGCTCCAGCGCGGAGAACACCCGGTCCACCACCGCCCGGGCGTGCCGGGTGACCCGGCGGTAGTCGTCGACGCACTCCCCCGGGTCGTCCTCGGCGTGGCCCAGCGCGGAGGCGATCGCGGCGAGCTCGCGGCCCGAGCGGGGCAGCTGGTCGGTGGGCTTGCCCCGCACGAGGGTCGCAATGCCGCGGGTGCGGGTCGCGGTGGTCCAGCCGGCGGTCAGCGCCTCCGCGTCGTCGGCGGAGAGCAGCCCCTCCCGGGTCATCGCGGTCAGCGCGTCGAGCGTCGAGGTGGTCCGCAGCGACGGCAGCCGTCCGGCGTGCTGGAGCTGCAGCAGCTGCACGGTCCACTCGACGTCGGCGAGCCCGCCGGTCCCGAGCTTCGTGTGCAGCGCGCGGTCGGCCCCGCGCGGCAGGCGCTCGGCGTCGACCCGGGCCTTCATCCGCCGGATCTCGGTGGCCTGCTCCTCGGGCAGGCCGTCGGCCGGGTAGCGGAACGGCGCGATCATCTCGGTGAACCGCCGGCCGAGGTCCTCGTCGCCGGCGATCGGGCGGGCGCGCAGCAGGGCCTGGCACTCCCAGGTCTGCGCCCAGCGCCGCAGGTAGTCGGCGTAGGAGGGCAGCGTGCGCACGAGCGGGCCGCTGCGACCCTCGGGGCGCAGCTTGGTGTCCACCTCGAGCGGCGGGTCGGGGCTCGGCGAGCCGAGGGCGGCGGTCGCGGCCTCGACGACCGCCCGGGCGTAGGTGGTGGCCTCCTGGTCGCCGACCCCCTCGGCGGGCTCGCACACGGCGACCACGTCGGCGTCCGAGCCGTAGCCGAGCTCGGCCCCGCCGAGCCGGCCCATGCCGATGATCGCGATCGTCGCGGGCGCCGGGCCGGACCCGACGCGCTCGCGCACGGCGGCGTCGAGCGCGGCCTGCAGCACCGCCACCCACACGCTGGAGAGGGCCGCGCACACGGCGGGGACGTCGGTGAGCCCGAGCAGGTCGGCGCACGCGATCCGCAGCAGCTCCACCCGCCGCAGGGAGCGGGCGACGTTGCCGGCCGCGACGGGGTCGGTGTGCCGGGCGACGGCCGCCCGCAGCGAGCTCGCGACCTCCGCCGGGTCGCGGGCCACCAGGTCGGACTCCGGGCCGTCGTCGCCCAGCATCCGCAGCACCTCCGGCGAGCGCGGCATCATCTCCGCGACCCACCGCGAGGTGCCCAGCACGTACATGAGGCGGTCGGCCGCGAGGCCCTCGTCGCGCAGCAGGGCGAGGAACCACGGCGTGGAGGCCAGGGACTCGGAGACCTTGCGGTAGGCGAGCAGCCCGTGGTCGGGGTCGGCGGTGTGGCCGAGCTGGTCGAGCAGCACCGGCATCAGCGCCCGCTGGATGCGCGACGCGCGCCCGGTGCCCGAGGTCAGGGCGGCCACGTGCTTGAGCGCCCCGGCGGGCGAGCTCCAGCCCAGCGCCGCGAGCCGCTTCGTCGCCGAGTCCTCGGTGAGGACCAGGTCGGACCCGGACACGCGCGCGACCGACTCGAGCAGCGGGCGGTAGAAGAGCTTCTCGTGCAGGCGGCGCACGCGGACCGTGGTGCGCGACCGCTCGGCCTGCAGCACCCCGGCCGCGTCCCGACGACCGTCCGGGCGCAGCTTGGCCGCGCGCGCGAGCCAGCGCAGGCCGGCGGCGTCGTCGTCGGAGGGGAAGAGGTGGGTGCGGCGCAGGCGCTGCAGCTGGATGCGGTGCTCGAGCATCCGCAGGAACCGGTACGAGGCGGCGAGGTTGGCGGCGTCGTCGCGCCCGATGTACCCGCCCTGCCCGAGCGCGGCGAGCGTCTCGAGGGTGTTCTGCCCGCGCAGGCTCTCGTCGCCGCGGCCGTGCACCAGCTGCAGGAGCTGGACGGCGAACTCGACGTCGCGCAGCCCGCCGCGGCCGAGCTTGAGCTCGCGGTCGGCGACGTCGTGGCGGATGTGCTCCTCGACCCGCTTGCGCATCGCGCGGACGTCGGCGACGAAGTTGTCACGCTCGGCGGCGCTCCACACCATCGGCGCGAGGGCCTCGCAGTACTCCCGGCCGAGGTCGGGGTCGCCCGCGACCGGGCGGGCCTTGAGCAGCGCCTGGAACTCCCAGGTGCGGGCCCAGCGCCGGTAGTAGGAGATGTGGCCCTCGAGGTTGCGGACCAGCACCCCGGAGCGGCCCTCGGGGCGCAGGTTGGCGTCGACCTCGAGGAACGCCTCGGTGGCGATCCGCATCATCCCGGCGGCGACGCGGGTGGCGGACTCGACCGAGCCGTCGGCGACGAAGATGACGTCGATGTCCGAGACGTAGTTGAGCTCGCGCCCGCCGCACTTGCCCATCCCGATGACGGCGAGGCGGTGGTCGGCGCAGCGCTCGGGGCCGGCCTCGGCGCGGGCCACCGCGAGGGCGCCCTCCAGCGCGGCGGCGGCCACGTCGGCCAGCTGGCCCGAGATGATGTCCACCGGCCAGAACGGCAGCTCCGGCTCGCTGACCGACTGCAGGTCGGCCGCGGCGAGGAGCAGGACGTCGTCGCGCCACGCGAGCCGGAGCAGCTCCACGGCCGCCTGCCCGTCGACGGTGGCGACGGGGGCCGTCTCGTCGGCCTTCGCGCCCACCGCCTCGAGGTGGGTGCGCCGCCGGTCCTCGGCGCTGGGGAGGCGGGAGGCGTCGTGCACCCGCCCGGGGGTCAGCACCGTGCGCAGCAGCCGCCAGCGCTCGGGCTGGGCCGCGAGGTGGTCGCCCAGCGCCATCGACCCGCCGAGCACCCCGAACAGCCGGCCGCGCAGCCCCTGGTCGACGCGCAGCGCCGCGTCGAGCTCGGCCCAGCCGTCGCCCAGGGCCTCGCGCAGCCGCTCGATGCCGGCCAGGGCCTCGTCCGAGTCGGCGGCCCGGGCGAGGGCCCAGACCACCAGCGCCGCGTCGCCCACCACCTCGTCGCCGTCCCACCAGCCGAGGTCGGCCAGGCGCTGCCCGGCGTCGGCGTCGGTGAAGCCGAGCCGGGCCGGTGCGCGGGCGGGGCGACGGTCGCGCGCGGCTCGGGGGGCGGTCACGCCGCCGAGCCTAGTGCGGCGGCCGGTCCCCCGCGGGCGAGCGTGGCGCCTCCCGGACGTCCGGTGTCAGCGACGTGCCATCGCTGACACCGGGGGCCGCGCCGCTCCCGCTCCGCCACCGACCTGGCCGAGCAAGATCACCGGGACGACGAGGATCCGGACGGTCAGCGTCCGGATCCTCGTCGTCGTGACGATCTTGCTCGCGACCCCGCACGAGAGCTTCGCTCAGAGCGTCGGGAGGTAGGTCCGCAGCTCGTAGGGGGTGACGTTGCGGCGGTAGGCGTCCCACTCCTGGCGCTTGTTGCGCAGGAAGAAGTCGAACACGTGCTCGCCGAGGATCTCCGCCATGAGGTCGGACTGCTCGAAGGCCTGCAGCGCCCCGTCGAGGTTCTGCGGCAGCGTCTGGTAGCCCATCGCGCGGCGCTCGCCCTCGGTCAGCGACCACACGTTGTCCTCGGCCGCCGGCGGGAGCTCGTAGCCCTCGGCGATCCCCTTGAGCCCGGCGCCGAGGATCACGGCGTAGGCCAGGTAGGGGTTGGCCGCGGAGTCGAGCGAGCGGACCTCGACCCGCCGCGAGGACGCCTTGCCGGGCGAGTACATCGGCACCCGCACCAGCGCCGAGCGGTTCGCGTGGCCCCAGCACACCGCGGTGGGGGCCTCGCCGCCGACCACGAGGCGCTTGTAGGAGTTCACGAACTGGTTGGTCACCGCGGACATCTCGCGGGCGTGGCGCAGCACCCCGGCGACGAACGCCTTGCCGGTCTTGGAGAGCTCGTAGGGCTCGGAGGCGTCGTGGAAGGCGTTCTGGTCGCCCTCGAAGAGGCTGATGTGGGTGTGCATCGCCGAGCCCGGGTGCTCGGTGAACGGCTTGGGCATGAACGACGCCCGCACGCCCTGGGTGATCGCCACCTCCTTCACGAGGTAGCGGAACGTCATGATGTTGTCGGCCATGCTCAGCGCGTCGGCGTAGCGCAGGTCGATCTCCTGCTGGCCGGGCCCGCCCTCGTGGTGGGAGAACTCGACCGAGATGCCCATCGCCTCGAGCGCCTCGATGCTGCGGCGGCGGAAGTGCGGCGCGACGTCGTGGCTCGCCTGGTCGAAGTAGCCGCCGGTGTCGGCCGGGACCGGCGCCGAGCCGTCGTCGGGAAGGCCCCGGAGCAGGTAGAACTCGATCTCGGGGTGCACGTAGCAGGTGAACCCGGCCTCGGCGGCGCGCGAGAGCGCGCGGCGCAGGACGTGGCGCGGGTCGGCCCAGGACGGCGTGCCGTCGGGCATCGTGATGTCGCAGAGCATCCGCGCGGAGTAGTGGTCGCCCTCGGCGGTCTCCCAGGGCAGCACCTGGAACGTCGACGGGTCGGGCTTGGCGACCATGTCCGACTCGTAGACGCGGCTGAAGCCCTCGATGGACGAGCCGTCGAACCCGATGCCCTCCGCGAACGCGCCCTCGAGCTCGGCCGGCGCGATGGCCACGGACTTGAGGTAGCCGAGCACGTCGGTGAACCACAGCCGCACGAAGCGGATGTCGCGCTCGTCGAGAGTCCGCAGGACGAACTCCTGCTGCCGATCCATATCCCGGACCCTAAGGAGATCGTGTTACAGGGACGTCACAGGGGTCCCTCCGGATGACCGGGCCGTCACCCGTTCTCGGGACAGCGGGCGTCCGCCGGGGCCGGGGTGTTGGCGACGAGGTAGCGGGTGACGATGTCGTCGACGCAGCGGAAGCCCTGGAACGAGGCCGTGTGCTGGTCGCCGACCTTGGTCAGCAGCGAGCCGTTCAGCGCCTTCGCGAGGTCGACGCCGGCCTGGTAGGGCGTGGCCGGGTCGCCGGTGGTGGAGACGACGAGCGGCGGGGCGAGCCCGGGAATCTGCGGCACGTGCGGGCCGCCGGTGACCGGGGCCTGCGGGGGCCAGAAGGCGCACGCGTCGAGCGCGGCGGAGGCGCCGCGCCCGGAGTCGAGGAACGGCGCGGCCTCGTTGTAGCGCTCCGAGCGCTGCAGCGCCTCGGCCGGGTCGGTGACCCGGGGGTCGTCGACGCAGCGCACGGCGTTGAACGCGTCCTGCTGCGGGGAGTAGGTGCCGTTCGGGGCGCGGTCGTAGTACTGGTCGGCCAGGCCCATGAGCGTCTGGCCGCGGCCCTGCGCGAGCTCGGCGAGGCCCTGGCGCAGGTCGGGCCACAGCGACGTCGCGTAGAGCGACTGGATGGTGCCCTGCTGGGCGTCGTTGAAGGAGAGCACCCGGCCGTCGGGGAGCGCGACGGGCTTCGTGAGCAGCGGGCGGGTCATGGCCTGGAACCGGGCGGTGGCCTGCGTCGGGTCGGTGCCCAGCGCGCAGCCGGGCTTCGTCGCGCAGTCCTTCGCGAACGCCTCGAACGTCCCCTGGAAGCCGCGGCCCTGCTCGACGACCTCGTCGGTGGGGTCCTGGTCGGGGGCGAGCGCCCCGTCGAGGACCATCGCGCGGACGTTCTGCGGGAACTGCTCGGCGTAGGTGTAGCCGATGCGCGTGCCGTAGGAGTAGCCGAGATAGGTCAGCTTCTGGTCCTTCAGCACGCCGCGCAGGACGTCGATGTCGCGGGCGACGTCGCGGGTCCCGACGTTCGCGAGCATGTCGACGCCGGTCTTCTGCGCGCAGCCGTCCGCGGTCTGGCGGGACAGGCCCTCGGCGCGGGCGACCCCGGCGGGCGACGGGTCGGTGATGTCGGCCGCGCGCTGCGCGTCCTGCTCCGGCCCGGTGAGGCAGCGGACGGTGGGCGTGCTGCCGCCGATCCCGCGCGGGTCGAACCCGACGAGGTCGAAGCGGCGCGCCACCTCGGTGCCCTGGGTGAGGATCGCGAGCTGCGAGGCGAGCTCGATGCCCGACGCGCCCGGGCCGCCCGGGTTGATCACCAGCGAGCCGATCCGCTGTCCCGCGTCGGTCGCCCTGAGGCGCGACACCGCGATCTGGGCGGTGCGCCCGGTCGGGTTCGCGTAGTCGATCGGCACCTCGAGCTTCGAGCACTCGAAGCCGGGCTGGCCGTAGAACTGGCGCTGGTCGTCGGTCGTCGCGAACGGCAGGCACGACCCCCAGGTGAGCTGCTGGCCGTAGAAGCGGTCCAGCGCGCCCGGCGGCGTGGCGGGGGCGGACGACGAGGCCGCGGGCGCGGCCGTCGTCGGGGCCCCCGGCACCGCGTCGGCGCAGCCCGCGAGCGTCAGGAGCGCCGCCAGTGCGACGCCCCACCGGAGCGGCACCCGCCCTCGGGAGGACGGACTGCTGCTACTGCTCCCCGGGCCCGGCACCCGGCCATCCTCGCAACCGTCCGATGAGGTCACCGTCGGGGCCCGTCCGGGCGATCGTCGGGGGTCGTGCTGTGAAGCTCACGACACCCGCGGTGCGGGGGCGGGCGCCGGTGGAACGCTCGCGTCCGCACACCACCCCTCACACACGCCCGGGGACCCGCCACGCGGGCCTCGAGGCAGGAGGACCCGACGATGACGTCACCCACCCAGCTGCCGAAGCGCGTCCGCATCCACCACCTCCAGCAGTGGAAGGACGCGGGTGAGCGGTGGCCGATGCTCACCGCCTACGACTTCCCCACCGCCCGCGTGTTCGACGAGGCCGGCATCCCGGTGCTCCTGGTCGGCGACTCCGCCGCCAACAACGTCCTGGGCTACGACTCGACCGTCCCGGTCTCGGTCGACGAGCTGCTGATGCTGACCAAGGCCGTGGTCCGCGGCTCGTCGCGCGCGCTGATCGTCGCCGACCTGCCCTTCGGCTCCTACCAGGTCTCCCCCGCCCAGGCCCTCGAGACCGCCGTGCGGTTCATGAAGGAGGGCGGGGCCGCCGCGGTCAAGCTCGAGGGCGGCGCCCACTACGCCGGCCAGATCCGGGCCCTCGTCGACGCCGGCATCCCGGTCATGGCGCACCTCGGGTTCACCCCGCAGAGCGAGCACGCCCTCGGCGGCTTCCGCGTGCAGGGCCGCGGCGAGGGCGCCGACAAGCTCCTCGCCGACGCCCTCGCGGTGCAGGAGGCGGGCGCGTTCGCGACGGTGCTGGAGATGGTCCCGGCCGACGTCGCGAAGAAGGTGACCGGCGAGCTGCGCATCCCGACCGTCGGGATCGGCGCGGGCCCCGACTGCGACGCCCAGGTCCTCGTCTGGCCCGACATGGCCGGGCTCAACACCGGCAAGGGCCCGCGGTTCGTCAAGCGCTACGCCGACCTGGCCGGGGTGCTGGGCGGGGCGGCCGAGCAGTTCGCCGCCGAGGTCCGCGAGGGCGTCTACCCGGCCGAGGAGCACTCCTTCCGGTGAGCACCTGTGAGCACTCATCCGTGCCTGGACACGGATGAGTGCTCACGGGGCGGGTACGCCACCCCATGGCCGACGACGACGCCGACACGATCCGCGAGAAGTTCTCCGACTCCGTCAACATGACGGCGAAGGAGCTCGACGACTGGCTCGACACCGACGAGTCGCAGTCGGTGGGCAACGCCTCGGGCGACGAGGAGTCCACCGGGCACTACATGGGACGACGGATCGTGGAGATCCAGCACAAGAAGGTCGCCGACCTCGACGACGACGACCTCGCCGCCATGAAGAAGGTCAGCGGGTACGTGGCCCGGCACCTGAAGCAGAAGCCCACCAAGGAGGACGTCGAGACCTCGAAGTGGCGCTACTCGCTGATGAACTGGGGCCACGACCCGCTGAAATAGGCGGCGGCGCGTGGGCGTCAGCCCAGGTCGGTGATCTTGATGCCGGCGTGCACCTTGTAGCGGCGGTTGATCGCGATGAGGTTCGCCGTCAGGCACTCGACCTGGTAGGCGTTGCGCAGCCGCCCGCCGAAGACGCCCCGCACCCCCGGGATCGCGTCGGCGAGCGCCCGGACGACGTCGGTGGCCTCGCGGTCGTCGCCGAGCACCAGCACGTCGCAGTCGACCTCGTCCTGGTCGAGGTCGGCCAGCAGCACCGCGGAGACGTTGTGGAAGGCCGCGGTCACCCGCGACTCGGGCAGCAGCTGCTCGGCCTGCTGCGCGACGCTGCCCTCCTCCACCGGCAGCGGGTACGGGCCCTTCTTGTCGAAGCCGATCGGGTTGACGCAGTCGATCAGGATCTTGCCGCGCAGGGGTTCGACGAGGCCCTTGAGCGTCTCGGCGTGCGACTCCCACGGCACGGCGGCGAGGACGACGTCGGCCTCGGCCGCGCAGGTGGCGTTGTCGGCGCCGCGGACGTGGTCGGTCCCCGTGAGCTCGCGGTACTCCGCGGCGGACGCCTCGGCCCGCTCGGCGGCGCGCGACCCGATGATCACGGGGATGCCGGCCTTCGCCCACCGGAGCGCGAGCCCCTTGCCCTGCGCGCCGGTGCCGCCGAGCACCCCGACGGTGAGGGTCGTGGGATCGATGGGTTCGGTCACGGGCACTCCTGGGCGATCGGTGGCGAGACAGTCAGGTCGGACTGTTTCCGGGTTGATATCACGCGCGACTGCCCGCGTCGAGCAGCGTGGCGAACTCGGCGTGCAGGGCGGCCACGGCCTCGTCGGCCGCCGACGAGATGCCGGTGAACCCGAGGAAGCCGTGCGTCAGGGACGGGTGCTCGCGCAGGCGCGCGTCGACACCCGCGGCGACCAGCGCCTCGGCGAACGCGCGGCCGGCGTCGCGCAGGGGGTCGAACCCGGCGGTCGCGACGATCGTCGGGCCGAGGCCGGCGAGGTCGGCGCGCAGCGGGCTCAGCCGGGTCTCGCCCTTCGGCGACGTCCCGCCCAGATAGAGCTTCGAGCAGGCCACGACGTCGCCCGCCGTGAGGAAGTACCCCTCGCCGTTCTCCTTCACCGAGGCGTAGCGCCCCTCGAAGTCGGGCGGGGGGTAGACGAGCAGGGTCCCGACGACGGCCGTACCCCGGTCGCGGAGGGAGAGGGCCGCCCCGGCGACGAGGTTGGCCCCGGCCGAGTCACCGGCCAGCCCGAGGCGGGTGGGGTCGGCGTCCCAGTCGTCCGCGTGGGAGAGCACCAAGTCGACGGCGGCGAGGACGTCGTCGTGGGGCGCCGGGAAGGGGTGCTCCGGCGCGAGCCGGTGGTCGACGGCCACGACGACCGCGCCGGTGTCGTCGGCGAGCCGCTGCGCCACCGGGTCGTAGACCGCGCCGCCCCCGAGCACCCAGCCGCCGCCGTGGACGTGCACGACGAGCGCCCCGCCCGCCCCGGCCGGCCGGTGCACCCGCACCGGCACCGGGCCGTCGTCGCGGACCTCGGGAGCGCGGTCGGCGGGACGGACCGTCTCACTCATCAGGGTGGCGAAGCGGGTGCGGGCCGCGTCGATCCCGGCGGCGGTGTCGGTGCCCGCGAACATGGCCTCGTCCCTCGCGGCCAGGCGTTCGAGCAGGGCGGCGGTACCCGGGTCGAGGGAGGTCACGCGGGAACCCTACGGGCGCTCGCGATGTTGCTGAATCGAGACCTCCGCGGTGGGCAACCGACGGTGCCGCCCGGCGTCTGACTCAGCGTCCGGAGCGGCACGGCCGCCACACGCCCCGCCCGACACCCGTTCCCCGTCACGCGACACCGAAGGACTCCGCGCTCCCGATGGCTCTGCCCTGGCCCCAGAACACCCCGACCCTCCCCCGCATCGCGCTGTCCGAGCGCTCCTCGTGGGCGTCCACCACGGTGCCCGCTCTCGTCGGGCGGGCGCGCGAGCTCGCGACGTCGCCCGTGACCGCCCTCGTCGTCATGGTGCTCGGCCTCACCGGCCTGTTCGTCCTGCCGATGGTGGGGCTGCCGTTCGTGGCCCTCGTCGTGCTGCCCGTCGTCGTGTACCAGCTGCGCGCCGAGCAGCGGCACCAGCTGCGCCGCGCCCGCCGCTGACACCACCCGCACACCACCGCCCCCGGTCCTCCTCGAGGAGGACCGGGGGCGGTCGTGTGTCCGGGGTCGATGCCGAGTGGGCGTTGACGGCTGCCCGCGCCGCCCTCAGTGCCCACTCGGTGATCGGGCGGGCGCCGAGTGGGCGTTGACGGCTGCCCGCGCCGCCCTCAGAGCCCACTCGCGGCGGCGCCTCTGCGCGTCCCGCGCACATCTCCGTCAGATCGTGCTGCCCACTCCAGCCACGGCGATCAGGACGATGAAGAAGACGACGAAGGCCACGCCGAGACCGATCAGGATGTAGCCGATGATCAGGCCCGCGAGGGCGAGGCCGTCGCCCTGCTCCCCGCGCTCACGGATCTGACGTCGCGCGATGTGTCCGCAGATGACGCCGCCGATCGCGGTGAACCCGATGATGAAGCCCAGCAGCGAGAGCACCAGCGAGACGATCGCGAGGCTGTTGGTCGGGGCCGCCGCGCCGTAGCCGCCGTACCCCGGAGGCGGGCCGTACCCGGGGGCCGGACTGCCGGGGCCGGACTGCGCGGGGTAGCCGCCCGACTGGCCGTAGGCCGGCTGCCCGTAGCCGGTCTGGCCGTACTGCTGGCCGTAGCCGGACTGCTGGCCCGAGCCCGACTGGCCGTACCCGGGCTCGGCGTAGCCGGGCTGGCCGTACTGCTGCTCGGAGCCGGTCTGGCCGTACCCCTGGCCTCCGTAGCCCTGGCCGCCGTAGCCCTGGCCGCCGTACCCGGAGGCGTCGTACCCGGAGGTGTCGCTGGGGCGGTCTGCGGGTTGGTCGGTCGGCTGCGAGGAGGACCCGGGGTACGCGGTCGGCGGCGGGTAGCCCGTGCCGTCCCCCGACGTCCCGGCCTGCTCGCCCTGCGGCCGCGCGAACGGGTCGGCGTCCCGCGGCTCCCGGCTCGACTCGCTCATGTCCTCGTCCCCACGTCATCGGGGGTCGACGGCCCCCGTGACGCGGCATCCTCGCACGGCTCCCGTTACCGGACACGGATCTCGGGCACGGCGGGGCGATCCGGACCCGGAGGTCCACCAGAACGGTCAGGAGCCCGACGAGGGTGTCGGCACGGAGGCCGGGGGCGTCGGCACGGTGACCGGGGGCGGGGTGGTTCCCGGTGTCGTCGTGCCGGGCGTCGTCGTGCCGGGCGTCGTGGTCCCGGGCGTCGTGGTGCCCGGCGTCGTGGTCCCGGGCGTCGTCGTCCCGGGCGTGGTGCTCCGCGGCGGCGCGTTCCTCGGCGTCGTGGCGCCGGGGCTCGTCGGGCGGGGCCGCGGGGGACGCGAGGACTCGCCGACCGGGCCGCCGCGGCGCGGGCCCCCGGAAACCGGGCCCCCGGAGACCGGGCCCCCGGCGGCGGGGCCGCTGCCGACCGGTCCGGCGGCCGGCGGGACCACGGCCGCCCAGGGCGACGCCGGAGCGGAGGCCGGCGGCGTCGGCAGCGGGCCCTGGTTCGCGCGGAGGTCGACCTGCGGCGTGGTCGGGTCGGCGGCCGTGGTCGTCGGGACGCCGAGGTCGGTGATCGCCGGTGCCGCCCCGGGGACCGCGGCGACGGCCGGGCCCTGGGGCGTCGGGAAGGACGCGGTGC
The DNA here is from genome assembly GCF_042653685.1 of Actinomycetospora atypica. Lineage (NCBI taxonomy): Bacteria > Bacillati > Actinomycetota > Actinomycetes > Pseudonocardiales > Pseudonocardiaceae > Actinomycetospora > Actinomycetospora atypica. The sequence goes on along the minus strand of NZ_JBHSIV010000007.1, from coordinate 35,765 downwards.
CGCCGAGCACCGCCGCGAGGTCGGGGACCATGGCGAGCGAGGTGGAGGTGCCGGTGACCGTCTGGAAGACGGCGGTGCTCACGGCGGCGGCCCCCATGAGGGAGACGCCGACGACGGCGATGCGCCGGCGCCGGTCCGCGGGGTCGGGCGCGTCCGTCGTCGTCTGCCCCGACACCGTCCTCGGATCCACCCGTCGTCCTCCCGTGCCCGTCGTCCCGCGGAGACCACGGCGGTCCGGACTCCTGCCCGGGCCCGGACGGCCGCGTACCCAGTCCAACGCGCGAACGGTGTAGTCGTCCTTCTGCTGATCAGGCGGAGTGTCCTGCGGCCGGACGGGCGTGCCCTCGGCGGGCGGATGCGCCGCGCCGACCTGCGGGACCCGCTCCTGATCGTCTGCGGACGACCGCTCACCGAGTCACCCTCGGCAGCCGGAGCGGGGCGGGCGGGGGAACACGGTCCCCCGTGATCGCCCGATCGGCCCTACGATCCGCCGCGTGTCCCGCGCAGCCTCCCCGGCGGAGGACGACTCCCGTCCCGCCACCACCCCCGCCGTCGCCGACTCCTCGACGAGCGCGACCGGGCTCGTGGGCGTGGTCGACGCGGCCCTGCGCGAGGCCTCGTCGGTGGCGGGCCGGGTCACCTCGGCGGCGACCAACGTCCGGGACCGCTTCTGGGAGGGCCACCTCGCCGACACCCGCCGGATGCCCCGCACGGCCGTGACCGGCGCCCGCGGCTGGATGCTCCACCGCTACGCGCCCCTGCCCGGCCGGGGGACGGACGTCGTCGGGACGCCGATCCTGCTGGTGCCCCCGCTCGGGGCGCCCGACCTCGCCTTCGACCTGCGCCGCGGCAACAGCCTCGTCGAGTTCCTGCTGCAGCGGGGGCGGGCGGTCTACGTGGTGACCTACGACGCGGCCTTCTGGAGCGGTCGTCGTCGGGGGCTGGAGACCTGGGTCGACGACGTGCTGCCCGCGGCGATCACCGCCGCGGCCGAGGACGGCGACGGCCCGCTGCACCTCGCCGGGTGGAGCCTGGGCGGGCTGTTCGTGCTGCTCACCGCGGCCGCGCACGACCTGCCGGTGGCGTCGGTGACGGCGTTCGCGGCGCCGGTCGACGTGGCCGCCGTGCCGATCGTCGCGCCGTTCCGGTCGATCGCGGAGTACACCGGCGGCCAGATCTTCACCACGGCGTACCGGCTGCTCGGGGGCTTCCCGGCGGCGGCGGTCCGGGCGGCGTTCCAGCTCACCAGTGCCGACCGCTACCTGACGAAGCCGATCACGATCCTGACCCACCTCGACGACCGCGAGCTCCTCGAGCAGATGGAGGCCGTCGACGTCCTGATGCGCAACATGGTGGCCTACCCGGGGCGGGCGTTCGGGCAGGTGTTCCACCACGTGATCCGCGGCAACGAGATCGCACGGGACGCCGTGGAGATCGACGGCCGCCCGGTCCACCTCTCCGACGTCACCGCGCCGGTCCTGCTGATCGCGGGCGCCGACGACGGCATCGCGCCGGTCGACGCGGTCCGTCGCGGGGTGGAGCTGCTGACTTCCTCGAGCGACCTGCGCTTCGAGATCGAGCCCGGGGGCCACCTCGGGGTGCTCTCCGGGCGGCGGGCCCGCACGCACAGCTGGCCGACGTTCCTCGACTTCGTGACCGACCACGACGCCTAGAACCACACCGGTGTCATTCGGCCCCCGGGGGTGTCCGAGGGCCACTGGGCCAGGTGTCGTACCGTCGGCGCGCCCTGCTCCCCCGTGGAAGGACACCTCGCGTGGCCCTCACCCTCAAGGCTGCTCTGCTCGACTCCGACAAGCGCGGATTCGTCGTCACCGACCTCGAGAACCTCGTCGACGAGGAGGTCAAGGACAAGAGCGGACTGTCCGGTGGCGTGATCAAGACCGGATACGCCGCGGTCAAGAAGGTCAAGCCCGGCATCATCTGGGGCGTCATCGACACGCTGCTCGACGAGTTCGTCGAGGCGCTCGAGCCGCACTGGACCGCCTACTCCGCGTCGCCCACGGGCGACTTCGGCGCCTACCTCGCGTCGCACCCGCAGCCCGTGTCGGAGGCCCTCCTCGGCGTCACCGACCGCCGCGCGCAGCGCTCGAGCCGCCAGGCCATCACGTCGATCTACTCGAAGCTGCGCCCGAAGGCCCAGGAGAACGTCATCGAGGCGCTCCCCCGGCTCGGGCGGGTCGTGGAGAAGCACAGCGTGTGAGTACCCGTGAGCACTTTCCGGGGCGATAGCCCCGGAAAGTGCTCACAGGCGCGTCAGCGCACCGCCGCGGGCAGCCGCCGGATCGAGCCCTCCGCGCGCAGGTCGGCCAGCGTCGGGTAGCCGTCGACGGCCATGACGAGGTCGGCCTCGGCGAGCACCGAGCGCAGGTGGTGCACCACGCCGTCCTCGCCGCCGAGGGCGAGCGCGTAGACGTACGGCCGGCCGAGCCCCACCGCCGTCGCCCCCAGCGCCAGCGCCTTGGCCACGTCGGCGCCGCTGCGCACCCCCGAGTCGAACAGCACCGGGACGTCGCCCGCCGCCTCGACCACCCCGGGCAGCGTCTCGAGCGCCGGGAGCCCGCCGTTGGCCTGGCGGCCGCCGTGGTTCGAGCAGTAGAGGCCGTCGACCCCGGCATCCACTGCGCGCCGGGCGTCGTCGGGATGGCTGATGCCCTTGAGCAGGATCGGCATGTCGGTGGCCTCGCGCATCCACGTGAGGTCGTCCCAGCCGACGCTGTGCCCGAACAGCCGCGACCACAGCGAGATCGCCGCCCGCGGGTCGTCCTCGGGGCTCTCGGTGAGCAGGGCACGGAACGCCGGGTCGGAGAAGTAGTTCGCGAGCACGTGCCCGCGCAGTTGCGGGAAGTTCGCGGTGTTGAGGTCGCGGGGGCGCCAGCCGGTGACCCAGGTGTCGAGGGTGACGACGAGGCCCGAGAAGCCCGCCTTCTCGGCCCGCTGGATCAGCGAGACCGCCACGTCGCGGTCCTTCGGCGTGTAGAGCTGGAAGAAGCCCGGGGTGTCGCCGAGGGCCTCCGCGACGTCCTCCATCGGGTCGTTCGTGAGCGTGGACATCACCATCGGGACGCCGGTGCGGGCGCAGGCGCGGGCGACGGCGAGGTCGCCGTGGAAGTCCTGCGAGCAGATGCCGATCACGCCGACGGGCGCGCAGAACAGCGGCGTCGGCAGGTCGACCCCGCAGATCGTCGTGCGCAGGTCGCGCTCGTAGGCGCCGTTCATCATCCGCGGGACGATCCCCCACCAGCCGAACGCCTCGGCGTTGCCGCGCTGCGTGCGCTCGTCGCCGGCGCCGCCCGCGACGTAATCGAGGATCCAGTCGGGCAGGGCCGCCGCGGCCGCCGCCTCCAACGAGGCGAAGTCGACCGGCCAGCGCGGCAGCACCCCCTTGAGCCCCGCGCCGTAGATCTCCAGCTGGTAGTCCCCGTACTGAGCCACCCGTAGATGCCACCACGCCGGGGCCCGGGCCACCACCCGCCTACGGTGACACCGTGGATCTCGTCGCCCGCCTGCGCGCCGCGGGCTGTGTGTTCGCCGAGGACGAGGCCGCGCTGCTCGTCGGGGCCGGCGCCGACGAGGCGATGGTCGCCCGGCGGGTCGCGGGCGAGCCGCTCGAGCACGTCCTGGGCTGGGCCGCCTTCCGCGGCCTGCGGGTGGCGGTCGCACCCGGGGTGTTCGTGCCGCGGCACCGCAGCGGGCTGCTGGTCGACCTCGCGGTGGCCCGCGCCGCGCCCGGCGCGGTGGTCGTCGACCTGTGCTGCGGCACCGGCGCGCTCGGCGCGGCGGTCGCCACCGAGGTGGGCGGGATCGAGCTGCACGCCGCCGACGTCGACCCGGCCGCCGTCGCCTGCGCCCGCCGCACCGTGCCCGGGCAGGTCCACGAGGGCCACCTCGACGCCGCCCTGCCCGCCGACCTGCGCGGACGCGTCGACGTCCTGCTCGCCTCGCCGCCCTACGTGCCCACCGACGAGATCGCCGCCATGCCCCCGGAGGCCCGCGAGCACGAGCCGCACCGCACCCTCGACGGCGGCACCGACGGGCTCGACCCCGCCCGCCGCATCGCCGCCCTCGCCCCGGGCTGGCTCGCGCCGGGCGGGGTGCTGCTCGTGGAGTGCGCCACCCACCAGGCGCCGGACCTCGCCGCCGCCGTGCAGGCCGCCGGCCTCGCGGCCACCGTGCACCACGACGACGACGCGACCACCGTGGAGGGCCGATGACCGACGTGCAGACCGTTCTCGCGCATCGTCGGGACAGCCGGAGAGGGGAGCACGCCGATAGGGAGGCCCGCGTCGCCCTCGTCGTCGAGGGCGGCGGCAGCCGCGCGACCTACTCGGCCGGCATGGCCGCCGCGCTCGAGGACGCCGGGCTCGGCGGATGCTTCGACGCCGTGTACGGGGTGTCGGCGGGGTCGCTCAACGCGGCCTGGTTCACCGCCGGGATGGCCCGCGAGGCGATGGCGCCGTGGACCGACCGGTCGGTGATGCGCGGGACGATCGGGCCGTGGCGCGCGCTGCGCGGCGGCCGGGTGGTCGACCTCGCCCACCTCGTGGAGCACGTCTACGTCCACGAGTTCCCGATGCCGTTCGCGACCGTGCTCGCCGGGCCCTTCCACCCGATGGCCACCGACGCCGACTCGGGCGCCTCCACCGACCTGCGGGGACTGCTCGCCGGTCCCGACGACGTGCCGCGCGCCCTGCAGGCCTCCTCGACGCTGCCGGTGCTCGCCGGCCCGCCGGTGTCCCTGGGCGGGCGCCGGTTCGTCGACGGCGGGCTCTCCGAGCCGGTCGCGGTGCACACCGCGCTCGCCGCCGGCGCGACCCACCTCGTCGTCCTGCGCACCCACGCAGAGCAGCACGCCCCGGCCGAGCCGCCGAGCCTCGTCGACGCGGTGGTCCGGCGGTGGCTGCGCCGCCACGCCCCGGGCGTGCTGGAGCCGTGGCGCCGGCGGGTCGCGAAGGCCCGGGAGACCGAGGCGCTGCTGGCCGACCTCGGCGAGCGCGTGCTGCAGGTGCGACCGCCCGCCGACGCCCCGGCGGTGTCCCGGACCTCGACCGACCTCGTGCTGCTCGGCGAGGCCCTCGCCGTGGGCCACGAGGCGGCCCGCGTTCAGCTCACGGCCACCCACGAGGCGAGCAGCGGCAGCACCCGGTCGGTCGGCGAGCCGGGTTCCACGGTGTAGATCACGAGGCGCTGCTCGGGGTCGTGCGGCGCGACGACCGCCTCGATCCCGAACTCGAGCGGGCCCGCCACGGGGTGGTCGATCCGCTTGGCGACCGAGGTCCGGTCGGTGACGCCGTGGTCGTCCCACCAGCGGGCGACGTCGGGGTCGAGGGCCCGCAGCTCCGCGACCTGGGCGGCGAGCCGGCGGTCCTCGGGGTGGCGGCCCACCTCGTAGCGCATCGCCCCGACGGCGGCCGCCGCGAAGTCGGACCAGTTGACGATCCGCTCCCGGGCACCCGGGTCGAGGAAGAGCCAGCGGGCGAACGACGAGCCCGGGGCGAGGTCGGTCCCGAGCACCGGGGCCAGCAGCGGGCCGCTCGCGAGCACGTCGGAGCGGCGCCCGAGCAGCAGGGTGGGGACGTGCGCGAGGGTCGTCATGAGGCGCAGCAGTCCCGGGTCGGGGCGCTGGGCGACCTCCCAGCCGGAGTCGCGGCGCCGCGCCGGGGCGGCGAGGTCGCGCAGGTGGGCGCGCTCGACCTCGTCGAGCCGCAGCGCCCGGGCGAGCGCGGTGAGCACCTCGTCGGTGAGGGTCGACTGGCGGCCCTGCTCGAGGCGGCTGTAGTGGTCGGGGCTCAGCCCGGCCAGCACCGCGAGCTCCTCCTTGCGCAGCCCCGGGACCCGCCGCGGCCCCGGGAACGGCGTGATGCCCGCCTGCGCCGGGGTCAGCCGGTCGCGGCGGGAGCGCAGGAAGGCGCCGAGGGCGGATCGGTCGGGCACCCCTCCAGCGTAGGTCGGGGGGCCGGATCAGCCTGGTCACGTCGTGACCTGGTTGCTCCTCGCCGCCGGGTGTCCGGTGTGGGCATGGCTCTCCACGCGATCGTCACCGGTTCCACCAGCGGCATCGGCGCCGCCACCGCCCGCGCTCTCACCGCGGCCGGCGTCCGCGTCCTCGTCACCGGGCGGGACAAGTCCCGCGGCGACGCCCTCGTCGCCGAGCTCGGCGGGGACAGCGTGTTCGTCCCGTCCGACCTCGCTGCCGGGCCCGACGAGGTGCGCGCCTTCGCCGCCGCCGCGACCGGGGCGCTCGACGGCCGGGTCGACGTCCTGGTCCACAACGCCGCGGTCTGCCCGGCCGTCGACACCGTCTCCCTCACCGACGCCGACCTCGACACCGCGCTCGCGGTCAACGTCCGCGCGCCGCACGTCCTCACCGCCGCGCTCGCCCCGGCGATGGCCGGGCGCGGGAGCGGCGCGATCGTCGTCGTCGGGTCGTGGATGGCGCACGTGGGCCACCCGTTCGTCGGGCTCTACTCGGCCACGAAGGCCGCCGAGATCCAGCTCGCCCGCAGCTGGGCCGCCGAGTTCGGGCCGCGCGGGGTGCGGGTAAACACCGTCTCGCCCGGGGCCACGCGGACGCCGATCAACGAGAACGACGACGCGGTGGTCACCGCGATGACGGCCCGCACCCCGGCGGGCCGGCCGGGGCGCCCGGAGGAGGTCGCGGCGGCCATCACCTGGCTGGTCTCCGACGCCGCCGGCTACGTGCACGGCGCCGAGATCGCCGTCGACGGCGGGATCACCTCGACGAGCCTCGGCTGAACACCTCCAGGTGGTCGGCGACCGGCCCGAACGTCAGCATCCCGCTGCCCGCGCCGGCCACCTCCCCCGCCGCGGGTTCCAGCGCGGCGACCGCCCGGTCGAGCACCGCCCGGTCCCCGACGACGAGGGACGCCCGCCCGGCGAGGATCCAGAGCACGTCGGCGAGGTGGCCGGGCGGCGGGTCGGGCGGCACCGGGGATCCGGTCACCCAGGGCGTGTAGGGGCCGGCGTCGGGCAGCAGTCCCGCCGGCTCGCCGCGGAGCATCCGGGCGCCGAGCAGGGCCAGGGCGAGCAGCCCGTCGCGGACCCCGGGCATCCCGGCGCCGGCCAGCCCCGCGTCGGCCGACCGGTAGCGCTCCTCGGCGTCCGGCTCCCCCGCCGACGCCGCCCGCATCGCGTCGAACCACGCCACGAGGACCCCCGCGCCGGGGCTGTCGTGACGGCGTCCGAGCTCGTCGACGGTCGCGGCGTGCCCGGCGGCCCGGTCCAGGTCGCCGAGACCGGAGTGCGCCTGCATCAGGACGAGGTGGCCGTGGACCAGCGAGGTCGGCCGGTCGTGCGCCGTCGCCAGCCCGACGATCTCCTCCCCCAGGCCGACCCGCTGGGCCGCGCTCCCGGGGCCGGACGCCCACACCGTCCGCGCGGCCAGGGCGTGCAGCAGGACCGCCGGGTCGCCGGTCGTCCGGGCGACCGCCTCCGCCTCGAGCGCCGCGTCCGGGCCGCGGGGGCCGGGCAGGCCGCGGGTCTCGAGCGCCACGGTCGCGAGCAGGCGGGCCCGGGTGCCCGGGGACACCTCGCCGCGCAGGCCCTGCTCGGCCGCCGCCGCGAGGACCGCGGAGGCCGCCGGGTCGTCGGAGCGGGTCCAGACGCTCGGCACGTCGTAGGCCCCGAGGAGGCGCGCGGTCAGTGCCGGGTCGCCGAGCTCCTGCGCGGCCGACACGGTCGCGGCGTGGCGGGTCAGCGCCGTGACCGGGCCGCCCCCGTGCACGGCGAGGGTGCGCAGCAGGGTGGTCGTCGACTCCAGCGTCGCGCGGCTGCCGAGCCCGGTGATCGTCGTCCAGAGCCCGTCCGCGGCGCCGTCGAGGTGGGGCGCGCGGCGTAGGACGTCGGTCTCGAGCTGCGCGAGCGCGGGGCCGGGGTCGGTGCCGAGCTCGTCGGCGAGCCGGGCCCGGGCGCGGCGCAGGACGGCGAGGGCGTCGCCCTCGCGGCGGGCGCGGTAGAGGGCGAGGGCGAGCAGGCGCCAGCCCTCCTCGCGCCACGGGTGCTCGACGGTGTGGGCGTCGAGGTCGGCCACGGCCTCGTCGGGCCGGCCCGCGTCGAGCCGCGCTCGTCCGAGCGCCTCGACCGCACCGAGCCGCAGCTCGGTCAGCCGGGCCCGCTCGCCGCGCGCCCACGGGGCGTCGAGCCCGGCGAGGGCGGGCCCGCGCCATCGTGCGAGTGCGCCCGCCAGCCGACCCACGGCATCGTCGGGAAGGTCCTGGATCTCTGCCTCGAAGTCCCAGGCGTCGACGGCTCCCTCGAAGGCGTAGCCCGGGCCGCGGGTGACGACGAGGCGCGGCGGGCGCTCGGTCTCGAGCGCGGCGCGCAGGGCCGCGACGAACGTGCGGACCGACCCGGCGGGGTGGGCCGGGAGGTCGGCACCCCAGAGGTCCTCGATCAGCACGTCCAGGGGCACCGTCCGGCCGCGGGCGACGACGAGACGGGCGAGGACGGCGCGGTGCCGGGGCCCGCGGAGGTCGATCTCGCGGCCGTCGGCGTCGACGGCGTCGACCGGTCCCAGGATGCGTACTGATCGCACGCTCATCGGCGGCGGCGAGCCTCGTCGTCGTGACCTTCTCCGACTTCCGCACCGAGCGTGTCCCCGGCGTCGACGGCGTGGAGCTGCACGTCGCCGTCGACGGCCCGGCCGACGCCCCGGCCGTCGTGCTGCTGCACGGCTTCCCGCAGACCCACCTGATGTGGCGCCACGTGGCGCCCGCCCTCGCCACCGACCACCGCGTGATCTGCCCCGACCTGCGCGGCTACGGCGCCAGCGACAAGCCCGCGACCGGCTACGACAAGCGCACCATGGCCGCCGACGTCGTCACGGCGGCCAAGCACCTCGGCGCCGACCGCTTCGCCCTCGCCGGGCACGACCGCGGGGCGCTCGTCGCGATCCGCGCCGGCCTCGACCACCCCGACGTCGTCACGCACCTGGCCTCCCTCGACGTGCTGCCGGTGCCCGAGATGTGGGACGTCCTGCACGGCGTCGACGCCGCCGTGGCCTTCCACCTCTACCTGATGGCGCAGCCGCCCGGACTGCCCGAGGCCATGATCGCAGGCGCCCCGGACGCGTTCTTCGGCTTCTTCCTCGACACCTGGGGTGGGAGCTTTCCCGACGAGGTCCGCGAGGAGTACCTGCGCGCGTCGCGGGAGGCGGTGCCCTCGATCGTCGCCGACTACCGCGCCTCGGCGGGCGTCGACCTGGAGCTCGATCGTGCCTCCCGCGCGGCGGGCGAACGGCTGACGATGCCGGTCACCGTCGTGCAGCAGGACTGGGGCGGCGCGCTCGGGTTCGACGCCGCGGGCCTGTGGAAGGCGTGGGCCGACGACCTGGACCACCGCACCCTGGACGCGGGGCACTTCATGGCCGAGCAGGCCCCGGAGGAGGTCACGGCCATCCTGCGAGGGGCCTTCGGCACGTGAGCACTCATCCGTGCCGGGACACGGATCAGTGCTCACGAGGCCGCAGGCCACCCCTCAGCGCGGCAGGACGGCCGAGTAGCCCTGCTCCTCGAGCCACGGCAGGAGCTGGCGCGCCGCGGCCACCGTCTGCCCGCGCGGTCCGCCGCCGTCGTGCAGGAGCACCACCGCCCCCGGGTGCACCCGCTGCTGCACGCGCTGCACGATCGCGGCGGCCCCGGGCGTCGTCCAGTCGAGCGGGTCGACCGTCCAGCCCAGCGACCGCATCCCGTCCTGCGCCGACATCCGGATGAGCTCCGGGGACCACCGGCCCTCCGGCGCCCGGAAGAGATCGACGTCGGCGCCGCCCGCGGCCTGGACCAGCACGTCCCGGCTGGCCCGCAGCTGCCGGTCCATGACGGCGGGGGTGCGGGCGCCGATGCCGGGGTCGTGGGTGATCGTGTGGTTGCACAGGCGGTGCCCGGCGGCGACGACCTCCCGGACGAGGTCGGGGTGGGCCTGGGCCTGCCCGCCGACCATGCAGAAGACGGCCTTCATCCGGTGCTGCGCGAGCAGGTCGAGGATCTGCGGGGTCGTCGCGGGGTCGGGCCCGTCGTCGAAGGTGAGCGCCACCGTGCGGCCCTTGCCCCCCGTCGTCGTGAGCAGGGTGGGCGCGATCGCCGGGCGGGCCGGGGCCGGGGCGGCCGGGACGATCGGCGGCCCGGCCGCGGGGACCGCGAGGCCGGGGCCCGCCGCCAGCGTGGTGGCGGGCCCGCGGTCGAGCAGCACGACGGCGGTGACCCCGGCGAACACCGCGACGACCGCGAGCAGCCCGGCCCACCGGTAGACGTACGGGGGACTCACGATCTGGCGGAGGATCACGCGCCGTCGCCGGGTCAGCAGTGTCACAGGAACCTCATCCGTCACATGAGTATCAGGCGTCACACCATAGAGCGATGATCTTCCTGGTCAAGGACGACGCGCGGCCGAGCGCGCGTGGGCTGCCGCGGTGCCGGGAATCGTGCTCCGGAATCCACGAGAGGAACCACATGAAGACCGCGAAGCTCGGCGCCCTCGAGGTGGGCCGCATCGGCCTCGGCGCCATGGGCATGTCCCACGGCTACTCGGGCGCCGGGAGCGACGACGACGGGGCCGTCCGGACGATCCACCGGGCGCTGGATCTCGGCGTCACGCTGATCGACACCGCCGAGGTCTACGGGCCCTACGTCAACGAGGAGCTCGTCGGGCGCGCGTTGGCGGGCCGGCACGACGAGGCCGTGCTCGCGACGAAGTACGGGTTGATCTCCCACACCGGGCGCGAGGGCGCCGACTCCTCGCCCGAGAACGTCCGGCAGGCCGTGGAGGGCTCGCTGCGCCGCCTCGGCGTCGACCACGTCGACCTGCTCTACCAGCACCGCGTCGACCCGCGGACGCCGATCGAGGAGACGATCGGGGCCGCGGCCGAGCTCGTCGCCGCCGGCAAGGTCCGGTACCTCGGGCTCTCGGAGGCGTGGACCGACACGATCCGCCGCGCCCACGCGACGCACCCGATCACGGCGCTGCAGTCGGAGTACTCGCTGTGGACCCGCGAGCAGGACGAGGTCCTCCCGGTGCTGCGCGAGCTGGGGATCGGGCTCGTCCCCTACTCGCCGCTCGGCCGCGGGTTCCTCACCGGCACGATCCGCTCGGTCGCCGACTTCGACGACGACGACATGCGCCGCACCAACCCGCGCTTCGCCGAGGAGAACTTCCGGGCGAACCTCGCCGCCGCCGACGAGGTGCGGGCCGTCGCCGAGGACGCCGGCGCGACGCCCGCCCAGGTCGCGCTCGCGTGGGTGCTCTCGAAGGGCTCCGACGTCGTGCCGATCCCGGGCACCAAGCGGGTCGCGCGGCTCGAGGAGAACGCGGGTGCCGACGCGGTGGAGCTCACCGACGCCCAGCTGCGCCGCCTCGACGACGTCACCCCCGCGCGGGGCGGGCACCACTCGGAGTCGCAGATGACGTTGATCGAGAGGTGAGCACCTGTGAGCACTGATCCGTGTCTGGGCACGGATCAGTGCTCACGGGCGCTTGCGCCCATCGGCGTAACCTCGGAGGTGGATCGACGAGAGCCCCGGACCCGGTCATCGCGTCCGGCCGCACGTCGCCTCGCCCGCCCGCGCGGGACCAAGGAAGACCTCCATGAGCGCTGTCCTGATCATCGTCCTCGCCGTGGTGGTGCTGGGACTGATCGTCCTGAGTTCGAGCGTCCGCCAGGTGCAGCAGTACGAGACGGGCATCGTCCTGCGCTTCGGCCGGCTGCTGCCCCGCACCCGCCAGGCCGGCCTGTCGCTGATCGTCCCCTTCGCCGACCGCATGGTGAAGGTGAACAAGCAGGTCGTCGTCCTCGGCGTCCCCGCCCAGGGCGCCATCACCCGCGACAACGTCACGCTCACCGTCGACGCCGTCGTCTACTTCCAGGTGACCGACCCCGTGAAGGCCGTCATCAACGTCGAGAACTACCTGCAGGCCACCTCGCAGGTGGCCCAGACCTCGCTGCGCTCGGTGATCGGCCGCGCCGAGCTCGACACGCTGCTCTCCGACCGCGACCAGATCAACGCCGAGCTCCGCGGCGTCATCGACGGCCCGACCGAGGACTGGGGCATCACGATCGCCCGCGTCGAGGTCAAGGACATCACCCTGCCCGAGGGCATGCGCCGCTCGATGTCGCGCCAGGCCGAGGCCGAGCGCGACCGCCGCGCCCGCATCATCGACGCCGACGGCGAGTTCCAGGCCTCGACGAAGCTGTCGCAGGCCGCCGCGGCCATGAGCGACACCCCCGGCGCCCTGCAGCTGCGCCTGCTCCAGACCGTCACCGACGTCGCCGCCGAGAAGAACAGCACGCTGGTCATGCCGTTCCCGGTGGAGCTCCTGCGGTTCTTCGACCGCATCACCGGGCCCGACGCCACCCCGGCTCCGGTCGAGACCCCGGCTCCGGTCGAGACCCCCGTTCCCGACGAGGCCGTGGTCAGCACCAACGGGGCCGTCACCGCCTAGGTCACAGGGCCGCCAGGTACGCCTCGGCGGCCCCGTGCACGCGGGCCTCGTCGCCCCCGGCGAGCAGGTCGAGCAGCAGCCCCCGCAGGGTCGCGACGACGAGGGTGGCCCGCCGGGCGGCCTCCGCCGGGTCGGTGCCGGGCCCCTGGGCCCGGCACAGCGCCCCGGTCCACTCGACCCCGACGACGTCGAGGAACCCTGCGTAGGCCTCCGGCGCCTGCAGGGCCTGGCCGAGCACCGCGAAGAACAGCCGGAACGTCGGGCGTCGGGCGGGGTCGGAGCTCTGGGCCCACACCGCCCGGGCCGCCGCCGCCAGGTCGGGTGCGTCGCCGACGGCCAGGGTCATCCGGTCGCGCAGCCGGGCGAGGACGGCGGCGAGCAGCTCCTCCTTCGTCCCGAAGTGGTGCACCAGGGTCGTGCTCGACACCCCGAGCGCACTCGCGAGGGTCCGCCACGACAGGTCGGCGAACCCGTGCTCCGCGGCGTGGTCGACGGCCGCGTCGAGCAGCTCGGCGCGCCGCCGGTGGTCCACCGGGCGTCCGACCACCGCTGGCTCCCCCCGTCGGTCCTGCTCGTCGAGGGCCGACCGTACGACGCGGTGGTCGGGCCCCCGGGATCAGGCCATTCCCGAGGCCGCCAGCGGGTCCCAGCCGGGCGTCCGGAGCAGGGTCTGCAGCTGGCGGCGCCGGACGCCGATGTTGCTGCCCTCGATCAGCGGATAGGCCAGCGCCTCGTCGAGGTACTCGTAGATCGGGTAGTGCCGGTCGTAGGCGGTGACCCCGACGACCTGCACCAGTCGCTGGATCACCTCGACCGCGGTCTCCGACCCGAACACCTTCGCGTGCAGGCCCAGTTCGAGCGCCGAGGGGTGCTGGGCCATGACGGCGTCGAGGGCCCGCCAGGTGAGCAGCCGGGTCGCCTCGATGCGGCCCTTGGCGTCGGCGAGGACGTCGGACACCGCCTGGTGGGCGATGATCGGCTCGGCGCCGCCGCGCGTCTCGGTCAGCGCGAACCGGTGCGCGAGCTCGAACGCCCCCCGCATCGCCGCCACGGCGAAGATGCCGATGGACGCTCCGCTGGGCACGAAGGCGTTGCGGGTCAGCGCGACGCCCTGGCCCTCCTCGCCGAGCAGGTTGGCCTTCGGGATCCGGACCTCGTGCAGCCGGACCCGGGAGGTCAGGCAGCCCCGCAGACCGGGCAGGTCGTAGTGCTCCTCGACCTCGAGGTGCCCCGCGAGGTGCTCCCGCTCGGCGACCAGCAGGGACACGCCCCCGGGCGCGCGGACGACGATCGTCATAAGGTCCGGCCCGTCGCCGTCCCACCCCGACAGGTGCGAGGCCCAGGCCTTCGTGCCGTCGACGACGTAGTCGTCGCCGTCGGGGGTGGCCGTCGTCGTGGTGCCCGTCCCCGGGGCCTCGGCATCGAAGTTGGCGCTGCCGCCGGGCTCGCTGAACGCCATGGCCGCCAGCGGCGCGCCCTCGTCGGCCAGGAACGGCGCGACGAACCGCTGCACCTGCTCGGGAGTCCCGGCCTCGTAGACGGGTGTGAGCGCGATGAGCGGCCCCGCGAAGGAGATCGTGAAGTCGGGGCTCTGGGTCGCCCACTCCTCGATGAAGATCGCGGCGTCGACCCCGCTGCCCGCCGCGCCGCCGACCGCGGCCGGGACGAGCCCCTTCAGGAAGCCGTGCCCCACCGCCTTCTCGAAGACCGGGCGGGCGAGCATCGCCCGCGTCAGCGGGTCCGGCTCGGCCCGCACGGCCGCGGCGAGATCGCGCAGGTGCTCCTCGGCGAAGGCGCGGGCGCCCGCCTTGAGCTGCTCCTGCTCGGGGCTCAACTGGAACGACACGGTCGCGGGGGCCTCCTCGGTGCTCCCGGGCAGCGTCGCCTCTCGGCCCCGGCGCGGTCTCGGCGTTCCGTGCGGCGCGACCGTGCCGTTCGTGCGCTCAGCGGCCGCGCATCTCCCGCGGGGAGACGCCGAAGTGCCGGCGGAAGGCCCGGCTGAACGACGTCGGGTCGTCGAAGCCGTGCGCGGCGGCCACCGAGGTGACGGTCGCCGTGCCCCCCGGCTCGGCGAGCAGGGTGGCGCACCGCTCGAGGCGCAGCCGACGCACGGTCGCGGCGAAGCTCTCGTCGGCGTCGGCGAACAGGGTGTGCGGGGTGCGCGGCGAGATCGCGAACCGTCGGCAGACCGCCTGCACGCTCAGGTCTCCTCCGAGGTGCGCCCGGGCGTGCGCGAGCACCGCGGCCCGGGTGGGGCCGGCGGCCTCGTCGTCGGGCCCGGACGCGGCGGCCGCGACCGCACTGGCGAACGAGTGCGTGAGGTCCGCCGACCCGGGCGTCTCCTCGTCGAGCGGCCACAGCGCCGTCATCAGCGCCGTGACCACGGCCCCGGGACCGGAGGCGTCGACGGGTCGCCCGAGCGCCGGACGCCGTCCGCCGAGCGGGCCGTCGAGCAGGGCGTGCGGGAGCCGGTAGGAGAGCATCTGCCAGGGCCGGTCGAGGGTGAAGAAGTAGGGCTCGGCGGTGTCGACGACGACGAGCTGGCCCTCCTCGACCACGGTCGTCGTGCCCCGCACGGTCGTGATGCACCGGCCGCGCAGCTGCAGGTTGACGAAGTACCAGCCGTCGTCGGTCCGGGCGACCTCGCGGGGGCCGTGGTCGGTGCGCTGCGGCCGCGAGCGCAGGCGTGCCCGGTTCAGCTCGGCGAGCCGGTGGGTCTCCACCTTCGCGACGAAGCCCTCCTCGTCGAGGGTGCGGTGCGGCGTCAGGGGGACGAAAGCCTGGCAGATGACCTCGTGCCAGTAGCCGAACTGCTCCCGCGCCGGCAGCACGGCGCTGTCCCACGTCGCCACGGACGCCAGTGAAGCGCACCTCCGTGCTCGGCCGCCAGTTCCTAGTACAGTCGTTCTATGAACACCGTGTCCCGCCCCGTCGTGTCCGTCGCCCCGGTGCTCCTGCCCGGCGCCCACCGCGAGGTCCCCGTGCGGATCTCCGCCCCGGCCGACGGCGGGGACCTGCCGGTCGTGCTGTTCGCCCACGGCTTCGGGTCCTCCCTGCGCGGCTACGGGCCGCTGACCGACCACTGGGCGGCGGCCGGCCTCGTCGTCGTGCAACCGACCCACCTCGACTCGCGCACCGTCGGCCTCCCGGCCGGGGACCCGCAGTGGTCCTCGCTCTGGCGGACCCGGGTGGAGGACCTGCGGACGGTCCTCGACCACCTCGAGGGCGTGGAGGCCGCGGTCCCGGGCCTGGCCGGACGCGTCGACCGCGGTCGGGTCGCCGCCGCCGGGCACTCCTTCGGCGGCCAGACCGCCGGCATCCTGCTGGGCCTGCGGGTCCTCGACCCCGACACCGGCGAGGGCCCCGACCTGTCCGACCCGCGGGTCTCCGCGGGCGTCCTGCTCGCCACGGCCGGCCGCGGGGGCGACGCCCTGCGCCCGGGCGTCGCCGAGCAGCTGCCCTGGCTGCGCCGCCCCGACTTCTCGACGATGACCGCCCCGGCCCTCGTCGTCGCCGGCGGTGCGGACGCGAGCGCCCTGACCACGATGGGGCCCGCGTGGTCGGAGGACCCGTTCCACCTGAGCCCGGGCGGCCGCGACCTCGTCGTCCTGCCCGGGGCCGAGCACTCCCTCGGCGGCATCCCCGGCTACGACGCGGCGGAGACCACCGACGCCGACCCGGCCCGCGTCGCCCTCCTCCAGCGCCTGACGACCGGCTGGCTGCGTCGCGCCCTCGGTGCCGACGACGAGGCGTGGCGCGCCGCGAGCGCCGACCTTCCGGACGGCGTGCTCCGCACCCGGGAGCGGACGGGGGTGTCGTAGGCCCGACACATCGGGCACCAGCGGCGATGACGCGCGCGAACGGCAACCGGACCTTCGGCCTCGGCGTCGCCGCGGGGGTCGCGGCGGCCGCGGCCGCCCTGGTGGGACGCAAGGCGGTGTCGGCCGCGACGATCGGCGCGGGACATCCGCTCAAGCACCGGGCCCTCGACCTGGCCTCCGGCCTGCTCCAGGCGAAGTATCCGGTCGAGGCGATGAGCACCTACCTCAACGGCTTCCACATGTACGCCGACGACATGGGCCGCCAGGTCGAGGCGAGCCACTTCTGCATCCACCTGCAGCACGACCTGCACCAGTGCGTCATCTTCGACCGCAACGCCGCCGACGCCCGGCTCATCGGCATCGAGTACATCGTCAGCGCCGAGCGGTTCGCCGAGCTCCCCGAGGACGAGAAGCCGCTCTGGCACAGCCACCACCACGAGGTGAAGTCGGGCGTGCTGGTGGCCCCGGGGATTCCCGAGATCGCCGAGCGCTCCTACTTCGAGGACCTGGTCACGACCTACGGCAAGACGTTCCACACCTGGCAGTACGACCGCGACGACTTCCCGTACGGCATCCCCCAGCTGATGATGGCGTTCACCGGCGACGGGCAGGCCGACGAGTCGGCGGTCGCTGAGCGCGACCGCCGCCTCGGGGTCTCGTCGTCGCAGCGCCGGCAGAAGCGGGCCGGGATCCCGACCCCGGAGGTCCTGCCGGGCGCCAACCCGTGGGAGAGCGGGCGCAGCGTCCAGATGCGCCTCGAGGAGGTCGACTTCCGGCGGCCCTGACGGCTACGAGAGGGCGTCCCGGATCTTCGAGCCGCGCTCCTTGACCTCGCCCTGGACCATGTCCTTCTGGCCGTCGCGCTCGAGCTTCTTGTTGCCGGTCAGCTTGCCGACCTGCTCCTTCGCCTTGCCCTTGACC
Source organism: Actinomycetospora atypica (assembly GCF_042653685.1). Classification (NCBI taxonomy): domain Bacteria; kingdom Bacillati; phylum Actinomycetota; class Actinomycetes; order Pseudonocardiales; family Pseudonocardiaceae; genus Actinomycetospora; species Actinomycetospora atypica. The sequence continues at coordinate 18,552 of NZ_JBHSIV010000007.1, read as the reverse complement.
TGCTGGGAACGGTTCTTCGCGGTGTCGTCGACGGCCATGGAGCCGACGGAACACCTCCGTGATCGGCTCCGGCAAGCAGGCGGCGCCGGTACCGGCGGGTAAGACGGCACCCGCAGCAGCGTCCTGGGCCGGGCGCGGACGTCGTCACGGGGAGGAGAGAGCAGTGGACCTCGGCAGGTGGCTCGACGCCCGCAGCGGACCGGCGCCCCACGAGGACCGGACGCTCGAGGGCGCGGCGCACTTCACCCGCGCCCAGGTGGAGCAGCTGGTCGACCGCAAGTTCCGGGACGACCCCCGCCGCGGCGCCCGGACGAAGGAACGGCTCGCCACGGTGGACGACGCCCGGATCGAGGACCTGACCCGCCAGGCGTTCGCCTGCTTCCACGACCTCGTCGCCCTGCTCGCCTGCGAGGCCCTGCCCGGGCTCGGGCCGGCCACGGCGAGCCTGCTGCTCGCGGCGCAGGCGCCGCACCGCTTCGTCGTGATCGACAGCCGGGTGCTGGCGGCGCTGCGCGACCTCGGGCGGTTCCCGGCCGGCGGTCACTTCGACGTCGCGGAGCACTGGGAGCCCTACCTCGTCGCCTGCCGGGAGATCGCCCGGGAGACCGGGAGGGACCTGCCCGCCGTCGGCCGGGCGTTGAGTGTCGGTGGGTCGACCTAGTCTCGTCGTCATGATCGAGGTCGAGACCACGGCGGGCCGGGTGCGCGGGCGCGTCGAGGGACCGGTGAGCGTGTTCCGCGGCGTCCCGTTCGCCGCCCCGCCCGTGGGCGCGCGCCGCTTCGCCGCCCCGGAGCCGCCCGAGCCGTGGGACGTCCTCGACGCGGCCACGTTCGGGCCGGTGCCGCCGCAGTCCGCGCAGGGGCCCGTGCCCCCGGCGCCGACCGTGCTCGACGATCCCCGCGGCTGGCTGACCGCCAACGTCTGGTCCCCCGACACCACCGGCGCCCGCTCCGTCATGGTGTGGGTCCACGGCGGGGCCTACCGGGCCGGCAGCTCCGCCGAGCCGAGCTACGACGGGGCCGTCCTCGCGGGCGAGGGCGGGGTCGTCGTCGTGACCTTCAACCACCGCGTCGGCCCCGAGGGCTACGGGTTCATCGAGGGCGCGCCCGCCAACCGCGGCCTGCTCGACCAGGTCGCGGCGCTGGAGTGGGTCCGCGACAACGCGGCGGCGTTCGGCGGCGACCCCGGGCAGGTCACGGTGTTCGGCGAGTCCGCCGGCGCCGGCGCGATCGCCTCCCTGCTCGCCATGCCGCGGGCCGTCGGGCTCTTCGGGCGCGCGATCCTGCAGAGCGTCCCCGGCACGTTCTTCTCCCCCGCCCTCGCCGCCGACGTCATGACGACGATCGCCGCCGGCCTCGGCCGTCGGGCCACGGTCGACGACCTGCGTGACGTCGCCCCCGACGACCTCGTCGCCGCCGGGGACGCCCTCGACATGCGCGCCCACCTCGACCGCTGGGGCGTCCTCGCGCTGACCCCCACGCCCTACTCCCCCGTCGTCGACGGCGAGGTCCTCCCGGCGTCGCCGTGGGAGGCCCTGCGCGCCGGCGCCTCGGCCGACGTCGAGGTGATCGTCGGCCACAACCGCGACGAGTTCCGGCTCTTCCTCGTGCTCGGCAACCTGCTCGGGCGGGTGACCCCGGAGATGGCGGCCGCGACCGTCGCGGCGTTCGCCCCCGACCCCGACGCGTTCCGCGCCGCGCACCCCGAGTCCACCGACGAGCACCTGTTCGAGCTCGTCCAGTCCGACTGGCTCTTCCGCATGCCCTCGCTGCGGATCGCCCAGGCCCATCGCGGTCGGTCGTACCTCTACGAGCTCACGGTGTCCGCGTCCGGGCGGGGCGGGGTCCTGGGCGCCTGCCACGGCCTCGACGTCCCACTCGTGTTCGGCACCCGGACCGGCGGGCTCACCGACATCGTGCTGGGCCCCGAGCCGCCCGCGGGCATCCTCGGGACCTCCCGGGCGATGCGCGCGGCCTGGACCGCCTTCGCCCGCGGGGAGGGCCCGGGGTGGGGCCCGTACGACGACGAGTCCCGGGAGACCTGGGTGATCGGTGAGCCGCCGGTGGCGGGGCGCTACCCGGAGGAGACCTCGGCCGCGCTGTGGGCCGGGCACGAGTTCGCCCCGCTGCCGCTCGGGGCTGGGTCGCGGGGCGGCGGACGAGTCGGCCTGTAAGCCGGATCCTGTGCCCACGGCCCCTCACGGGTCCGCGGGCGGCGACCATCCATCTCGGCCCGCCGTTGCCGACGGGCTCCAGCGGTCTACCCGCAGGTCTCGGGCGGGCAGCCCTCGAACGACCTGCGCAGCGAGCCGGAGCTCGCCTTCTTGACCTTGCTCCGGGTGGGGTTTACCGAGCCGCCCTGGTCACCCAGGGCGCTGGTGGTCTCTTACACCACCGTTTCACCCTCACCACCAGTTCCCTGATGGCGGTCTGTTCTCTGTGGCACTGTCCCGCGGGTCACCCCGGGTTGCTGTTGGCAACCACCCTGCCCTGTGGAGTCCGGACTTTCCTCGACGGGACCTCGTGGGTCCCGACGCGGCCGCCCGGCCGGCTCGTCCGCCACGGTCGATCGTAGCGGTGCCGCCTTGTCGTGAGGTCCGGGCCACGCATGATCACGACTTCTGCGGCGAGTCGCCTCTCCCCTTGGGCATGTCGCCACTGAAGTTCCGATCATGGTCGGGGCCGGGCCCGTGCGTGGCGCCCTCCTGCCGCTGGACGTCAGCGACGTGCCATCGCTGACACCCGGGGCCGGCACCCGAGCGCGGGATCGTGAGCACGGCTACCGTCCCCGCTCGTGCCGGAGACGCAGCGCAGCGGAGCTCGACCATGACCATCGGGACGCCGCACCACGGGGCCGACCTGTCGTGACCGACCCCAGCGCGCTCCAGATCGTCCTGCTCGTGGTGCTCGGCCTCCTCGCCGGCGCGGTCAACGCCGTCGCGGGCGGCGGGTCGCTGATCGTGTTCCCGGTCCTGCTCGGGGTCGGGCTCCCCCCGCTGCAGGCCAACGTCACCAACTCGGTCGCGCAGTGGCCGGGCTACATCGGCTCGACGCTCAGCGCGCGCAGCGACCTCGCCGGGCAGCGCCGTCGGGCGACGCTGACCGGGATCGTCGCGGTGCTGGGCTCGGTGGTCGGCTGCAGCCTGCTGCTGGTGCTGCCCGCGTCGGTCTTCGACGCGATCGTCCCCGTGCTCGTCCTGCTCGCCAGCATCACGCTCGGGTTCCAGCCGCAGCTCAAGCGGGCCAGCGCGGCCGCGGCACGGCGTCGTCGGGAACGGCAGGGCACGGCGCACGAGGAGGTCCCCGAGCAGCGCTACGGCGTCCTGCTGCCGGTCACCTTCGTCGCCTGCGTCTACGGCGGCTACTTCGGCGGCGCGCTCGGCGTCATCCTCATCGCGGTGCTCTCGCTGCTGGTGAACGACACCCTGCAGCGCCTCAACGCCCTCAAGGTGCTCCTCTCGCTGCTCACCGCGACGGCGTCGGTGGTCATCTTCGCGATCTTCGCGCCGGTGGACTGGTTCGCGGTGCTGCTGCTCGCGCCCTCGACGCTGGTCGGCGGCTACCTCGGCATCCTCGTGGCGAAGCGGATGCCGGACGCGGTGCTGCGCTGGTCGGTCGTGGTGCTCGGGATCGCGGTGGCGGTCTACCTCTTCGTCCGGGGCTAGCGGCCCACCGTGGCCGTCCTCGCGGTCGCCCTCCTGGCCGCGGTCCTCGTCGTCGCGGTCGCCCGGCCGCGGGGGCTGCCCGAGGCGTCGGCGGCGGTGCCGGCCGCGGCGGTCGTCGTCGGGGTCGGCCTGCTGTCCCCGGCGGCGGCGTGGAGCGAGGTGGTCGAGCTCGGCCCGACCGTCGGGTTCCTCGCCGCGGTCCTCGTCCTCGCCCACCTCGCCGACGCCGAGGGCGTGTTCACCTGGGCCGGGTCGCTGCTGGGTCGGCGGCGGCTGTTCGGGCGGGTCTTCGGCGTGGCCGCGGCGACGACGGCCGTGCTGAGTCTCGATGCGACCGTGGTGCTGCTGACCCCGGTCGTCGTCCGGACCGCCCGGCGCCTACGGGTCGCGGCGGCCCCCGCCGCCTACGTGTGCGCCCACCTGGCCAACTCGGCGTCGCTGCTGCTGCCGGTGTCGAACCTGACGAACCTGCTCGCGGTCGGGGCGACCGACCTGTCGTTCCTGCACTTCGCCGCCCTCATGGCGCTGCCGTGGCTCGTGGTGCTCGCCGTCGAGTACGTGGGCCTGCGCTGGGTCTTCCGCCGCGAACTGCGCGAGGAGAACGCTCGTCCGGACCACGAGGCGATGCCGGTCGCCGTGCCCGGGTTCGCCCTCGTCGTGCTCGCGCTCACCCTCGCGGGGTTCGCCGCCGCGTCGCCGCTGGGGATCGAGCCGGTGTGGGTGGCGGTGGTCGGGGCGGCGGTGCTGGCAGCGCGCTCGCTCGTGGCGCGGCGGACCTCGGCGCGGGCCCTGGTCGGGGCGGCCTCTCCGCTGTTCTGCGTGTTCGTGCTGGCGCTCGGCATCGTCGTCGCGGCCGTCGGGCAGCACGGGTTGGGCGGGCTGCTGGCCTCGCTCCTCGCCGGGCTCGGCACCGGGCTCGGCGGGCTGCTCGCGGTCGCGGCGCTCGCGGCGGTGCTGGCGAACGTCGTGAACAACCTGCCCGCGACGCTCCTGCTGCTCGCCGCCCTCGGACCGGCACCGGCGCCCGTCGTCGTGCTGGCCATGCTGATCGGGGTGGGGGTGGGCCCCAACCTCACCTACGTCGGCTCGCTCGCGACCCTGCTGTGGAGGCGGGTGATGCTCAACGAGGGCCTGGAGCCGTCGCTGCGGCGGTTCACGGTCGCGGGGCTGGTGACCACGCCGGCGGCGCTGGTGCTCGGCGTATGTGCCCTCTGGGCCTGTGAGCACTTTCCGGGGCTATAGCCCCGGAAAGTGCTCACGAGCGCGCCAGCGCACACGCCATCCCCACCGGCACCACGTCCGGGCGGGCGACCGGCCAGTCGGTGACGTCGACCAGGCCGGGCTCCACGAGCGGGCCGCCGAGCGCCGCGGCCAGCTCGGCGCGCGAGCGCAGGGTGACCGGGTTGGCGCTGTGCCGGAACTCCTCGGCGGCGGCCCGGATGCGCGCGGACAGGTCGGGGTCGGGCTGCTCGTCGGTGACGTGGCTGATCGCGAGGGCGCTGCCGGGCGCGAGGCGGTCCCGGTAGGGCGCGAGCACCGCCGTGAGGTCGCCGGGCACGTAGTGCAGCACCGCGATCGCGAGCACCGCGACGGGGCGGTCGAAGTCGAGGAGGCCCGCCACCCCGGGCGCGCCGAGCACGGTGTCGGCGTCGACGAGGTCGGCCAGGGTGATCGTCGCCCGGTCGACCGTGGCCAGGAGCTGGCGGGCGTGCGCCACCGCGACGGCCTCGTGGTCGACGTAGGCCACCCGCGCGGCGGGCGCCACCTCGTGCACGTTCCCGACGGTCGGCACCCCCGAGCCCAGGTCGAGGAACTGGTCGATGCCGTCGGCGAGGCAGCGGTGCACGACGCGCCGCAGGTAGTCGCGGTTGGAGCGGGCGGCGTGGCGGGCCGTGTGGTTCGAGGCCTCGATGCGGTCGGCCTGCGCCCGGTCGACCGCGAAGTTGTGCGCGCCGCCGAGCCAGTAGTCGTACATCCGGGCGACGTTGGCGCGGTCGACGTCGACGCCCTCGGGCGGTCCGATCACGGCAGGTAGGAGGTCTCGTTCACGAGCCGCACGCTCGCGCCGCCGTCGGACCAGAAGTCGACGACCGAGAGGCAGGCGAGGTCGAGGTGGAGCCGGAAGAGCAGCGAGGGCCCGGCGTCGAGGGCCCGCTTGAGGATCATCTTGATCGGGGTCACGTGGCTGACCAGCACGATCGTGGAGCCGGCGGCACGCTCCAGCAGCTCGTCGAGCGCGGTGTGGACCCGGCGCTCGACGTCGTCGAACGACTCCCCCTCCGGCGGCGCCACCGACGGGTCGCCCAGCCAGGTGCGGTGCACCTCGGGGTCCCGCCCGGCCGCCTCGCGGAAGGTCAGCCCCTCCCACGACCCGAAGTCGGTCTCGATGAACCCGTCGTCGACCTCGACCGGCAGCCCGAGCGCGCCGGCGACCGCGCCCGCCGTCGACGCCGCGCGTGCCAGCGGGGAGGACACGATCGCGGCGGCGGTGGGGTACCGCGCGGCGACCGCGGCGGCCGCGGCGGCCGCCTGGGCCTGCCCCAGCTCGGTGAGCTCGGGGTTGCCGCGCCCGGAGTAGCGGCGCTCCACCGAGAGCGGCGACTGGCCGTGGCGGAGCAGGACGATCCTCGTCGGGACCGCCTCCCCGCGCCCGGTCCATGCCCCCGCAGCGTCCTTCCCCGTCGCTCCGCTCGCCCCGCCGCCGCTCACTTCTTCGTCCGGACGACGATGGCCCCGCAGTTCTCGCAGCGGACCACGTCGTCGGGCGCCGCGGCCTGGATGTCGCGCAGCTCGCTGCGGTCGATCTCCAGCCGGCACGCCCCGCAGCGGTTCCCGACGAGCTCGCCGGCGCCGGGCCCGCCGCGCGAGCGGAGCTTGTCGTAGAGCCCGACGAGGTCGGCGGGCAGCTCGGCCACGAGGGCGGTCCGCTCCTCGCCGCGGCGGGCCTCCTGGACCCCGATGTCGTCGAGCACGCCGTCGCGGCGCTCGACGGCGTCCTCGAGGGCGGTCTTCGCCTCGTCGTACGCCGAGGTCTCGTGCTTGAGGTCGATGCCCGCGGCCTCCTGGCGCTCCATCACCTCGAGCTGCTCCTCCTCGAGCACCGCGCGGCGGCGCTCCAGCGAGGCCAGCTCGTGGTTCAGGTCGGTCGCCTGCTTCGCCGAGACCGAGCCGTTGTCGAGCAGCTGGCGGTCGCGGGTCTCGCGGGTGCGGACCTGCTCCACCTCCCGGTCGAGCTTCGCGACGTCCCGGTCGAGGTCGGACAGGGCGGTCTGCGCGACGACGACCGCATCGGCCGCGGCACGGAAGGCCCGTTCGGCCTCCTCGACGGCGAGCTGCTCGGGCAGGGTGCGGCGGCGGTGCTCGGCGCGGGCGAGCTCGCCGTCGACCCCGGCGAGGTCGAGCAGGCGGCGTTGGGCGGCGGGGTCGGCCTTCACGGAGTTCCTCTCTTGACCGGATTCCGGCTCGCTGCTCCCAGCGTCCACGGATCCGTGCGCAGCGTCGAGACGGTGACGGTCGCGTCGGGCAGGGCCCCCCGCAGCACGTCGGCGGCCTGGGCGCACCAGGGGTGCTCGGAGGCCCAGTGCGCCACGTCCACCAGGGCCGGGGCGCCGGGGCGTTGCAGGTGCTCGTCGGCGGGGTGGTGGCGCAGGTCGGCGGTGACGTAGGCGTCGACCCCGGCCTGCCGGACGAGGCCGAGCATCGAGTCGCCCGCCCCGCCCGAGACGGCGACCCGGGCGATCGTCCGAGCCGGGTCACCCGCTCCGCGCACGCCCCAGGCCGTCGTCGGGAGGGCCTGCTCCACCCGCGCGACGAACGCCTCGAAGCTCTCCGGGGCGGGCAGGTGCCCGATCCGGCCGATGCCCGACGAGGCGTCGAGCGGCCCCTCGACCGCCACGCCGAGCGCGTCGGCCAGGGCGTCGGAGACCCCGGGGGCGGCGGCGTCGGCGTTGGTGTGGGCGGCGAACAGCGCGACCCGGGCGCGGACGAGGCGGTGGACCACCGAGCCCTTCGGCTCGTCGGCCGGCACGCCGTGCACCCCGCGCAGCAGCAGCGGGTGGTGGGTGACCAGCAGGTCGGCGCCGGCCCCGATCGCCTCCTCGACCACCGCGGGCGACGGGTCGACCGCGACGACGATGCGGGTGGCCGGTTCGGCGGGGTCGCCGCACACCAGCCCGACGGCGTCCCAGTCCTGGGCGAGCGCGGGCGGGTACGCGGCCTCGAGGGCGGCGACCGCAGCAGAGACGGTGGGCATCGTGGCGCCATTGTGGTCCACCCGACCGACAGCCGGGATGATCGGTCCCGTGCTGTCGATCGTCACCGTCTGCTCGGGCAACATCTGCCGCTCCCCGATGGCCGAGAAGGTCCTGCGCTCCGCGCTGGCCGACGCCGGTCTCGCCGAGGAGGTGCGCGTCTCCAGCGTCGGCATCGGTCCGTGGCACGCCGGGGAGGACATGGACCCCCGCGCCGCCGCGACGCTGCAGGCGCACGGCTACGAGATCGGCCACGTCGCCCGGCAGGTGGACGGCGACATCGCCGAGGCCGACCTGGTGCTCGCAGCCACCGGCGACCACGTCCGCGACCTGCGCCGCGCCGGCGCCCCGGCCGACACGGTCCGGCTGCTGCGCTCCTTCGACCCGGCCGCCCCGCAGGGCGCCGAGGTCCCCGATCCCTACTACGGCGGCGACGACGGGTTCGACGAGGTCCTCGCGATGATCGAGGCCGCGACGCCGGGGATCGTGGCGTGGGTGGGCGAGCAGGGATGAAGGACGGACGCGGAGCGCAGCGGAGCCGGACCATCGAGCCCGTGGAGCGCCTGACGGGCCACGCGGTCGTCGGGACCCGGTCACTGGGCTCGGTCACCCGCTGCTCGCTCGATGACGGCCGGGAGGTGGTCGCGAAGTCCGGGGACACGCAGCGAAGCGGAGCTGGACCATCGACGCGCGTGGCGGCGGAGGCCGCGGGGCTGCGCTGGCTCGCGGCGGCGGAGGCCGTGGCCGTGCCGGCCGTGCTCGGGGCCGACGACGGGTGGCTCGTCACCGAGGCCGTCGCGTCGGGCTCGTCGTCGCGGGAGGCGGCGGAGGGGTTCGGGCGCTCGCTGGCGGCGATGCACGCGGCCGGCGCCCCGGCCTTCGGTTCACCCCCGCCCGGCGGGCCGGCCGACGCGTGGATCGGGGACGCGCCGATGCGCAACGAGGCCCACGACGGCCCCTGGCTCGACTGGTACGTCGAGCAGCGGGTGCTGCCCTACGCGCGGCTGGCGGTCGACCGCGGCGCGATGTCGGGCGACCAGGCCGCCCGGATCGAGAGCGCCGTCGGCCGGCTCGACCCCGGTCCCGACGAGCCCCCCGCGCGGCTGCACGGCGACCTGTGGAGCGGGAACGTGCTGTGGGGGCCCGAGGGCGCGGTCGTCATCGACCCGGCCGCGCACGGCGGGCACCGCGAGACCGACCTGGCGATGCTCGCGGTGTTCGGGCTCCCGCACCTGGAGACCGTCCTGGCCGCCTACGACGAGGCCGTGCCGCTGGCCGCGGGGTGGCGCGACCGGGTGGGGCTGCACCAGCTCTTCCCGCTGCTGGTGCACGCGGCCCTCTTCGGCGGGGGCTACGCCGACGCCGCCGTGCGCACCGTGACCTGACGCCGGGCGCGGCATACTGGACAGGTGCGCTTCCTCCTCCGCCCCGGGTGGATCGCCCTGACCCTGGCGGTCGCCGGGTTCGCCTTCGGCTGCTACTACCTGCTCGCCCCGTGGCAGTTCCACCGCAGCGACGAGCGCGCCGGCAACAACGCCGCCCTCACCCGCGCGGTCTCCACGGCGCCGGTCCCGCGGGGCGCGCTCGTCCCGCGCGGCACGGAGCCCGACGACGAGGCCGCCTGGCGGCAGGTCGTGGTCACCGGCACCTACCAGCCCGGCGAGGTCCTCGCCCGGCTCCGCTCGGTCGACGGCGCCGCCGCGAGCGAGGTGCTCACGCCGCTGCGCACCACCGACGGCGAGACCCTGCTGGTCGACCGCGGCTACGTCCGGCCGGCGGGCACGGTGCTGCCACCGGTCCCGCCCGCGCCCGGGGGCGTGGTGACGGTCGTGGCCTACCAGCGCCCCGACGAGACGCCGTCGGACCGCGCGCCGATCGACCAGGCGGGCTACCGGCAGTTCTACGCGATCGACACGGCGCAGATCGGCGCCCTGACCGGGACCGCGTTCAGCCCCGGCTACCTGCAGCTGCTGCCCGGCCAGCCGGGGGTCGTCACGGCCGTGCCGCTCCCCCAGCCCGACCCGAACCCCTCGTACTCCTACGCGTGGCAGTGGCTGATCTTCGGGATCATGGCGGTCGGCGGCTGGGCCTACTTCGTGCGCCTGGAGTACCGCACCCGCCGGGAGGAGACCGGGGCACCCGACGAGCCGGAGACCCCGGCCGCCCCGCGGACCACGGCCGAGGTGCTGGCCGACCGCTACGGCCGCTGACCGACCGGCACATCCGGCGGCCCGGCGGCCCCGACGGCCCCACCTGCTGATGATCACCGTGGCAGGGCGGCGGCGACCCCGGCGGCGAGCAGTGCGGACGCGACCGTGACGGCCCGGGAGAGCCGCACGGCCCGGGCGAGGTCGGCGACGGCGGGCGGCGGGCCGGAGCCGAGGGTCGGGCGCTCCTGGACGCCGTAGGGGTAGACGGTCCGTCCCCCCAGCCGGCGACCGAGCGCCCCGGCGAACGCCGCCTCGACCGGGCCGGCGTTGGGACTCGGGTGCGCCGCCGCGTCGCGTCGCCACGCGGCCAGGGCCGCGCCCGGACAGCCCCCGACCAGCGGGGCGGCCCCCGCGGTGAGCAGGGCGGCGACCCGGGCGGGGACGCCGTTGAGGACGTCGTCGAGCCGGGCGCTCGCCCAGCCGAACCGGGTGTGGCGCACGGAGAGGTGCCCGACCATCGCGTCGAGCGTGTTCGCCGCCCGGTAGCCGAGCAGGCCCGGCACCCCCGCCACCGCCCCCCACACCAGCGGCGCGACGACCGCGTCGGAGGTGTTCTCGGCGACCGACTCGAGGGCCGCGCGGGCGAGGCCCGGGGCGTCGAGGGAGGACGGGTCGCGGCCGCAGAGGGAGGGCAGGCGTCGTCGGGCCGCGGGCAGGTCGGCCGCCGCCAGCTCCGCGGCGAGCGCCGCCCCCTCCCCGGCCAGGGAGCGCCCGCCGAGCACCGTCCACGTGGACGCCGCGGTGAGGAGCACGGTGGCGGCCGGCGACCGGGAGGCCCCGCGCTCCAGCAGGGCCCCGCCGAGGATGGTGGCCCCCACGAGCACCCCGGCGTGCGCGGTGCCCCGGACCCGCGAGTCGGCCCACCACGCCCGCTCGAGGCGGGCCGCGGCCGCGCCGAAGCCGGCGACGGGGTGGCCGCGGCGGGGGTCGCCGAACACGGCGTCGGCGACCACGCCGAGCAGGAGGCCGAGGGCTCGTCCGCGCATCGGCCCATGATCGCAGACCGAGTCCAATTGTCAGTGGACACTGACGTTCGTCGTCGCTAACGTTAGTGACAGCCGACACGAGGAGGAGCCATGGGACGACCGGTCGCGTTCTTCGAGGTGACCAGCCCCGACCACCGGAGGGCGCAGCGCTTCTACGCCGAGCTGTTCGAGTGGCAGGTGGCCGAGGACCCGGACGGGTACGCCCTGGTCGACACCGGGGCGGGGTCCGACGCGGTGGGGGGCGGCATCGGGCCGTCGCAGGCGCCCGGCGACACGGGCGTCAAGATCTACGTGCGGGTCGACGACCTCGACGCGACCCTGGCCCGCGCCGCCGAGCTCGGAGGGACGCCCGTCCTCGCCCCGACCGACCTGCCGGGGGACTTCGGGCGGATCGCGGTGCTCGCCGACCCCGACGGCAACCCGGTCGGGCTGTGGGCATGACACCGGACCCCACCGACGAGGTGCTGCGCGCCCTGGCCGAGCCGCGGCGGCGGGCGATCCTCGAGCTGGTGGCCCACTCCGAGCTGGCGGCCGGGGAGATCGCCGCGGCGTTCGACGTGTCCCGCACCGCGGTGAGCCAGCACCTGACCGTGCTCAAGGAGGCCGGGCTGCTCCACGAGCGGCGGGAGGCCACCCGCCGGTTGTACCGGGCGCGCCCCGAGGGCCTCGCCGGCCTGCGGGACCTGCTCGACGACCTCTGGGGGGCCTCCCTGGACACCGCGCGGCGGCTCGTCGAGGCCGACCGCGCCGCCGGGACCGGGGAGGCCGGCCGGGGCGCCGGCCCGGACGAGGGGGTCGCGTGAGCGAGGAGTCCGCCCGCGTCCTGCCCCTGCGCCGGCCGCCGGTGCGGCAGTCGACGCTCGTCCGCAGCACGCTCGAGCACACCTTCACGGTCTTCGTGGAGACCATCGGGCAGTGGTGGCCGCTGCGCCCGTACTCGGCGGGCGGCGAGCGGGCCCGCGACGTCGCCCTCGAGGGCCGGCCGGGCGGGCGGGTCTACGAGACGTGGGAGGACGGCACCGTCGTCGAGTGGGGCCATCTGCTCGCCTGGGAGCCGCCGCACCGCCTCGTCATGACCTGGACGCCGACCCCGTCGCCCACCGAGGTCGAGCTGGCCTTCGCCGCCCTGGGGCCCGCGCTGACCCGGGTGTCGGTCGAGCACCGCGGCTGGGAGTCCCTGACCGCCGAGCAGCTCGCGCAGGACTGCGCCACCCCCGGCGGCTACACCGGCGGCGGGTTCACCCGCGGCTGGGCCACGATCCTGGGCCGCCTCACCGCGGCCGCCGAAGCCACCCCCGAGGAGACACCGTGACCTTCCACGCCTACCGCCTCGTCCCGCCGCGGCCGACGTTCGCGCAGGACATGACCGACCAGGAGGCCGCCGTCATGGCCGAGCACGCGCAGTACTGGCAGGAGCTCGTCGACCGGGGGACGGCCGTCGCCTTCGGACCGGTCGCCGACCCGGCCGGCGTGTGGGGCCTCGCCCTGATCGAGGTCGACTCCGACGACGAGGCCGCCGCGATCCGCGACCACGACCCGGCGGTCGTCCGGGGCGTCGCCCGCGGCGAGATGCACCCGATGCTCGGCGCGACGCTCCGGGCGGCCCAACGGGCGTGACAGGCTGGCCGCCGTGACCTTCAGCGAGCAGCTCTGGGACTCCGCGGCCGACGTCTACGACGCGATCCGCGTCCACCCGTTCCTCACCGGCCTGACCGACGGGACGCTGCCGCACGACGCGTTCGGCCACTTCGTCGTGCAGGACGGGCTCTACCTGCGCGGGTACGCCCGGGCGCTCGCGGTGCTGGCCGCACGGGCCCCCACCGAGCACGACACGACGATGTTCGCCCAGCACGCCGCCGGGGCGATCGCCGCCGAGCAGGAGATGCACGCGGAGCTCTCGGAGTCGCTGGCGATCGACCGGGACGCCGCGGCGGCCCCGACGACGCTCGCGTACACCAGCTACCTGCTCGCGACGGTGCACGGCGGCTCCTTCGCCGAGGGCCTCGGCGCCGTCCTGCCGTGCTACTGGATTTACGCGCGGGTGGGCGAGGCGCTGCTCGCGGAGTCCTCGCCCGACCCGCTCTACGCCCGCTGGATCGCCCTGTACGGCGGCGAGGAGTTCCAGGCCGTGGTCGACGCGGCGGTCGGGGTGATCGACCGGGTCGCGGACGACCTCGGGCCGGCCGAGCGGGCCCGCGTCGTCGGGCACTACCGGGCGACGTCGCGCTACGAGTGGATGTTCTGGGACGCGGCCTGGCGATCGGAGCGGTGGCCGGTCTGAGCACGCGGACGGCGGGCCCCCGTCCGGGGACCCGCCGTCGGTGTCTCGGGGATCAGGCCTGCGCGGACGCGCTGCGGGCCTGACCCTTCCAGTGGCGCTGGGCGTAGGCGGCGAGGCTCGAGGCCACTCCGACTCCCGCACCGGCAACGACGACCATCGACACGAACACAGCAGCCATCGGGTGGCTCCTCCTCACCACATGCACGCGTCGGGACCGGTGGGCGGGTCCGGATGACCCGGTCGGCACGCCGACGCTTGCGAACGTCGGATGCTGTCTGCATCCACCCCGTAGGACGCCCCGGTCCGCGCGTGTGTTCCATCGTCATCCGGTGTCGTGCCGTGTCCCGTGTCACCCTCGTCGAATGCCGTTCCGACGATGAAGCAGGCAATTCGGACATTTCGTGGATAACGGGCCGACTTGTTTGTCGTGCCCGCCCCGGGGTTAATGGTTCGCACCAGTGGGCGAGTAGTGCTCGCACGGCGGGAGGACACGACGTGACAGAAGCGATGGAGGCCGGGTCGTCCGGGGCTCCGGACAACATCACGGTGACCGACACCCCGACGATGAAGCGCGCGGTGGGCGCGGCGGCGGTCGGCAACATCACCGAGTGGTTCGACTTCGGCGTCTACGCCTACCTGGCGACGACGATCGAGGCGAACTTCTTCCCGCCCGACAACCCGACGCTCGCCCAGGTCGGCACGTTCGCGGGCTTCGCGGTGTCGTTCCTGGTCAGGCCGCTGGGCGGCCTGTTCTTCGGCCCGCTGGGCGACCGCATCGGCCGCACCAAGGTCCTCTCGATCACCGTCATCATGATGGCCGTCGGGACGTTCCTGCTCGGCTTCATCCCGCCCTACTCGGCGATCGGCATCTGGGCGCCGATCCTGCTGGTGCTCTGCCGCGTGGTGCAGGGCTTCTCCACCGGCGGTGAGTACGCGGGCGCGATGACGTTCATCGCCGAGTACTCCCCCGATCGCCGGCGCGGATTCTTCGGCAGTTTCCTCGAGTGCGGCACATTCATCGGCTACGCGCTCGGCGCCACCGTCGCGACGGTCATCCCGCTCGTGTCCTCCCCCGACTTCGCGTCCACCTGGGCGTGGCGCATCCCGTTCTTCATCGCGCTGCCGCTGGGCATCGTCGGGGTCTACCTGCGCGTCAAGCTCGAGGAGACGCCGGCGTTCCAGACGCTGCTATCGGAATCCGAGGAACGCGAGGGCAGCCAGGCCGGCGCGAGCATCAAGAAGCTCTTCGTCACGTACTGGCCGGCGATGCTCACCGCGGGCGGTCTCGTGGTCGCCTGGAACATCACCAACTACATGCTGACCAGCTACATGCCGACGTTCCTCGAGGACAACGTCAGCGCGGTGGGCGGCAAGGCGATCGACACCACGACCTCGCAGATCATCCAGATCGCGATCCTGTGGATCGCGGTGCTGATCATCCCGGTCCTCGGGATGTACTCCGACCGCATCGGCCGCAAGCCGCTGCTGATCGGCGGCTCGGTCGCGCTGATCGTCCTGGCGTTCCCGATGCTCTACGTCCTGCAGACCGGCTCGGTCCTGCTGGTCACGGTGGGCCTCGCGGTCATGGGCCTGATCCTCATCCTGTTCTCCTCGACGTGCCCGTCGACGCTGCCCGCGCTGTTCCCCACCGAGGTCCGCTACGGCGGCCTGTCGATCTCGTTCAACATCTTCGTGTCGGCCTTCGCCGGCACCACGTCGCTGCTGATGACCGGCCTGGTCCTCGGCACCGGCTGGGGCTACTGGCCGGCGGTCTACCTGATCTTCGCCGGGATCGTGGGCCTCGTCGCGCTGCTCAAGCTCCGCGACACCGCGGGGCGGCCGCTGCCGGGGTCGAACCCCTCGGTCTCCACCCCGGAGGAGGCGCGGGAGCTCGCCCGCGCGGGCGGTGGCGGACACAGCTGACCCGACCGGCGCCCCGGCCCCGTCCTCCCCGCGGAGGGCGGGGCCGTCGCGTGCGCGGGGCCGTCGCGTGCGCGGGCAGGACGGGGCCGGGCTCAGGCCGCGCGGCGCAGGACGAACCGGCTCTCGACGACGGTCGTGTACGTGCCCGAGGAGTGCACGTAGCCGGTCGGGTAGAGCGCGTGGTGCGGTCCGCCGAACTGGACCAGCTCCCAGCCGTCGCGCCCGAGGCGGTTGAGGTGCTCGGCGAACAGCCGCGCCCACGGCACGCTGTAGGGCCGGTACTCCTCGAAGATGAGCTCGTCCTTCGGCCCGATCGCGTAGGCCTGCCACTCGGCGGTGTCGTGGCTGCTCGACCCCGGATCGAGGTCGCCCTTGGCCAGCTGCACCGCCGAGATCTCCAGGGTCGCGTACTCCCAGGTCGTCACACGAGAAGACCCTGCCACCTGCCGGGGCGCGGGCGTCACGAGGCCCGGCGCCGACGGGCCTCGTCGGGCACCGGGAACGACGGACGGGGCGACCGGATGGGGCGGACCGCGGCACGGCCCGGCACATGGCGACGCAGCGCGGTGCGGCCGCCCACGGGGATCCCGGCGCGCGGGCGCTCGACGCGGCGGCCGGCGAGGGTCTGCGGCCCACGGCCCGGGGCGGCGGCCGGCGAGTCGCCGAGCAGGAAACCGGCCCCCTTCGCCAGCAGACCGAGCAGGATCGCGGCGATCCCGAGGACCAGTCCCCCCGAGAGCGCGATGAGGGCCACGCCGCCCACGACGAGCCCGAATCCGGTGAGGAGGAGGACCGCCGAGCGCATCCTCGACACGCTATGTGCCGGTGCGGCCGTCCGCGCTAGGCCGAACGGGTCCTGTCGAAGATCGTGACGTGCTCGGAGTGCAGCCGTAAGGTGCAGCAGGACGATCAGCTGGAGGGGTGCATGAGGGAAATCGTGGTCCGGTACATCAACGGCCCGCTGCAGGGACAGGGCGCGATCTCCGTCCCCGACGGCGCTCCGGAGGAGCCGCCGCTGATCCAGCGGATCCCGCTCCCCGGCAAGGAGCGCGGGGTCCAGCAGACGATGTCCCGCCTGGTCGGCGAGGCGCAGCACGCCGTGTACGAGCGGACCGTCCTGAACCCCGACTCCGGGGAGTGGGAGTTCCAGCTCGTCCGCATCGAGTAGGACGTCGGACGCCGCCGGACATGGCCCCCGGCGGCGCTCCCGGGAGAGGATGGCGCGATGACCGGTGCCGAGCGAGGGGCATCGCCCCACTCCCCCGACCGCGGGATCGTCGTGCGCCCCGCCGACGACGACGACGCCCCGCGGATCGCGGACGTGTTCGCGGGCTACGTGCTCGCCTCCGTCGCGACCTTCGTCGAGGACCCGCCCTCGACCGCCACGTGGCTCGAGCGGCTGGCGGCGGCGCGTGAGCAGAAGCTCCCCTTCGTCGTGGCCGACCTCCCCGACGGTCATCCCGCCGCGCCCCGGGGCGGCCTCCGCGTCGCCGGTTTCGCCTGGTGTGCGCAGTTCCGCCCCCACGCGGCCTACCGGTACACGGTGGAGGACTCGGTCTACATCGCCCCCGAGGCCACCGGCCAGGGCCTCGGCGGCCGCCTGCTCGGCACCCTCGTCGACGACCTCGCGCACACCGGCATCCGGCAGGTCGTCGCCGTGATCGCGACGCTTCCCGCCGCGCGCCACGACACCCCGTCGATCGTGCTGCACCGCCGGCTCGGGTTCGAGGTGGTCGGCCGCATGCCCGGGGTCGGGTACAAGCAGGGGCAGTGGGTCGACACGGTGCTGATGCAGAAGGACGTGCAGCAGCGCTGACGAAGAAATCGTCGTGCTTGCCAATGGTCAACAATTACCGGACGACCGTTCGTTCCCCCACCGGGTAGTCCACACGGTTCTCGACACGGAACGGCCACCCGTCCCGGGGGAATGGGCCGGGACGACGTCACGAATACGCTCCCGGCGCGTTCCGTTGTCGGGCGCCGGATCACCTCGTCGGCGCCCGCCTCCCCGGCCGGGCGCCCGCCGCCACGGACGCCCGGCCGGGACCCCCGACCTCGGCGTCCAGCAGGTCCCCCGACCGCACCACGCCCCGCCCGACCCGTCGGGGCGTGACTGCTCAGCGCTGCCGAGCACCCGCGGCCCGCGTCCGAACGGGCGAATTCCCCCGGTCCGGCGCGGCCCGCGACTGCTACCACTGAGTGGTAGAAAAGGGCCGGATGCGCACCCATTCCGCCGTCGAACCACGACGACAATCGGCGCAACGAGCGCCGTAAAACGTGTCGTATGCAGAATGGGCGGGGCGGCAACAGCGGTTGCGGGGGGATTCTCCTATTATTCCGCTGCGTGGATGCAGTAGAGACTCGCGATCTTCTCGCGGCCGAGCCGGAGGACCTGACCGGCGACGTGGTGGGGTACGGACGCGGGTCGACCGGGAGCCCCAGCGAGGCCGGGGACCCCGACCAGCAGCGCGACACCCTGAGGGCCGCCGGGTGCACCCGCGTGTTCGTCGACTCGTCGTCGGGCAAGGGCGGCGCGGCCCGCCCGGAGTTCGACGCCTGCCTCGCCTCCCTGACCGCCGGCGACACCCTCGTCGTGGTCCGGCTCGACCGGCTCACCCGCTCGCTGCCCCAGCTCGTGACGCTCGTCAGCGAGCTCCGGACGCGGGGCGTCGGGTTCCGGTCCCTGCACGAGGGGCTCGACACCACCACCCCCGGCGGCCGCCTGGTCTTCCACGTCTTCGCCGCGCTCGCCGAGTTCCTGCGCGAGCTCCTCATCGAGGGCACCCGCGACGGCCTGGCCGCCGCCCGGGCCCGCGGCCAGCGCCTCGGGCGGCCCCCGGCCCTCAACCCCGACCAGGTCGCCCAGGCGCGGGCGATGCTCGCGCGCCCGGAGAACTCGGTCGCCTCGATCGCCCGGCTCCTCGGCGTCAGCCGTTCCACGCTCTACAAGCACGTCCCCGAGCTCGGCGGCCGCCAGATCGTGGCCCCGGACGCCGCGGTCGTGGACGGGCCCGAGGACTGAGCGACTCAGTCGCTCCTCCGACCGGCCACCCGGCGGACCGGGCGCGGTGAGGACGTCCGCCGCCGGGTCCGCCCCGTGCGGGGCGCCTCCGACGTCCGGTCCCCGTCCGGTCCGGCGGTCGCGGGCGGCGGCTCCGGGGCCGGTGGAGCGGTCGTGGGCGGCTCCGCCCGGGGCGGTGGCGGCAGGGGCCGGACGCCGGCCGGCGGGGCCGGGCG